>JBPCVE010000369.1:0-30670 GCA_051010795.1 Rubripirellula sp.
AGTGTGACACTGATTGCTCTCAGCTTTCCTCCCCGCATCGCCGTTTACGGGCGTACAGCTGAGGAACTTTTTGAGCCGCTGCTCGCGGCTGCCCAGACGCTCGATGCAAAAGCGTCCGGTGACGCTGGTTTGCTGCAGGTTACCTTGCCAGCTTTGGGAATACATCTGAGAGTGGATGGCCATCGCGGAGTTGATTATGCCCAGATCGTGGCATTCGAGCCGAATGTCTCGCTAAGGTTCTGGAGCAAATTACTGGGCGCGACGCGTGCCAAGGTCCAGGGCCAAACCACGCCATTTCCGCGTCGTGGGTTCGCGATGCTCGGGTTCACCCTCGTTCTTGGTGGAGTACTTTTCACTCAAAGTTTCGGTCAACAGGAACTTCTGGTGCAGGGTTTTCGAGCTTGGTTGTGGCGCTAATCTTATCAGCGTGAGCTGACCGAATTGTCCGGTCATTCCATCATCATTCGTCAGGAGTTCTGCAACGTGCAAGCAAAAGATATCAAGACCGGTACTGTCGTGGTGCATAACGGAAACCCAGTCATCATTCAGGGAATTTCGGTGCACTCGCCCTCAGCTCGAGGCGCTGCCACGCTGTACAAGTTCAAGGCAAGGAACGTGGTCACCGGCAATAAAGTGGATTTAACGCTCAAAGGCACCGAGTCGCTCGGTGAAGCTGATTTTTCGCGGCGCAACGTGCAGATGATGTACTCCGACGCTGACAGCATGTTTCTGATGGATCAGGAAGATTATCAGCAGTATGAGTTGCCATTAGAGGACATTCAGGAACAGCTCCCCTACATCACCGAGGGACTCGAGGGGATGCGAGCGATGATCTACAACGATGCTTGTGTTGGACTCGAAGTACCGGCTTCGGTTGAACTACTCATCACTGAATGTGACCCAGGAGTGAAGGGGAATTCAGCGACCTCAAGGACAAAACCTGCCACGCTGGAAACGGGGTTGGTCGTGCAGGTTCCGGAATACATCAAGCAAGGCGAAACTCTTAAAATTGACACTCGTACCGGTGAGTACTTGTCACGTGCCTGATTTGCCGTCGAGGGCACGCAAACCGAGTGTGCGACGTTATCCGTAAGTCGGGTGGCCAGTTTGCTGCTCTTTGAATGGTCTCAAAGTCGCTAGCGATGCGTTTTTAATGTGCACACGGACGAATTGCCCAAGGTTACGAGGAATCCCGCAACGGAAATCGTGAAGGTGTGTCGATAAATCCCTGCCGCTTCAAATGCTTGGGTTTGCCATAAGTGTACGTGAAGGGTTCAGGTTTTCCCTTTTTGCTTGGGGCAGCCCTCCTTACCGGAGTAAAAGATTGTGCAGCATTGTGGGTGGCGTTGTTGCCGGGGAAAATCGGCAATACATGTTCCGTTCACACTTCTTGGTGCCCTGTGCTAAACTGAGGAGAGATGGACGTCTCCAGCGGCTCCAGATTTCCATGCGGTTCGAGATACGCTTTGGAGCTCGAAACGACGTCTCGCCCACCTTATGAACCCCATCCGGACAAAATCAATGCAGAGTAGAGACCCCAAGTCAAGCAACGGCGTAAAGCGACGGCAATTTCTTCAGGCTACTGGGGCCGGTGCACTGGCCATGGGAGTGTGGAGTGAGGTTCCAGCTCAGGAGTCAAAGTCGCCCAATGAGAAACTCAAGGTACTGTGTGTTGGTACAGCAAATCGTGCTTCGGCTGACATTGATGGTGTTCAAAGTCAAGATATTGTTGGGCTTTGTGATATTGATCAGAACTATCTTGATCGTGCTTCCAAACGCTTCCCGGATGCAAAGTTGTACAAAGACTACCGCGAGATGATCGCGGAGGAAGCTGACAAAGCCGACGCAATTGTGGTCGCCACGACGGACCACAACCACGCCCCGGCGGCGATTCGTGGGATCAACGCGGGCTTGCACTGTTATTGTGAAAAACCGCTGACGCACACGGTGGAAGAGGCCAGGAAGATCGCAGCAGCTGCGAAGGCCAAAGGCGTTGCGACGCAAATGGGGACGCAAATCCACGCGGGTGACAACTACCGCCGCGTCGTTGAAATCATTCGTGCTGGAACCATCGGTGATGTCAAGGAAGTACACGTATGGGTTGGGAAAGGCTGGGGCGGCGGAGAGCGTCCTGAGAAGGGCGTCGAGCCACCAGCGAATTTGAGCTGGGATCTATGGTTGGGCCCTGCTCCCGAGCGACCGTTTGCACTTGGACGGTACCATCCTGCACAATGGCGACGATGGTGGGACTTCGGCCAGGGAACGCTTGGCGACATGGGCTGTCACTACATGGACTTACCCTTCTGGGCTTTGGATCTTCGGCATCCTACCTCGATCGAAGCGGAAGGCCCCGAGGTACATCCTGAAACATGCCCCTTGGGTTTGGTGGTCAAGTACAAGTTCCCCGCTCGAGGTGATATGCCAGCCCTTGATTTTACCTGGTACGACGGCAATAAGACGCCACGCGTCGTCGCTGGCGAAAAAGTGCCCGGAAGTGGGATTATGTTTGTAGGAACCCAGGGGCACATGTTTGCTTCCTATGGAAATTACAAACTGTTTCCGAAAGATAAATACTCAGATTTCAAACCACCCGCACAGACCATTCCGAAATCGATCGGGCACCATGCGGAATGGATCAAAGCCTGTAAGGATGGTTCACCGACCACCTGTAATTTTGATTACTCAGGCGCACTTACTGAGTCCGTACTGCTGGGAAATGTCGCCTTCCGTACCGGTCAGCAGATCGATTGGGATGGCGAAAACTTCAAAGCTACCAACTGCCCCGAAGCTGATAAATATCTTCGAAAAGAGTATCGTCCCGGATGGGAAGTTGAATTCGAAGGTTGAAAATTCGGTGATGCGATAGCTGAACAACCCAAACTACGCTCTGAGTCAGGGCGTGGGATATTGATTTCAGCGGTGATGGATACCCATCACCGTTTTAACCCATTTGGCTTTTTACGTCGGTTGACGTTCTGGAATTTCATGTTTGCACGCTCTTTGGTTTTGGTCGGTGGTGTTCTCCTTGTCTGTGGCTGTGTTCGTGAGGGAACCGATACGCTTCCTGATGATATCGGGTCATCGATATCCGGAGAGGTCATCGATCCCGTGTCCGCTGACCCGGAGGCTGCCGTAGCCGCCATTGGGGCGGTTACCGAAAAGGTGCGGCGTGACTCTTCCGGTTCCATCATTGATGTCGACTTTCGGGGGCTGGATATCACTGACAGTGATCTGGAGCCGTTAGTTGAATTGCCGCGGTTGCGAGCTGTTCGACTCGGTGGGACCCCTGTGACCGATGCAGGAATGAAGACGGTTGGAAAGATTGCCAGTCTGGAAGATCTTGACCTCAGGGAGTGTGGGATCAGTGATGATGGACTCGCTGAACTGGGCGAACTCAGTAAGCTCAAGGCACTCAGGCTGTCGGGGAAGAGCGGGGCATGCAGCGTCAGCGACGACGGGATGGTCCATGTTGCAAAACTCAAAAATCTGAAAGTTCTTGCGATCGACTATCTTTGGATCAGCGAAGACGGGATCAAATCGATTGTTGGATTGAATAATCTGCAAGAGCTTTACATGGCAGAAACGACGATCGGAAACGAGTCCGTCGAGCTGTTCGCCACCTTCCCGAATCTCAAAAAGCTTCGCTTGGCCAGGAATCAGATTGATGCCAGCGGCGTCGCAAACCTTCCGAAGATAAAAGCGTTGGAAGAGCTTGATTTGAGTGAATGCGCTCAGCTATTTGATGATGCGATGGGCCCTCTGGCTGATCTGCCGAATCTGAAAAAATTGAATCTCTGGAGGGTGAATATTTCTGATGCCGGTATTGAGCCGCTCAAAGGACTTACGAAGTTGGAGTACCTCAATCTGGATAACACTCGGCTCAGCGATGAGGGGACCCCTTACTTGAGCGGGATGAAAAACCTGACCTTCCTGCATTTGGGCTCAACCCAGATTACAGATGATGGGCTGCCGGCCTTGGAAGGTATGACCAAGTTGAATGATCTGAAGGTCACTCGCACGGCCGTTACGCAGGCAGGCGTGGATGAGCTGGGAAAGGCTCTGCCGAACACCAAGATTCAGCTTGAATACATTGAGGGGCAGTGATTCACTGATTTTCAGTGCTTGGCTGATTGATGCTGGTTTGTTCATCAGGTGCGCTGCTGTGATGATCGCCGTCACTTGGATTTGCGGTGCTTGCCTTGTTATCAAGCAACATCAGCAATTCACAAACAGTCTGCCGCGTGTTGTTGGCCGGTTGGTTCTAAGACGCCCGGCTGATTGATCTCGGGTGGCGAGTACATAGTTTTTCAGGCAGCTAGCAGCATGAGGGGCACACTCGTTAGATTGTCCAGTGGACTTTGATCGGGCCGCTCCGGTTCTAGGAAGCGACCCTCCCTCTTGATCTCATCAATGGCAGGAACGTCGCGTGGCAGACAAAACAACTGAGTTGTTCCCCGATAATCAGAAGCTTTTCCTGCTCGATGGAATGGCATTAACGTATCGAGCGCACTTTGCGTTGGTTCGCAGTCCGCGTTTCACGTCCGGTGGGCTCTGTACGTCGGCCGTGTTTGGGATGGCGAACACGGTGCTCGATATCCTGAAAAAAGAAGAGCCGACCCATATCTCAGTTGCTTTCGATACTTCTGAGCCCACGCAGCGCCATATTGATTTCCCGGATTACAAGGCGCAGCGTGATGCGATGCCCGAGGACATTGCAACGCAGTTACCTTACATCGATCGGTTGCTTGATGCGCTGAATGTCCACGTGATCCGCAAACCTGGATACGAAGCTGACGATGTGATTGGAACTTTAGCGCATCAAGCAAGTAGGGAAGGGTTCCGAACCTGGATGGTGACCCCCGACAAAGATTATGAACAGTTGGTGACTGACGATATTGTGATCTACAAGCCGGGACGCAGGGGCTCCGACCCGGAGATGTTTGGTGTCAAGGAAGTGCTCGAGAAATGGGGTATCGAGCGAGTGGATCAAGTGATTGATATTCTTGGTTTGATGGGTGATGCGAGCGACAATATTCCCGGCGTTGCAGGGATTGGTCCCAAGACCGCGCAGAAACTGATTGCGCAATATGGCAGTATTGAGAATTTACTGAATCACAGCGCTGAACTGAAGGGTAAGCAGAAAGAACGTGTTGAGGACCAGGCCGACATGGCAAGGCTCTCAAAAAGGCTTGTGACCATTCAGTTGGATGTTCCACATGATGTTCAATTTGCACAATTGCAGCAAGAAAGTTTTGACAAAGCCAAACTCAAAGATTTGTTGATGGAGTTGGAGTTCGACACACTTGGGAAAAAGCTGCTCGGCAAATCGTTTTCGTCTGCAAGTAGTCGTGCCAAGGTTATTAGGGAAAAACGCGAAACAGAAATTCAGGCCACGCTGTTTGATGAGCCGGTGGATGAGAAAACAATCTGTGACGTGCCCCATCAGTATCACACGATCACCACCGCAGATCAGCGAACTGAATTAATCGAGTTGTTGAACCAACAGAAAAGTTTTTGTTTTGATACCGAAACAACAAGTTTGGATCCGCGAGACGCGAGACCAATTGGCTTGGCATTTAGCGTTCGCCCTGCCGAGGCATACTATGTGGTATTGCCAGAGGAACCAGGGCCAGCTGCCGCTGTGTTGAAGGAGTTCGAGCCCGTGCTTGCCAATCATGCGATTGGTAAGATAGGTCACAATTTGAAGTATGACTTGACTCTGCTCAAATGGCATGGAATCGACGTACAGGGAGAGATCTTCGACACGATGCTGGCCCATTCTATGAAGGAACCAGAGATGCGGCATGGCCTTGATTATTTGGCCAAGCTGTACTTGGGTTATGTTCCGATCCCGACTAGCGAACTAATAGGTGAAAAGGGGAAAGATCAAAAGTGTATGAGTGAAGTTCCGTTGGAAAAACTATCCGACTACGCCTGTGAAGACGCTGACGTCACTCTGCAGATTGCGAGCCTAATTCGGCCGGAAATCGTGGCACAGGGAACCAGCCAGGTTTGCAATGATGTCGAATGTCCACTGATCCCTGTGTTGGTTGACATGGAGCATGAGGGGATACGCCTTGATACCGATGCCTTGGCAGTGTTTTCAAAAAAACTCGGTTGCGAAATCGAGACGCTACAGGAGAGCATCTTTCGAGCGGCAGGCCACGAATTCAATATTGATTCGCCCAAGCAATTAGGCATTGTTCTTTACGAGGAGTTGGAACTCGAAAAAAACCCAAAAAAGACAGCGACAGGGCAGTACTCAACGCGCGAGGCTGAGCTAGAGAGGCTTTCACACAAGCATCAGGTCATTGCTGACGTGCTTGATTATCGCAACGCTCGCAAGTTGAAATCTGTTTACGTGGACCAACTGCCGCTTGCGGTAAATTCGAATACAGGGCGGGTGCATACCCACTACAGTCAAGTTTGGACAGCGACTGGCAGGATCCAGTCCAATGATCCCAATCTGCAAACGATTCCGGTGCGGAAAGAACGAGGGAGAGATATTCGCGCTGCGTTTGTTCCCAGGGATGATCAACATCTGATTCTAAGTGCTGATTACTCACAAATTGAATTAAGGGTAATGGCGGAGTTGAGTGGCGATGAAGGAATGCTGGACGCTTTTAAGAACGGGGAAGATATTCACACGGTCACTGCGTCCAAGGTTTATAAGGTGGATGTTGATGAGGTGACGCGTGAAATGCGTGACAAAGCAAAAACCGTTAACTTTGGAATCATCTATGGGATATCGGCTTTCGGCTTGCAACAGCGGCTCAATATTCCAAGGCACGAAGCGAGCGAATTGATCGAGAACTATTTTGAAAAGTACCCAGGGGTTCAGGCGTACATTGACGAAACGATTGCATTCGCAAAGGAGCATGGTTTCGTTGCGACGAGTACCGGACGACGACGGTATATCCGCGACATTAACTCAAAAAGTCGAAACGTCGTGAATGCCGCTGAACGCTTGGCAATGAACAGCCCCATCCAAGGGACCGCTGCCGATATGTTGAAGGTTGCAATGATTCGCACCCACAACGCGCTGATCGAAGGTGGCTTTACTACCAAAATGGTGCTCACCGTGCATGACGAAATTGTGTTTGACATGGCAATTGATGAGCAAGAGCGTGTCATGCCAGTCATTGAGGCAAGCATGAAAACAACCCTTCCGATGCGGGTTCCCATCGAAGTTGAGCTCGGTGTGGGGCGGAACTGGCTTGAGGCACATTGATCGGTGTTGCACGTGATGTCTGTTGGTAGTTGGTGAAGCAATTGGGTTGGGATGGCGCCGTTAAATGAACAGCACCAAAGACTCCGTGAAGAGCTTCGCTCTTTGAGTTGAAAAATACGGATCGGCGTAGCCACCCCCCCGATAGTGAGAGTATCTGGTAAGTTGAACGTGCAGGCAGGGCGGCTGAAAGCAAACAGTCTTAATTATTCTCCGTACAGGAATGGTTCTTTAGCGACGGTTTATTTTCTGCTTCGAGGCGCGTAGAACGGCGAAGAATTGCGTGTACCTTTCAGCTGAGCGTTCGCTGGGGGGCTAGGTGTTCGTTGGAGGTTTGAATGTCCGAAGAAATAGCAACGAAGAGTAAACGTTTATCGTACCTTGGGACGCTTACCGTTCTTTGCATTGGCTTGCTGATTACGTTTCTCGCGTTTTGCTTTATTCGACAAAATGAGACTGACATGATCCTGCAGCGTGGGGAGGCTGTCAGTACGCTTCAGTGTCGTGTCGTCGAAAACGCATTTCGTGCCGCCGTAGCTGGACGCGCTTGGCTTGGAAGTCGCCCAGGAAATTCCTACGAAAATAACCTTTCTGATTTCTATGAGCGTTTCGATACCGACTTCACCGGCGAAAAATCGGTGCTCTACGCTTGTTGGTTGCCGCGGTTGACACGCTCGGAACGCGATAAAGTGGAGGGACTCTTAACGCAGGTTGATCCGGAGTCCAGCATTTGGATACCAGAGGGATATGAGCAGGATCAGGATACCCAAATCTCTTTTCCCGCATTTTTGTCTAACAAAAATGTTGATCGACTATTTTTGAACGGATTGGATTTCGGAGCGATCCCAGCCTGCAAGGACGCCATCGATTCAATTCTGACTGATGCTCAGCACTACACAATAAGTCGGCCGTTTCGTTTGCCGGAGGTCGGAGGGAAAGAAAAGTATGTTGTTGCTGTGATGCGACCGGTTTACGACCTATTTGAAGGGGGCGGTTTCTCAGATTTTACGGATACTGGGGACGTATTGACAGCTAGACGCAATTTTATTCGAGAGAAAAGGCTTCAGTTTTACTCGAAGGATTTATCGAGCAAACAAGAGCGAGAGAATCAGTTAACGGGCGTGTACGCGATCATCATTGACATTGGTGTGTTACTCGATGAGGCGTTTTTTGCGAGCGAAAGTAAAGTTGATGTGGTTTTCGAACATGCACATGGAAACGCTGAACTTCGGGCTGTTGCGATGCACGCGTGGGATGGCCAAGGGACTGTGTTTGATAAGATACCTAATCCCGTTCTTCGGTATGGAACTGATCTTCAGACGCGGGATGCTGAACTATGCAAGCCGTTCGATGATTGGCACGTTACGACCGTTTTGACCCCGGATTTTATCCGGGCAAACTCTTCTCGCTTGCCAATTGCAATTATCATCCTTGGATCCCTGATGTCAGTCATCCTGGCTGGTTACACCAGAAGCATGGGTGACCGAACGTCAGAAATTGAGGAGATGATCGAGGCAAGGACGCGTGAGCTGAATAGTGCAAAAGACAAATTCGCAGTTGAGCACTTTTTGCTGAATACCTTGCTGGAACATTCTCCGGATCTGATCTATTTTAAGGATGCGGACTGTAAGATTGTCCGGGCGAGCGCGGCAATGGCGCAGCATTTAGGGTACGAGGATTCAGCCGCTCTTGTGAGCAAGACGGATGGTGACCTCTACGGTCCCGAGCAATCCGGTGAGTACCTTGCTGATGAGCATCGGATCATCGCGACGGGGACGCCGATTATCGGTAAAGAGGAACTGCAGTACACGCCTGATGGTACTCAGGTGTGGGTGTCGACGACCAAGGCCCCGCTTCGAACCTCGGAGGGGCAAATTGTCGGGTTGTTCGGTGTAGCAAGGGATATTACGGACTACAAAACAGCACAGGACGCTGCCGAAGCAGCAAGCACTGCCAAGAGTGATTTCCTAGCAAATATGAGCCATGAGATTAGAACTCCAATGAATGCGATCATTGGTATGACTGATCTCGCGTTGGAAACAGGGGACGGAGTCTCGAAAAGCGAGTATCTGCACGTGGTACGCGAATCTGCCGAGCTCCTTCTCGAAATTATCAATGAGATTCTCGACTTCTCAAAGATTGAGTCAGGCCGACTTGATATTGAGATAAGAGATTTTGATATTCGTGAGGAGGTGGCCGCTGCCATGAAACCGTTCGGTGTGCGTGCTCAGTCCAAAAACCTAAATTTGACGTGGCATGTGACGCCCGGAACACCTGATTGGGTACGTGGTGACTCAACTCGATTGAGGCAGGTGCTTGTGAATTTGGTGGGTAACGCAATCAAATTTACTGATGCTGGAAGCGTGACCGTCGACGTTCTTGTGGATGGGCTGAAAGATGAAACTGTCACCTTGCACTTTCTTGTAGAAGATACAGGGATTGGAATTCCCAAGGATTTACACTCCAAGATTTTTACAGCCTTTGAGCAGGCTGATACCTCCACGACTCGCGAGTTCGGTGGCACTGGTTTGGGCCTCGCAATCACGAAAAAGATCGTCGAGGCGATGAATGGTGATATCTGGCTCGAAAGCAAAGCCGGTGTGGGTAGCACGTTCCACTTCACTTTGCGGTTTGGGATCTCAAAGCATCAAGAGTCTTTTGAGGTGGAACAGCCGGACTTGTCGGGATTGTTTGCAGTGTTAGCTGACTGGGACCGGGGAGCAACCGAAGCTATGCGTTCTCAGCTGGAAAGTTGGGGAATGCAGGTTGAGATAGCCAATAACCGGGAACTAGCAGTCGAATCGCTTAAGAAACTGGCAGCGTTAGATGCTCTTCTACCAGTCTTAATTACTGACGTCGAAGTTGAAGGAATGAGTTCTGCATTGTTGGCCGAACATGCAGATTGGAATTCTCTGCTCAAACAGATACCAATCATTCGTTTGGCAAAGGTGGGTGGAGATGGCGATCTTGTGCGAAGCAAAGCAATGCAAACAAACTCCTGTTTGTACAAACCAGTTGTTACTTCTGAACTAATAGCGGCACTGATGCGTTGTAAACGGCAGTTGACGGCGATGTCGTTAATTAACGCCCCATCAGAAGAACAGGGCGATGGTGCCAAAAGTCTTCGGATTTTGATGGCGGAGGATGGGATTGCAAACCAAAAGGTTGCGTTGGGATTGCTGCAACAATTGAAACATGAGGTTGTTATCGCAAGTAATGGTAAGGAAGCCGTTGAACTATTCACAGAACAAAAGTTCGATATTGTTTTGATGGATATTCAGATGCCGGTCCTCAACGGATTTGAAGCGACGCGGAGGATTCGCGAACTGGAAGCCGTGAGAAGGACGCACATCCCCGTGGTCGCGATGACGGCGCACGCCATGAAAGGGGATCGAGCACGATGTATTCAAGCAGGGATGGATGACTACCTTGCGAAGCCGGTTCGTAAACGTGAGCTTCATCGCATGTTGCTCAAGTACTCCGGGGACGCGTTTCAACGGGATTCTGGCACACACGCGCGGAAAGCAGAGGGCAGTGAGATGGTGGATGTGGCTGAAAAACAATCGGCCGAACGCCTTGGTGAGGATGAAACCGTTGTGGTTGATTGGACCGCCGCCTATGCCAACAGTGCTGATGATGGTGAGTTGTTCGAAGTGGTGAAAGGTTCTGCCTTGGAGGAACTTCCAGTTTTGCTTGGGGAATTGAGCGAGGCGTTGCAGGTCGGATCCAAAGTTGATGTGGAACGTCACGCTCATACATTGAAGGGTGTTGCACGTGTTGTTGCAGCAGTGAAAACAATTGAAGTGGTCGAAAAGCTTGAAGAAGCATTGCAACAGGGCGATCTTGCGTTAGCGCGCGTCGCACTCGTTGACCTTTGCGGTGCTGTTGATGAACTTGTCCTGGTTCTGCAAGCGGGACGTGATGATGCCCAACTTGAAGCAGATAATTAGAGAGTGCGAGATCAAGGAAACCTTTTCCAAGTGAATGCAACGACGGCTAGATCAAATGTCAGCATCAGCCAGTGTCTTCCCCTCGGCGGCTTGCCGTTCTGCTTCCTTCAAACTTGCAAACGTCTTCCACGCAGGATGCCTGTGCGGAGGACAAACGCCCTGAGCAAGATCCAATATTTCGACAAGCTGGATTTTGTCAGCCGGTCGGGCGAGCGTTAACCCCACCGAAGTATCAGCCTGGTTCACTTGGCGTAACAAGTTGGCATCAATCAGATGCGATACCAATTCGTGGATTGTTCGCGATGAAAGTCCTATACGGTTGGACAAACTCTGATGGTCCAGAACGACTCCCTCTTCAAATGAGTTTCCAACTTCGCACATGATGGGAAGCATCCAGTCGGGGTCCCCGTCGATTGTATTGGGCTGCTCACTGTCGAACTGATCTGGAAGATGCCCCCCAAGTGCTTGAAGGGTATAGGTAAGGATCAGGCCGAAAAGCACCACAAGCCACGTCAAATAGATCCAAAAGAGGAACAGTGGGATTAACCCGAGGGAACCGTAGAGCGAATATGGAACGGCTTCTGATAAGTAGATCTGAAACCCATACTTTGCAAGTTCCCACAAAACGGCACTGACTGCCGCGCCGACTGCCGCGGCACGTACGGACACCCTGGTGTTGGGCATCAGTGCATAAACAAGGAACAACAGAATCCAACTTGCGAGTAGCGAAACACAATGAGTTAAAAGTGGTTTGAGTGTTTCACGGCCTTCCATGTTGCCAAACCAATCCACCAACTGTCCAGACAAATACAGGCTCATCGCAAGTAGTCCACCTCCCAAGGTCAGGATCGACCAGTGAATGGCCAGCCTCAGATGGGCCGGACGCTTGGAGGGAGCTTCGTAGATGCGATTGAATAAATGCTCTGCTGCATTGGCAAGTGCTACTGCTGCGTAGGTGAAAAGAAGCAAGCCAAAAACACCGATTGAGGCAAAGTCAACTGACGAGACCTTGTCAGCCAAGTCATGCAGAGTTCTTCGGATACTAATTCTCGCTTGCTGTGCCGCGTCGACTTCTGAGGTGTAGTTTGCGTCGGACCGAGTTTGAGCTTCTGTTTCGACAGGAGATTGTCTGGGATCGGTGCTCAGTGGGTCTGATGAGGCCACCATTTCCGGATTCGTCGTAGCTGTGGCGTTCGATCCCGAAGTGAAATTGTTGAGTGATGCTTGGTCGCGGATGCTGGGTGAGAGATCAGGACGAACTAATGTGTTGGTCTCAGATGCAGATTGAGGTTCCTGTAGCAGTGGCTGCGAGGACGCCTGTAGCTGCGTCTGCTGACGCCCCTGCTGTGGTTCGGGGGCAGGCGGCGCCAGGGTCGTCTGCGTAGGAACGACTGCCGGATCCTGATAAGTTGGAGTTGCTGGGGCAATGGGATTCGTGGGTTGCAGCGGCTCATAGACTGCCGAGACATCCGGTACACCAAAGAACGAAAATAATTGGTTTTCAACCTTGGCCTGAACATCTTCCAAACCACCTACTACCCTAAACATAACCAGGCCAAGGACGACGACAGGGATCAAGGCGAATATCGTGCGGTAGGTGAGTTCAGCAGCCATGCCATCGGCACGCTGTCGTTGCAATTGACGATAGCAGTACACGACAAGCTCAATGCTCTTACGGAGAAATTGCTGACCTCGCGAGAGTTGTTCGCGTGGGCTGCGGATCGCTTCGATAAGGTAAGTGAGCAGTCGGTTCATCAGGCTAATGATTCACAACGTTTGGATGAAGGATGCTGGCAGATTGGCACTTGGCTTCTCGCACCCACTTGAGGGGGAGGGCGATTCGAAGGTAATACGTGATGCGAGCAAGTGGATTATGGATTAAGCGAGAGAGGGGACGTAAGAAAAACCGTGCGTCGTTGAACACGGGCTTTGGCAGGAGACGATCACCATCGTTCATAGGGTGCAGTGAAGTGAAATGGGGATCGAGCTATCTACCTTAAGGGAGGTAACATCGCTTGGTGGCGAGTGGACTCTGGCGGTTTCAACGGTGTAAGTTTGATTTGTAGCTCTTTGTCGACTAAACGGACACGACTTACCAGCTTAGTTGGTTAACGCAACGCTCGGTTGATGTTGAGAGTCAATCATCCACCCGTTTTTGATTGATTTCAACAATTTGGGCAGGTTGTCCCGAATCTCGGTTGTTCGGGCATTGATCACACGCTCCGATCTGTTTGTTACCCGCTGCAGAGTTAAGGACGCGATAGATGCGTCGGGTCAACCACGCTGCAGCGAGCAGCACGATCGTGAACGCGACGAGATCTTGAATTTCCATCTGCTAGGCGTTTCTGGATTTTGGGGATCGATTTACAGCAGTTGGCTTGAGACGGCATAAGTCAGCCACGCCCCAAAATAGGCTAACAGAGTCATGTAAGAAAAGCTAAGGAATGGCCAAAACAGCGAGTTTGTTTCTCGTCGGATTACCAGCAATGTGCTGACACATTGAGCGCATAGGGCGAAAAACACCATCACTGACAGGGCAACCGGGACGGAGTAGACCGGTGTGCCATCGTCATAGGTTGAGGCTTGAAGCGCACCCACCAACCCCTCTTCTTCGGCGTCACCGCCGAGACTGTAAATGGTCCCGAGTGTCGCAATGATGACTTCTCGTGCTGGAAAACTCGCTAACACACCAACGCCTATCTTCCAGTCCCATCCCAGAGGTCGAACGATCGGTTCAATCAGATGTCCCGTGCGACCCAGCATGCTGTTTTCAAGCAGACGACTGCTTTCGGCGTTCAGGTCGGCGATCAGGGCCTGTCTTGCTAATGAGGGTTCCTGCATTGCATCCAACTCAGCTTCCATGCGGTACTGGTTGGTGTGATCGCCCGGCCAAAAACCAGCGAACCAAATCAAGATCGAAGCGGCAAAAATCAGGGTGCCAGCTCGGATCACAAAAGCTTTGCTGGCAGACCAAACACGTGACAGTACGACTTTGGGCGATGGCACCTTGTATTCAGGTAACTCCAGTACAAATGGGGCAACTTCACCACGCAATAACGTCTTCTTCAGGATCCACGCGACAGGGATAGCGGCAACCACCCCCACGAGATACATCGACATCAATACGATGGCTGGAAGAGAAAGCCAGCCAGCCAAATACGTTGTGCTTGGGATGAACGCGGCAATCAATAGCAGGTACACAGGTAGCCTTGCACTACAACTCATCAACGGAGCTACCATAATGGTTGCAAATCTGTCTCTGCGATTTTCAATCACCCGAGCCGCCATCACGCCCGGAACTGCACAGGCGAATGAACTCATCATCGGCAAGAAAGATTTTCCACTGAGCCCAAACGTTGTCATGATGCGATCAACGAGGAACGCTGCACGGGCCATGTAGCCACAATCTTCCAGCAAAGCCAGAAATAGAAACAACAATGCGATTTGAGGCAGGAAAATCAGGACGCCACCAACGCCAGCGATAATTCCGTCTGTGATCAAACTGCGAAGCTGCCCCGGTTCCATCACACTGCACACAGCATCTGATAAACCGCTAGTTGCAGCGTCAATCAAGTCCATCGGCAACGCAGCGAAGGTGTAGATGGATTGGAAAATCAAAAACATCGTGAATACGAAACAAACCAATCCAAGGACGCGGTGAGTCAAGATCGCATCCAGGCGATCAGTCACCGGTGAGGAGGGACGGGAATCGTTTTTGAAGACGGATTCAAGCTTGGTCTTGGCCCATGCGTAGCGAGCATTGCATTCAATGTCGATCGGATCACCGAGGGCTTTCGTGAGCTCCGCACGCGTCTTGTTAAGCGCTTCGGCGGCAGACGGTCCAAATTTGGCGATCACTTGTGTTTCGGGTTCGCCACCCCGATCAAGGATCATCCGCTCCAGTAAGTAGTCATCCGGCAAATGAGCGTTTTTCTCACTGTTGGTTGCTATGAGAGAATCGCGAAAACGCGCCACCGATTTGTAGAACTCTGGCGGTAAAATGCGGGTGCGTTTGTGCTGCTCTGGGGTGGTGCCCAGCTGCTGGGCAATGGCTTGTTTCAGCTCGTCGATGCCAGTCCGTTTCGCTGCAGAGGTGGCCACCACTGGGACGCCTAGCTGTTCGGATAAGCGTTTGACATCGATCTGCATGCCGCGTGACTCGGCAACATCGATCATGTTCAAGGCGACAACGACGGGTTTACCTAGTTCAAGCAGTTGACTGACGAGAAACAGATTACGTTGCAGTAACAGCGCGTTGACAACGCAGACGATCAGATTCACGCCCCCAGGCTGGGTGACGTTGTCCGTCAGAACCTCCACGGCGACCAACTCGTCGGGGGAGCGAGGGGCAAGCGAATAGGTGCCAGGTAAATCAACGACCGTGATCTTGCCTGTTTCTAGTTCACAAAGACCGGTCTTCTTCTCAATCGTAACACCGGGATAGTTACCCGTCCGCACATTCATTCCCGCCAAGGCGTTGAATAAGGTGCTCTTTCCAGTGTTCGGATTACCGACCAAGGCGACTCGGGGGTGTCCTGAAATTTCGGCGGCGCCGACATTGGGAGCAGATGCCATGGTGGTAACGGCTTTGTGGTGGACGCCCGTGATCAGTCAACGGTGCCAGGGTGGGGGTGGGGTCCAAGTGCAGCATCTTGGCAGCGGCGGGAATGCAACTCGCCGAACAGTCATTGCTCAAAAAGGGATTAGCCAATCGGCTCGACGTACACACGCCGAGCTTCACCGCAGCGAACCGCAATTCGGCTGCCATGGACGGAACATTTCAACGGATCACCCAGGGGGGCTGAGCGAACGAAATGCACAAGCTCACCGGGAACAAAGCCCATTTCACGCAACCGTGAAGCGATTCCATCGGCACCCGAGATACGGACGATATTGGCTCGCTGTCCGGGCTCGAGTTGGTCGAGTGTGGTGTCCATTTATTTTTCCTTAATGAGAATCAATCTCAGTAAGTCCATGATCACTGATTGTCCCTGTCTTGTCAAGGCTTCGGCGTTCTGAAATGGCCCGTTGATGTTGATCTACCAACGGTGCATGCATTTTTGCGGCGTTCGTGTTGCGGATGCCCTTTTTCTGGGTGATCCGGAAAATAAGGGTTTTGCGCAGGTTTGGGTGATTGCTCATTCAGGTTTGGACTTGTTTCTGCACCCCGATGCCTTTGACGAAGTGAGGAATCGTAATAGAATGTACGGAGGTGAGCTTGTATGCTCGCTGCACATCCCCCGACACGTCGGTCCAGGAGGTGTTCGACCCGAGTTTATTTGGGCGATCGACCTACCCGCTTTCGCCGGTCAGCGTTGGGGTTCTCCTACTAGAACCTCTTTGCGAGAGTGAATCATGATCATGAATAGCCTGTTTTTGGGCTTTGGCGCACCTGGGCCGTTAGAGCTAGCAATCATCGCCGGCATCATCTTGTTGCTGTTTGGTGGATCGAAGCTGCCCTCTCTGATGCGAAATCTCGGGCGTAGCACCAATGAGTTCAAACGCGGTATGTCCGAGACCGTCGAACAAGAAGACCAGCCAGCCTCCTCTGACGAGTCAAATTAGCGATGTTCGGGCTTGGTCCCTTTGAGATGGTGGTGATCGGTGTGATTGCGGTTCTCCTGTTTGGAAGCAACCTCCCCGAGGTTGCGCGCAAGTTTGGGGGAAGTTATCGCGAATTCCGTCGAGGCCTCAATGATGTCCAGCAGCAGTTCAAAACTGCTGAACGGGAAGCCAAGAACACTTTCCTTGGCGATGACTCGGTGTCTTCTGGCACCAGCGATGAGATTGAGGATGAACCTTCGGAGCCTGCGGCTCCCAAATTCAAGCCACCTTCCTGAGATGAAGTGAATTTTCGTCTGTACCCCGTTGCCGGTAGCCGGCGCGGGGACGCGGCAGGCTAATCAGAAGCAGTTGCGGCTTTTGTACAGAGCTCTTTGGCGCAGCCGAGATCACTCGACCTGTCAAAGCGAAAGCCGATTTTCAGTGCAATAGACGCATGATTCAGTGGAATCGTACCAAGCTTTACTGATCGCACTCGCGTGGTAGCAGCGCAGCACGCACCGACTGCGAGGGCAATAGGTAACGAACGAGGTTCCGAATCAGCTTGTTATCTTTGCTACGCTTATTCAGCGTAAATTGGTGTCTCAGTGACGGGATACTCATTGAGCATCACTTCACCCGTTGGCTCATTGCAGCCACAGGATGAATCACAGGGAGTTGCTGCACAGCCAGCATTGGTGGCAGGTCGAAAGACGTTGCGTCCGCTCGAACCGCAGCCAGCAACAACAATAAGAATCAAGGGGAACAGTTTGCGCACGGATTTTCCTCCGTAGATGATGAAACATCCGTGCTTATGAATGTGAGTCCAGCCTTGGAATGATTCTTATCGGTACGTCTGGGGCAAGAATTCTGAAAAACTAGTGGTTGAACGATCAGGCAGACAAAGTGGATTACGCTCGTTCTGTTGATGTTGCTGGCCTTTCTGAGTGAAGGCCTCCTTGTTGCCGTGCCAGCTCGCTTCATGCACGATTCAGATGTTGCTGACCGTGTATTTATTCGGACATCTGTCCAATCGCTGTTTGTTCAGGCGGCTCATGAACATGAAGCGTAGTGCCGCAGTTTTAACTCGCGCGTGCTACGCAACGACTGAAAACACGGATGCGGGTTTTTCAGGGGGTAGGGGTCGCGCAGAGCGTGATAATCGTGCAGCAGAGGAGGATTGGAAAACAGATTTCCGCGATGGGTTGATTGCATCGGTGAAGGAGTGTAGGCCGATTCCTTTAACTCCGCCTGTTTCTCACCGTTTTTTCCGTGAGTGGCGGTGTGAATTGTTTGATGGAAGGAACCAGAAACGGAGTCGTCAGGATGTTCATGCGTTATTGGTGGGTTGTGGTGGCCGGAATGCTCGGTAGCTGTGTACTGCAGAGCGAAAGTCATGCTCAGGTATTTGGGGTCGAATTGCGTGCCAACGCACTGCCTGCCGCCGGAGGCATGGCGGGAACTGGGATTGCGCGACCTCAGGATGTGCAGAGCTCCATGGTTCTGAATACGGCAACGTTAACACAACACAAAGGAACGAATTTCAGTTTTTCGGGGGCTTGGATTGAACCCACTTTCAACCTTGATAACGAGGCGACCATTGGTCCGGTAGCGCCATTCAAGCAAAAGTCTGATCGACCAGGATCGCTGATCGGAAATATCGTTGCGACGCAGGACTTCACCGCTCTTGGCTTACCTGTTACCGCCGGACTGGGCCTGATCACCGCATCTGGGTTGGGTGTCGACTACCGGGAAGCAACAGGCAGCAATGGTACTTCCGCCGAGTTCATGGTGTTGAGCACGGCCTCCGCGATTGGCGTGCAACTCACGGACCGATTGTCATTTGGAGCGGGACTCAATATTTCGACCGCTCAGATGGACGGTGTGTTTGCAGGGCAATCTGCATCAACACCTGATTATGGCGTCCGCGGGAACTTGGGGCTTACCTACGATGTGTTCGATAGAACTACGATTGGGGCATTTTGGCTAACCAAAGAGAAGCATGTCTTCGAGAATTTCATCAAAGTAGGGCCGTTGCCTTATCAGGATCTGGATATGGAACTGCCCAACATTTTCGGAATTGGAATCGCTGACGAGAGTTTGTGTTGTGGAAAACTTCTCGTTGCTTTGGATCTTCAGTACATGATGTGGGAAGACACTGATTTCTGGGGAAGCCTGTGGGACGACCAGTTAGCGGTGCAAACAGGCGTGCAGTACACAACGGATCGCGGAATCCGGCTCCGAGGCGGTTACACCTTTGTGGAAAATGCGTCCAAGACTTCGCCCGCCGCGTCCATTGGAGGTATCACGCCTCAAACCAGTGTTGATTACATTCGCGCGTTATTGCCAAACATCAGCCAGAATCGAATCAGTGCGGGAATTGGAGTCCCCAATGTGCTTCCAGGAATTGATCTCGACCTGTTCGCAGGTGGCATGTTCAAAGAAAGTCAGTCGTTCGGAGCGACAACGGTCGACCTCGAGGCGTATTGGGTGGGCTTTGGTGTTACATGGCGTTTCCGTCGCGGCGGTTGCGGTCACCAATGCGTTCCGGATCAATGGTGATCCCAAGTCTGACGTTGTTGGATCACAGGGGTGCAAGCATGCGTTGAACGGCGGTATCAAACAGATGGGCTAACTCTGGTGACCCACTGTTGCTGGTGCATGTTGATGCAGATTTCCGCGTGCGGCGTGGCCCCTCATGTGGTCAAGTCAGCTTGCCAAAAAAATCCCGTAACGCCAGACAAAGTGCATTGATAAAATCACGACCACGTTCCAGGTGATAAAGAACGATGTGCTAAACCAGACTGGGTAGCGGCGTGGTCCGAAGCATGTGTCCATGAAAAAGAACATGGCCCCTAGGGTCATGAAGATGGAAACGACAGGGTTTTGGAAATAGCGATGGGCGAGTAGCGCCAAAGCCACCATGATGGTGACTAGCAGTAATTTCGCGGGGATCACTCCAATGACCACTGCGGTCGACTTGCGTCCTGCTGTCTTGTCCTCGTCGAGGTCCATCAGTTGTCCGAATAGATGGCTCTGCATGGCGAAAATTGCTCCAAAGATCATGGCGGGGGCATTGAGTTGTGGGACGTTGCACAGCCAACTCGCCAGTACAAAAATCAGCACGTAACCGACCTGATTCAACAAGTCGAGGACGGGGAGACGCTTGAATCCGGCTGTGTTGTAGCACGCATTGCAAATCACCAACGCCGCGAACCACCCAATCATCTTGGGACCTGCGATCCACGTAAAAATGAGTAGAAAGGGCAGTTGCGTCGCGATCATGAACCATGGCAGACGTTTTCTCAGCTGTGCATTAGGCAATGCTCCAAAGAGCCAGTTGTCCTTTCTCGGGTTTTCGCGATCTGTTTCGGTGTCACCAAGGTCATTCCATCCGTAGGTCAGTAGTCCCAAGGGGAAGCAGACGTAGACAGCACCTGCCCAAAAAGGGACTGAAGCAAACATGTCTCTTCCAGCGAACGGCAGCATGTAAAACCAAAGATGGGTAGGCCAAAAGCCGGGCCTCGCCGTCTTGATGATCTCAGTAAGCGTCGATGGATGCTGGATATCGGGCTGCATATTTGGCCGTAGGTTTGCCGGCTTTGTCGCCTAGGGACCGTGGCTCAACTCAGTAGTTCGTTGATCACCTGCCCACCAAACTGACTGAGTTGTTTGAATCTGCCTGCGTGATAAAAAGTCAAGCGATTGTCATCAAGTCCTAACAAGTGTAGCAGGGTGACGTGGACATCACGAATATGATGGGCGCACTCTACAGCTTTGCCGCCGATTTCGTCCGTGGCACCGATGGTGTGCCCTGCTTTGCTACCGCCACCCGCAAACCACATTGCCATCGCGTTGGCATTGTGGTCGCGACCGTAGGATTTTCCGCCACTGCGTTGTCCGTTGTCGGGAGTTCGGCCGAACTCTCCACAACAGACGACGAGTGTATCCTTCAATAGTCCACGTTGCTTCAGGTCTTTTAGTAAAGCAGCAATTGGCTTGTCCACGGCTTTGATCAGCGAGCCATGAGCGCGATGGATGTAGTCGTGGCTATCCCAGTTGCCTGAATAAACTTGGACGAACCGTACTCCCTTCTCGATGAGACGTCGCGCAAGCAGACATTTGCGTCCAAACGTTTCAGTCTTGGGCTGATCGATGCCGTACATCTGCAGGGTCGATTCTGATTCGGTATTGAAATCGAGCACTTCCGGCACCTCGGTTTGCATGCGGTATGCAAGTTCGTAGGAGTTGAGGCGAGCATCTAGCTCACTTCGGCCCGGTCGTGTCGCAAGATGATCACGATTCAGGGACGCCAGCAGATCAAGATTTTCACGTTGCCTCTCGCGAGTGATACGAGCGGGAGGATTCAGGTCGAGGATTGGGCTTCCGGCTGCCCTGAGCGGCGTGCCTTGATATTGAGCAGGAAAGAAACCATTGCTCCAGTTTCCTGAACCACCCTGGGGATAACTGGTGCGGGGAAGGACGACAAAGCCGGGAAGATTCTGGTTCGCTGTCCCCAGTCCGTATGTGACCCATGCGCCTAATGCGGGATCGCCGCCAAATCGGTTGCCGGTGTTGACGTGATAGCACGCTGTTGGGTGATTGACAGATTCAACGTATGCACCACGATAAAAACAGATGTCATCTACACACGTTTGCAGATGTTCAAACTCCGTGCTGATGTCAGCCCCGCATTCACCTGCACGCTTGAATTCGAACGGACTTTTCACGAAGTAACGTTTGCCCGAGGACATCGCACTCTGTTCTTTGCCTGAGCGAGTGAATTCCTGTAGGTGACGTGCCTCTAATTCCGGCTTGGGATCGAACGTATCAAGGTGCGAAGGGCCACCCTCCATCATCAGGAAAATGCAGCGTTTGGCGCGGGGTGGATGGTGGGGGGCGAAAGTTTGGGAGGACGCAGTGTTGTTCGATTCATCCGCGTTGAGCAGTGACGTGAGTGCGATCGAGCCTAATCCCGCTCCGAAACCGTACAGAACGTCCCTGCGGGTGGGAGAGGCAATGGCAGACTTTGTAGTTGCAGGCTTCATGGTTTGTCTTCTTCAGAAAACAGAAGGTGTTGAGCGAGGCGGTATTGATGCGGATTCAGGGTTGGCTGGCCTTGAATCAGTCAAGGTACGCGAACTCGTTCAGGTTCAGGATGACGAGACACACTTGGGCCAGGCCGTTCGTGCGTGCATTGGTTTGGTCCGGCTGTAGATCAGGGACGTACGAGTTGTATGCCGGCATGTGCTCAATGAACTCGTACGGTTCGCCCGTCTTCTCAGCCATCACGGTTCTTAACGTGCTGGTAGGGTAAGTTTGAGCTTGATGTTGTACGGCTGATTCTCCTGTGGTGCACCGATTCCAGTGCTTCATGCATTGTTGGGCCTCAGATTCGGTTGGTTCTCGGCCCAGTGCTCGAATAAATGCAACTCGTATGATGTCTTTATCTGACTGGTTTTGTTGCATCAGCATCGCTGCGAATGATAAAGATCTGTCTTGTATCTCTTCCGCATTCATCAGCGTCAATGCTTGAGGCGCAACCGTGGATGTTTGCCGCAATTCACAGGATTTATCAGGGCCGGGTTGGTTGAACAACTCCATGAAGGGGTCTCGCAAACCTCGGATTTTCTCTGCGTAGATGGTGCGGCGGTTGCGTTGCTCGGGAAGTGGATCAGGTTCGTAAACAGATGCGGTACCGCCCATGATTTGTCGAGGCTGCATAGCAACTTCCAGATTGATATCTGGTCGGCAAGGAACACCACCCACGGACAGATTCAGTTCGCCGCTGACTGCAAGCATCGCATCTCTAAATTCCTCGGCCGTAAGTCTGCGTGGAGGAAACGTTGACAGAAAGCGATTGTCGGAATCCTTTTCTTCGGGCAACTTTGGGTCGGGATGACGAGTGCTTCTGCGGTACGTTTTTGAAGTGAGCAACAATTGGTTCAATTGTTTGATCGACCAATTGTGCTTAACGAACCAGTTCGCAAGAAAATCGAGTAACTCTGGGTGGGAGGGGGGGTCTCCTGTGCTGCCCAGGTTGTTGGGATTTCCTGCGAGACCCGTGCGGAAATGCCAAGCCCATACCCGATTGACCATCACTCTGGCAGTCAATGGGTTATCTGGTGCCGTCATCCAGTTTGCCAGTGCAAGTCGTCGTGGGCCTTGTTTGCCGGGAAAGTTGACGGGTTTCATGTTGCCGAGGGCTTCTGCAGCGCTCAGTGCGCCCGGGGTGACAGGGTCACCTGCTGAATAAGCGTCGCCACCCGTTAAAATGGTGTCCGACTCCAAAAAACCTTTGTCCCATGGTTTCGCTGGCACACGAACGCGTGAATTGACCGCTTTTCGTTCGATCGTTTTACCGGTGTAGACGGTGAACGCGATAGGTTGGGTCTTATCACGCTCGATGTTGTGCCGTGAAATGTTCTTTTTGATTCGGGCAAGGGAGTTTTCGTCCCCGGGGTCCAGGCCGTTGTTGCCGACTTGGGCGTCGCCCGTTTCAGACTTCTTCTGCTGGTCTATCTTTTGTTGAAGAGCATCGCGTTGTTTGGCATAAGATCCAATTTTGCTATTGAGCCACTCGTTGTTGGCGGCGAAGCCCTGTTTGTTCTCGGTGGAGAGGAAAGGCGTGTCCTTTTCTGCAAATTGTGTGGTTGAGAAAACCGCCATCATTCGGTAGTAATCCCGTGTCGGAATCGGGTCAAACTTGTGGTCGTGGCACTTGGCGCACTGAAGCGCGTGACCGAGGAAGGTTTGCCCCACTGAGTCGGTTACATCATCCAGCCACTGTTGCCTGGTGATGCGGAACACGCTCATCCCTGTTTGTTCCCATGGGCCCATGCGGAGGAAGCCTGTGGCGAGCCGGTTGTCAGTTGATGTTGGGTTCAGCTCGTCACCAGCAATCTGCTCACGCACAAACTCCGCGTAGGGCTTGTCTTGGTTAAAAGATCGGATCACATAATCACGGTACCGCCATGCATTGGGACGGGAGTAATCGTTCGCGAAACCAGCCGTGTCTGCGTATCGGGCAACGTCAAGCCAGTGTTGGGCGAACTTTTCTCCGTATTGTGGATAGCTCATCAACGATGCAACCAATTCCGCAACCGCTGTGTCGGGATCTGACTGGTAGGCGTCCGTGAACTCACTGGTTCTGGGCCAGTTGGATTGGGTTTCTGGCGGCAGACCTGTCAAATCAAAGCTCAGGCGTCTCGCTAGTTCAGCACCTGTTGCAGAGGGTGCAGCGGGAATGTTCTGTTGTTCGAGCTTTCGCTCAATGAACCAGTCAACAGGGTGAACGCCGGCAGGTGGTTGCACGACTTTCAAAGGCTGGTACGCCCATAAACTGGATAGCTCATACCTCCGATTACTCCATTCGGCAGCCAGACCACCTGAAGTCTGAACGATAACGCCTTGGGAATACGCGTGACGTATCTGTTGGACAATATCATCGTTGGGCCATGGAGCACCCAAGTCGATCCATTGTCGAATCCAGGTGGACTCCTCGTCTGTGAGGCTCTCCGACTCTTTCGGCGGCATCTCGTAACCCGACTCCTTGCGCGTCGTCACCACGTAAAGATAGCTGTCACGGCCAGCTTCTGGGATCAGAACGTCATGCTCGAACGACTCACCGCCCCTGAGCATGGCCGACCGGCTACGCATGTCGAAACCGCCACCCAAATCTTCAGGGTCCGCGCCATGACATGCAAGGCATTTGTCGGCGAATAAACGCTTTATCTGCAGCGCGTACAGCTTCTCACCTTCAGAGAAGTCTCCGTCGTCGGCTTGCAGCGGCGAGGCTAACACGAGGGTGAGACATGCTGCAACGTGAATGTAGACACGAGTGATGAGTGGTGTTGATGCGTGCGTTTCGCGTTTCTGAGTACGAATCAATGCAACTGCCTGTCTTGCGGAAACCCATGGGAGCTATGTGCGATAGTATAGCAAAAAACGTGCAAAAGTTAAAGGTTCGGAGACAGCCTCGCTACGGGAGCGTCGTAGGTTCAAAACAGAGCCTTGCTTAGGTTGGCGGGTGCCTCTTTGCCTCGGAACTGCGAATTCGCTTTGCCATCGAACCGGGTTGGTTCATGTCATTGGCTTGTACGCGTTTCTGAAGTTTCTACTAATCGTGCGCCATCAAGAATGACGTAACCGTCAGTGTTCGCATTGCGAATCCCAACAGTCACAACGCCAGGAGCGAGATCGAAAACTCCGAGCGTCCCAAAAGGACTTTCGTCAGGTTTTTGTTGCTGGTCTAGTTGGAAGGTCTGTTGGCCAGCAGATGTCGTGAGCGTGATGGGAACATTGGTTGCGCGATTGGCGTGGGGTGTCCATGCGATCTGTAGCTTGTATCGACCAGCTTTTTTGATCTTAAAAGAAAACGTAGCGTCTTGGATGCCTTTGCCAGCATTGCTGTCGTGGCGGTAGTGCGAGGCGAGAAAAGGGCCGTTCGATTGGCTGATGGAATCGAAACCGTTTCGATCGCTCTGGTTGTCATCGAGGACGATGCCCGCGAACGTCTTTGGATCGGTGCTCAAGGGTGACTTTGAGGCACCCTGTGACCAGCGAAGGACTTGCTTGTCTTGCGTCAGTTGGCTGCGTAGTTTTTCGTAGTCAATGTTCTGTACGGTCTGCTTTTCTCGGATCGCGTGTATTGCCGCCGTGGCCGAGGTTTGCCCCAATACCATGAACACAGGCTCCATTCGAATCGACCCAAATGCGATGTGTGATGCGCTTAGGCAGACGGGTACCAGCAGATTGTCACACTCTGCCTGCTGAGGTGTCAGTGATCCGTACTCGATTCCGTAGGGTAAGAAACCGCCGACCTGCACGTCCCCCTCGTTTCGGACATGCCCATTTTTGTCGACATAACGTTGTACATGATGTGAGTCCATGGTGTAGGCAGCAAGTCCCACAGGCTGCTCTGCCACGCGGCTTCCCTGGCAGTGATTCTGTGTCATGACGGTGGCGCCGATCATCCGCCGGGCCTCACGAACATACAGTTGGCGTTGCCATCCATCAGGGCTTGTGAATTCATCTCGGCAGGGTCCCCATTGTGAGACCTGCTGCCTCATCGCTAAGGGAACGCGTGGATGATTGGCGAGTGTCCAAAGAAGCCCTTTCTGGTACTGCAGGTGTTGCTCGATGATTGCTTCGCGTTGTTCATAGGAAGCCTCAGGATATTGATAGCTCTGACCAATGAAGTCGGTAGATACTCCCCGATTGTTGTTGATGTCGGTTTTGCGGTTGGGCATGAGAGAGAATGACCATGGCAATACCTTCGCGCCCGCTTCGAAGTTGCGAAAAAGAAGTTCGTATCTGATTGGGTCGTAGTCGGCTGGCTTTGAAATTTTCAGGCGATTCGCGGGTTGGTCGGTCAAGCACATCCGAAAACAAAATGCTTGCACCCGGTGGTCGCCCAGGTGTTCAACGCCCGGGCCAGTCTCGTCAATTCCGGGCAGTAAACCACTATTGGGATTGCCGGGAACACGGTACGGATCGACGCCAGGTTTCAGTTGGTGGTGCAGGCCACGTCTGGTTTGTACTCCGTTGAGTGATTCGTCATACACTTGTGCACTTTCCCGACCCACCATGTAGGAAACCCCTGCACCGGCCAATAAGTCTCCCTCGTAGGTCGCGTCGATAAAACAACGGCCTCGATATTGTGTTTGGTCCTCGGTGATGAGTGCGTGAATCGTTGCGTCTTGCATGACGACACCTTTGACGCGTGTTGTATCGTCATTGAGCGGCGTTCGGTCCAGTTTCGTGTTGCGAATGATTCTGATGTTATTTTCGGTGACAAAGTCTTGCATGACGTTCAGAGCGGCGGAGGGCTCAAAAGTCCACATGGTGTCCTCGTTAGCTGTGGTGCGACTTTGCCCGCCACTGCGATAAGACGCCCTTTTCTCCCAATGCCAATTTGATTCGTTTTCGTAATATTTTCGTACGCGCTGATAAAACTCTCGGGAAATACCCCCAATGGCCGCTTTTTTTCCGATGTCTGTCTGTCCGAGTCCGCCAGTGGTTAAACCTCCGATACGGGTGGAAGGCTCCAGCACGATTACTGATGCGCCCATCCGTTTTGCTTGAACTGCGGCAGTAATCCCAGCTGAGCTTCCCCCGTAAATTACTAGATCGTAGAGAGGGGTTTCGACTGAGCGACAGGTTGTCGGAAACAGGTTCGCACCTAAGGCAGCAACCAACAGGGTGACTTTGCTTACCATGGTTAACGTCCTTGGCCTCCCAACAAACGGCAGCTTCGTGCGCAGCCATGGGAATTTTCGACGCGATGTTGATGAGACGTTGTGTGCGGCGGTGACATGCATGGTGCTGGGTGGAAACTGGCTTGGGGGAAACGACATGGGTTTTTTGCTATCTGGCAGTGATTGTTGTTGGCGGTGGAAGTAAAGCAGATTTGTCGCTCTGCGTTCGCTGAGTAAATTCTGTGAGCCGTGGTTTGTTGATGGATGATCCAAGACAGGGCGATATTGTCATTGTGATTGTAATGTGGTTAGCACCGCCGTGTTTTTTTGGGTCGGCTCAAGGCGCGTGTAGCGGGCTGACGGAATCATGCCTTAATAGAGTTCCAATACCGAAGCGCGTACGGTTGGTGTGTGACTGTGAGGTGAGTCATCTGTGGTAGAAGAAGATAAACGCTAGCGCAGCGTGTTCTGACGCGTTTGGCGGCAATTTGGCAATTTATGGGGTAGGTCTGAAAAGAGGCTGGCTCTTGGTTTTTTTCCGATTGTAAGCGTGGTTCAGTATTGTTGTGATCGTGGGCACCGCAGAATGACGAGAGATGCGTGATTTATGCAAAATCGTGATTTGTCTGTGCAAGACGTTATGGTCCGCGATTGCTATAGTAATTGCTGTTAACAGAGATCGCGGACTTCGTCAGCTGGCTGTAGGGTTATGTTGTTGTTTGTTATTTGCTCAACGATTTTTAACGCAATGCAAACGCATTGCACTTCTCGTCCATTTGCAGCGTTTGCGTTAGCAGGTGCGTTTTGGTTGTGCGGATGGGGTCTTGTCACCAGCGCAGATGAGCCGGTGGATTTCAATCGTCAAGTCAGACCGCTGTTGTCGAATAACTGTTTGGTTTGCCATGGTTTCGATGAGGGGTCGCGGTCGACGGATTTACGACTGGATACCCGCGAGGGGGCAATCGCTGATTTAGGCGGCTATTCGGCAGTGGTTCCCGGAAAGCCGGAAGAGAGCGCGCTGCTAGATCGCATTCGGGGTGTTGATGGCGTTGAGTTAATGCCACCTGCAGATTCGCATAAGAAACCTCTTGCGCCGGAGGCAATTGCGATCATCAGTCAATGGATCGCTGAGGGGGCACAATGGGGCGAACATTGGTCGTTCGAGCCTCCAGTTGCGATCGCCATCCCCGCTGAGGCGGGCGATATTCATCCGATTGACTATTTTATAAGAAAGCGATTGAAGATCGAGGGACTGGCGATGTCGCGCCGAGCAGCCAAGCATACTCTCATGCGTCGGTTGTCTTTTGACCTCACAGGTTTGGCCCCCGCGGCATCCGAAATTTCCAAGATCGGTGAAACACCGGACGAGCGTGATTGGTCGAAATGGGTGGACACGCTTTTGGCTTCTCCTCATTACGGAGAGCGGATGGCCATGTGGTGGCTAGACGGTGCGCGATACAGCGACACTGATGGATTTCAAGGTGATGCAACGCGACAAAACTGGCCATGGCGAGACTGGGTCGTCGCTGCATTTAATGACAATATGCCGTTTGATCAGTTCACGATCGAGCAGTTTGCGGGTGACTTACTGCCTGATGCCACTGATGAACAGAGGTTGGCTACCTGCTTTCACCGCAACCATATGCACAATGGTGAAGGTGGGCGTGACCCCGCGGAATCAAGGGTTGATTATGTTCTTGATCGAACGAATACGATGGGCACGCTTTGGTTAGGACTTACTCTCGGATGTGCCCAATGCCATGACCATAAGTTTGATCCCATCTCGCAAAGCGACTACTACAGTCTGACAGCCTTCTTTAACAGCATCGACGAGACTGGTGCAGCGGGTGGTGGCGCAAAGCCGTTTCTTGCCTACAAGTCCACGATGGCTCAACCAGCGATTGATGAGACTCAGCAGGTTCTGGATCAGATGACAGCAAGACTCGATCAGGTCAAGATGGATGCGGAGGACTCCTTTTCTGCAGAGTTGGGGCGACTGACTGAAACAGCTCAGCCGCCTTATGAGCCGTGGACGGTCATACAGCCAACTACAATGAAGACCACTGAGGGAACGGTGCTCACCAAGCATTCCGACGGAATCATCACAGCAAACGACAGTCAGGCAGTTCAGGATGATTATTTTTTAGAGGTGCCAACTAGCGCGATTGACCGCATCACCGGAATCCGTCTCGAAGTGTTTTCTGATCCTGCGCATAAGGGTGAGAAATATTCGTACGCGGAGACCGGGGAGTTTATTCTCACCAATGTAAAGCTTCAGGTGAGGGGCCGCGATGATTCTTCAGTGACCGATCTGTCCCTCAGTCGTGCGTCCGCCACTGTCGAGGGGAAGGGCGCAGACAGCAAATATGGGCGTGCGTCAGGCACCCTCGACGATGATCCTCGCACGGGCTGGACGACGCGCACCAAACCTGTGGAAGCAGTGCAGGTCGTTGTGTTTGAATTGAGCGAGCCTTTGGTGTTGTCAGATGATGGTGTGGTAGAAATCGCACTTCTACAACGATCTTTGGCACCTCGAGAGCTGATGGCTAAATTTCGAATCAGTGTCACGAATCAACGTGGAAGTGCAGTCCGGTCGCTTAAGCCGATGCCACTTCAAGAGCTTTCAGATGCAATCGCTAAGAAGAATGAATCAGAAGAGGGTGCAGCGTTCACGGTGGAGGATATTCCAGCGCCTTTGAGGTCCAAGCTTAAAGATCAATTCCTTACGGACCATGAGCCATGGCAGCTCGCCGCTAACAAGCAACAGAAAGCTTCACGGCAGCTGAACGCCGCTAAGAAGGCCGCCGGAAGCCTGAATGTGACGGTGTTGAAGGAACGCCCAGCCAAGCGAAAAACGCATGTGTTGGTTAGAGGCGTTTGGAATGACCATGGCGATGAGGTTGAACCGGGGGTGCTTCGCGCTGTCATGAAGCAGCCCGAGAAAACGATCACGGATCGACTGCAGCTTGGACGCTGGATCGTGTCGCCTGAGAACCCACTGACATCACGAGTGATTGTAAACCATGTTTGGCAATTATTCTTCGGTGCCGGTTTGGTACGGACTCCTAGCGACTTCGGGGCGCAGGGCGAAGTGCCGACGCATCCGCGGTTGCTGGATTGGTTGGCTGTCGACTTCATGGAGCATGGTTGGGATCTGAAACATCTTGTCAGACGGATCGTGACCAGCGAAACTTACCAACAGGACAGTAGCGTTACCAAGGCGTTGCTCGAGCTGGACCCAGAGAATCAGCTGCTGGCCCGGGGAGCACGCTTCCGGTTGCCCAGTTGGATGATTCGAGATTCTTCGTTGGCTACCAGTGGTTTGCTCAATCGAACTGTCGGGGGACCGCCCATTTTTGCCTACCAGCCAGTGGGTGTGTGGCAGGATCAGTTCATGGGACGCTTCACGTATGAATCCACGTTGGGGCCAGGACAATACCGTCGGACACTGTACACGTTCTGGAGACGAAGTAGCGCACCAACGTTTCTGTTCGATTCTGCCATGAGACGAACGTGCGAAGTGGCGCCAAGGCGTACCAATACGCCCCTACATGCACTCACCCTCCTGAATGATGTGACCGCGCTGGAGGCTGCGCGCACATTGGCTGAAAAGGTGTTGGGGCAGCACTCGAAGGCGAATGTGGATTCACGTTTGAAAGCTATGTTTCAGGCCGTTCTGAGCAGAGTGCCGAATGAGGATGAGCTAGCGATCCTTGCACGTGAACATCATGCAGCTCACATCTACTACAGGC
>JBPCVE010000370.1:0-7873 GCA_051010795.1 Rubripirellula sp.
TAACAATCGACGTTGCTCCAACGATTCCATCCGCAACCGCCGAACCGACCGTTTATGCAAGCCTTTCGATTTTGAGCGACGTCTTTTCATGGATAACCGAGATACCGAAACGGGATTGCGTGGAGAATACGTGCGGTACTCACGCTGGCGAACGATGCTTAGATTCAAAAACTCGAATTCTGTCTCGCAAAATCCCCCCAATTTCCAAAATCTCAGCAAAAGCCCCCGAAACGGCCTGCCCTAGTCTCTTGGGGGGGCCAGATTTTGCCTCAACATTTTCATTGTCCCAGTATCGAGTCCCACTGCCGAGTCCCAGTACCGACTGCCGCAAACAGATAGATCACAAACGGCTATCAATTTGCGGTATTTGAACCAGACCTCCGAATCAAAGAGAGGCAAACAACGCATCAATCGAATCGGTCTTATCAGCATCCCGGACACCTGCGGTATCGACTGCAAGTGACTCAACCACCTCATCAAGGCCGACCACTGCCGGGCTGTCAAACACACTGACTGACGCTTTTGAAGTTTCCGCAGTCGACAAACCAGCAGGCTGACCAGCCTCACGGCGGAGCATCTCGTCTCCAATGACCGTCGCTCCGGACGCCATCACGCCAGCCGCAACTGGAACGTAGGCACTTGCCTCTCCCTCACCGCTGCCTGAGTTGTAGAGTTCAGCCAAGTGATTGAGGACAAGTAGCGAATCAAGGGCACTGATCTTTCCATCGCCGCTTACATCCGGGAAGGTCGGCAGCCCCTCAGGTAATGGCAGAGCATCGAGGAAGATGTTGCCACCCCCATTGCGGGAAAGGGCATTGATAATCTGCAAACCATCAATCGGTGTCGTAGCTCCCGAGTTATTCACGTCGGTGGTTATAGCCGGGTTCTGGAATGGATTCGCTTCGACCACGAAGGCCCAATCTTCCACTTCACCAGATGCAGCATCCCCGTTGGGTCCAAGCCCAGCAACCTCACTCAAGCGGAACCGAGAGTAAATTTCACCAACCACGGTGTCACTTGGAATCGCGATTCCGATCGTCGTATCACCGGCGGCGATTGGTATGATCCCAGGCTCGCTGACCGAGCCATATCGCTTCAACTCATCGACGTCAAAAGTGCCGCTTTGATCCCAATCGAACCAAGCATCAAGGTAGAAGTCACGATTGTCGTCGTTGGTCACTGAGACTTGGAAGTTTGCAGTGAATCCTGCAACGACTGAGCCGGTCACACTCACACCGTTATCTTCATCAAGGTTATCCAGGCGAGGCTCACTGTCAGCCGTAATCGCCCGCTCACTTCCTATCGGTGCGAGAGCAAAGCTCTGTTCAACCCCATGCCGCGGCCCACCATCTGCCATTGTGGTCAGGTAGGGAGCTGGTGCATCTCCGTAATCATACCCACCGCCTACGTAGATGATGAGTTCGGTGGTGCCACTCAAGTTATTACTCTGCAGTTGATTGCCAACTTCATCACGAACTGGCACAACCTCTACTGCTCCGACACCGCTTACTCCAAGCGTCCCCTCAAGGAACACTCGCCTGTCAACAACATTTGTTGTCACACCTGTTAACGCCTCAGCTTCAATGGCTTCTGCGATCAGCTGCACATTCTCACCTTCAGATGAGTCAAGCGTGATAATGATGGGCTTGCTTGCTGTATCTCCGGGGAATCCTAGTTGTGTTAGCACGGTATCCGAAAGGTCCACCGAATAGTTCGCATCGGCATCCAGCACGACGCGACCGAAGCCTGCGTTCGACGGGTCAAGCCCCAGCGGTGCCTGACCGATTGCGAGAACGATGGCATCTGAGAGTTGATCAAGAGTCGAGGTAACGCCAAAGGTCACCTTGGTATTGGGGACGCCATCATCATTCGACTGAACCGTATTATCACTATCTAATTCAAATGTGATCGTGTTCAGTGAACCTTGACGTATGCTGAAGGTTTGACCTTCCTGCACCGCATTGGAAATACCGGCACCATCATTCGGAATCAACAGCCCGAATCCGACAGAAACGCCAAACTGTCCCTCCACCGTGATTAGTGAACTACTGGTTACCGCGGATGAAAGTGGGTTCGTTCCCAGTAACTGAACTGTGTTGTCCTTCGCAATTGCGGACAGGTTCAAACCAGACTCGTTGATCGCATCAGCAATCGCGGTCGTCAACAATCCTACCGTGCCCGGAATTTCAATCGCCGTATTCACGGGGTTGAAAAATGAATTGTCATCAAGTTCGAATGTGGCGTTACTCACACCGTCAAACACTTCCAAGGTAATTCCATCAGCCAAACCCAAATCAAGGATTAACGGATTGACGTTTACTGAAAGACCTGTTTCGTACTCAAAGGTCGTCCTGGCCCCCTCAGCATCAAATACATTGAGTTGTTCACCGTCAGAATAAGTATCGCCATCCGCGGCCTGCACAACGGCGTCGGTTCCATCGACCATACGAATCACATAGGTCGACGCTGGTTCCCACGCACCCGCGACTGGAGTCAAACGCACAACATTCGTACTGGGATTGTAACCAAACCGGAAATCAACACCTTCCACCTGAGCGATGCCATCCTTCAACAACAGGACGGATTGTCGCGAGATGGTGTAATCATCGATACCGGTTCCCGGCGCGACGTCGGCAGGTGCAATGCCATCAAGGAACTGGAATTCGAAGTATTGCGGAATTTCTCCCAATACCTCTGCAACGCCCGATTCAACACCAAGATCAGGAGCCCTTGGTGTTACAAGCACAACTCGTGGCCCCGTCACATCACCGCGATCGAATGCACCACGATCCTTGAATACCGACTCTCCCAAACCACTTGGAGTCTGTACCGTCGCATCGTCCACCCTCAGTGCTCCGTTGACATCGAGGTCTGGTGCGAGAATCGGTGAGACAGGTAACCCGAGTGGTCCCTTGACGCTGGCCAAACTCGCGCGATCCTCCAAGGAGTCAATCGAGCTATCAATAATCGATGCATTAGGCGCCGGAGCAAACACCAAGGTTGGAGCCCCATAGAAAATCACCTCAGTATCAGCGACCTCTTCGGAGAACTGCCCTAGGCTACCACCCGTGGTGATGTTCTGTATGTTTCGATAGTACGAATTGCCACCTAGCTGCGGCAAACTGTAATCAGGATCAAGTTCAATACCAACATTAGAGTTGGAAATCACATTATTCAACATTACCGGGGCGGCACTGCCCAACAATTCGATGCCAATACCACTCGGATTGAAACTTTCAACAACAGCTGAGCTGATCGCACCTACAGCATCAATGTCAGCTCCCACTGAAGGGCTGGTTGGGTCGCCCTGACGCAGATCTGTCAATCTTACAAACGCAAAGCGATCCTGCTCACCGAAACCCAGTGTGTCAATGTCGAGGCTATTCGCCAATCCACCGACAATACCCACGTCAAAGTAGGTTACGCCATCACGGCTGATCTCAACCAGAACAGACTCAATTTCACCCGACTCGAATACAACAAGATCTGGCTGAGCATTGCCGTTACCCGATAGCATGTTGTCGACGAACTGAACCGTCAAAGTACCACCGTAGCCCAACGACACCGTTTCATTGCCATTGACAGGTTCCGCACCAATACCCGATGCATCCGGAGGCCCAATTGCATTAGCAGCGTTCTGGTGAATCGTCGTCGGTGGAATTCCATTCACACTGGGATCGTAACCGGCGATGGCATCAGCAAAGGAAACGGTACCTGACGGGAACAGGATGCTATTGAATGTCTGCGGTGGTGCTTGACGGCCAGGCGAAATGTCACCCCCGATGATTGTGTTGTTGACGATTCGGTCATGCCCAACAGGGTCGCTAAAGGTTTCTGCTGAAGCTTGCGGAGCTCCGGAAATTTTCAATCCGCCAAGCTCATTGAAAGCGATCACATTGCTTTGGACGACGACACCACTGGCGAGACTCTCAGTGTTCAATTCGATCAGGTTTCTCGGATAGCGAGTCACAACGGAAGTGAGTTGTTCGTCGACATCGGCCGTGAAACCATGATCAATGACAATGCCAAAGTCTTCATTGAACAGGAACCGACTGTTCTCAACCAGAATCACGCCTTGACCATCTCGATCACGGTTTTCATCACCTCGATAGATTGAACGATCCAACACGTTGATCGAGCCTAATGGATTAGCCACCAGTGCCGGTCCGAAAAGATGAATCTCACTACCTTCAGAGCTATTGACACCTAATGCTGGCATCGCCTGGATTTTGATTACAGCTTCCACATCACTTCGATTGATAGTTGCCGCAATATTTCTTGCCACCTCCGCGGCAGTCTCAGCACGAATCACACCTGAAACAGGATCCACCTTTTCAAGTGTAAATGGAATTCCTACCCGACCGGGAGTGATGCCGTTACCGACCTCCACTTGCTCGAACTCGAACTCCAATTCTTCACGCCCGTTTGAAAGGGTGAAGAAATCGCCATCGGTGATATCGCTAGCGGGAAGAGCAGAAATCGTGAGAGCCGAGGACAACCGTTCGTTGGTATCGAAGGTCCGAAAGGGAACACCGGTTAAAGAGTTAACGTATTCACTACCATCACGAATCTCAACACTGTAGGAACCCGTTACCAAATCAGAGGTAGGATTGGCGGGAACGGCAAAGTTATTACGCAAATCAGGGGTAAAGAGAGTGTCAACGACCAGAGATTCGGTGGCATTTTCGCCACGCTCAGCAAGGCCAATGATGAAATCATCGAGGTAAATGCCTTCGTGTGCATTATCCCGTGTTCCAGCGATTGCGCCATCTGCAAACTGCTCACCATATCGTTCACCTTCAGCATGAAACGGACCGGCGTCAACAATCGTCAACGTCGGCAAACGCACACTGGAACCAGCGACTGGGAACTGTGCCAACTCCCCATCTACAAAACGAGTCGCCAAGGCACGTCGCACCTCGACTGCAATTTCCGCCGCCGACATGAAACGACTTACTGGAATTCGTATGGCATCAGACTCAACCCGATCTGTCAGCCTGAGCAAATCAGGGTGTGAAACGCTGATTGCCTGCTGTCCCCCTGAAAACTCAATCAAGTTACCCTCGACTGAGTAATGATTTGGCAGGGTCATGCTAATAGCGGTGTTGTACGTCCCGACTAGCCCATTCGCAGCAGAGTCTTCAAATCTTGGATCGTAGGTTTCGTTGCCTTGGCCGCTCAAGCCAATGAAGATCAGCCCATCATAGGTAGCAGTATGCTCAACCTTTCCGGTGACACCATTGAAAACACGGCCTAGTTCATCGCCATCAGCGTTGAAGAATCGCACCACTGATTCGAGGGGAGTCTGAGCTAGATCATCAGCAAGCAACTCAACATCGACCTCAACGAGTGTCCCTGTCGTTACCTCCAACCTCAACAAATCAACGTCTCTGAAATTCGTTCGATTTCCTGTAGCATCCAACTGACCTAAACGTCCAGTTCCTTCGATTGTCAGATTCCCACCCGCGTATGGCAGTTGTGTCGCTTCATACAAGAAGTCATTGCTTCCCACCGCAGGAGGAAAGTCGTCAGAATCTGAAAAGTAAAAACCAGTAGTCGTCTGGTTCTCTGGAAGACTGGCAACAATGGCAGCTTCCAGAATCTCGGCGACATCACCCGCAGTGAGGCTATCGAGAGTAGTACCCACTGGAGACGCTGCCAACAAATCGACATCCACTTCTCCAGAAACGGTACGCGTACCGTCATTCAGCAGGTACTCCTTGCCATCGATGGTTATCACTACATTTTCGTTTGCATCAAGATACAAATCAGCCAATTGGCTGCCGCTCGGGAGAGCAACCGTTGGGGCCAAATCCATGACGAATTTCGTCACGCCCTTGGAGATGTCAGTACCTTCGATGACAAATTCACGCGTATCGATACTTGCAAGAGTCTGACCATTGGTTGTCCGCATAGCTTCAGATAAGCTGAGCGTTGTTCCTGAAGTCGAGTACTCAATCCGCATTTGCAAATTGCTCATGCCAGCGAAGTCGGCCAGATCTATCCGAGCTTGTCGCCAATTCCCCGTGTTGTCAAACAACTGCTGAACAGGGACATCAATACTGTCATCATATTGCCCCTCTTGGGCTGGATCATCAAACTCATCATCTTCAACATCCGGTCCACGGAAGAGAGAATTTGAAGCAATTAGGTGCTGCGCACCATCTTCGGTAATTATATGAATTCGTAGGCGATCGGCATCGCCGTCATTAGCGGCAAAATAGTTGAAATATAATGTCGGCTTATCGTTTGCAGAATATCGCTGTAGGCTGAATTGGCTTGACTCTACAACGCCTTTTGCACCGCCGGGAACATTAAACGAACTTGCAACTGCCGTTCCGTCCAATCTTGGTTCTAAGGTCGGTCGCTCAGAGGGCGACTCAAATTTAGACGCGAATGCCGCATCTTCATAATTGAAGGCAAGGCTTGTGCCACCCGGTACAGCTTCTCTCGCGTTACCAGGTAATGCATTGACTCCATGACCGGAATCATCACCGCGCGTTTCGGTGGTGTGCCACAAGTTAAAATCGATCGTAGCAAAATCTATACCCAACGCACCTGCAATTCCCGTCTGAAGCACCGACCGTCCACCGGGGAAGATTGGCTGAAACTCGCCCCTTGTATTGAACGCGTGAAGATCGCCAGCGGCGGTGATACCGAATAGGGTATCACTCAATGCACCATCAGCGACTGAAGCTGGCCCCGCACGTAAGCCGGAGAAGTTGATCCCCCGCAGATCTGTCGCCGTAAGCACGTAATTCCCAACTTGCCCGGAGCCATCTGTAGCCGTCAATTCATCAGCACGAACACGATACAAGCCTCCATTGTCTGAAATCGCGAAGAGCTCATCGTCAACAAGCTCGACACCAATGATGGAACCTCCGTTGCGCGATCCACCTGCCACCAAATTGCCTGTGACGCTAGCTACGAATCCTTGAATCCGCAGCGATCGCCCATCGGGAGTCGCTGTAACATTAGGCAGGCTACCGGTGAGACTGGCCAACTCAACAGCCCCCTCCACACGCTCGGCAATCACCTGATACGTATCGGTCGGCAGCATGCGAATTTCCACATTGCCAGGATCAGCCATGCCAGGCGTACCGATGATGCTGAACGCCGAATCACTCAAGGTGGGATCTGGCTCAACATCCAAAGTAGCGGCATCAGGCAAACTCAATTGCGATCCCCGCTCCGAGACTGAAATCCCCTGATTGCGAATCGCCTGCGCGACGATTGCCAACAATTCTTCCTGATCAAGTGTCGCTGAAACCGGAACAGATATCGCGGTTGGGTCATTGAGGCCATCTTGCCCAGCAAGTGTGATACCGGGGCCGAACACCTGCAAGGAAACTGGCGTCGCTCCAAAATGAACCTCTCCAGCAACTCCGAACGCTTCAACGTCGTTCACACTTCCATTGATCGCGACCGCGAGATTTGCGGAAATCTGATCTGCGGTCAATGCAAAGCCAAGTCCATCTACGAGAGATACAGCAATATTGCCCTCGGCTGCCTCACCCAACTCAACAAACTCAAACGTGACAACACCCTCGTTATCACCGACCTCTAGCGTCGCCCCAGCAGCGAGCAAGCCAGCAGGTGTCACTTCAGTCAACGACACCCTAGGACTGGTTTCAAACTCGAACTTCAGGCCGTTCACGATGATCGCATCACCATCACGAACCGGGGCAGAACCATCAGCAAACAGTGTGTGACCCTGCTCAAACTCAAACGTGACTGCCTCGGTTCCGTTCGAAAGAATAAATTGATCCCCGTCGAGAATGCTCGGAACCGCAACGCCATTTACATTGACCTCCGTCGCATTTGTGATACCCAACTGTATTGCGAAAGGGGTTACCGTGGTATCGATCTGACC
>JBPCVE010000371.1:0-9680 GCA_051010795.1 Rubripirellula sp.
TGATCACGCACACCCGTGTCATTGATTTGAAGACCGGACGACCGAAAGAGGCGATCAATGCTGGCACCATGGAGAACTCTTATCCACAACAAAAAAAGAGTGTTGATGAGCTCGCGGCGTATCTCGCTTATGCCCTGCGAATTCTTGAGCGTTGTGATTTGCCGTGTGAGGGAATTACCACGCCAGGCGGCTTCGGCAACCTTGTGAAGAGCGAACTGTCACTGGCGGTTGATCAGGCGGTCCGAGATGTCTATCCCGTCGATCTGCCACACTACTTCAAGTATGTACGTACAGGCGAGCAAAATACGGAACCGATTTTGGAGCATGTTCGAGGATTGGGAACGGATGATCTGAGATTGACCGTTAACGTTCCAGCAGGCACAGGAGACTGGTTCGGTGGTTGGCAGGGTGATCGCGTTCCCGATACAGATCGATATTGCAATCGGGATGCAACGTCGGGGCGGATGGTTGAGCTGATTGAACGTAAGCAGCCCGCAATCATGCTTTGTCATTGGCCCGGGATGTATAACAACGGCACTGAATCCGGGTTCCGGGCATTCCAGAGAATTGTAACTTCATTGAATGCTCGTTATCGCGATCAGACCGTTTGGATGAAGTTAAGTGAAATTGGCCGTTATTGGGCTGCGAAGGATTTAACGGCGATCAGACGGATTGAGAATCAGATTGCCTTGGATGCACCATTCGACGTCAAGCACTTTACGCTTCGTGTTACGAACGTGACGGGGCCCCCGCGTTTGGATATCAAGCTGACGCAGGTTGCGAAAATGTCTGCACTCACGGCAGGTACGTGGTATCAATCGGGGCAGGATCAGATGATCTGTTTCAATTTGGATCGAGGGAAGTCGTTGTTGCAGTGGGGGTGAAATCCTATGCTCAAAACAACAACCCGGTCCCTGTCCTGCCAGAAACCGGATTGTGTTGTAATGAGATGCAATGAGCGTGTTTCCATGAGATGGAAATTCTCTTCATCCGTACTTGGCAAGGATTCATTCACCGCATTGGTTTTGCACCAAATCAGAATTCAGAGCGGTTGGCTACTTCTCCACCCCGAGCTGTTAGGAGTGCCTTGAGTAGGGAGGCATCGATGTCATCACCGAGGTACAGTGCAGAACCATCTGCCAGTAGGGCATTGAAACCCGCACGCTTGCCATCGAATAACTTGCTCTTTGGATTGTCCAGATCAATCGCTAAGTCTTCAGGCTTTGTCCACGCAGCGGCGGCGTCAGGCAAGGTTTCCACCGCCATGATGGTGTTGGATGTTCCGTCGGTGATTTTTCGGAAGTTGCCGCCGGCGTCCGAATTCATGATCAGTTTTTCACCAATGGGTCGTTGGTAGACTGTCATTCCCGGTTGGGTGGCGGTGTTCGGATCAACATAGATATCAGGCATGCGACTCAGTAGCTTGATATTGTGTTCACTGTCCCACGGTTCATCGAGGTGGAATTGGTCATATAAGGCTTGTTCCTCGATGAACGGAAGGATTTTGACACGCCAGCTTAGCAGTGCTTTTCCATTTTTATCGACGATATTGCCAGGCAGTGTGCGGTACACATCATAATGATTGTGCATCGCAAGCCCGATTTGTCTCATGTTGTTGACTGACGACATGCGTCTTGCTGATGCTCTGGCTGCTTGAACGGCGGGTAACAGCATGCCAACCAGCACCCCATTGGTCGTCATGCTGGGGTTAAGCGTGCCCTCGATTATGACTTCTCGACCGGACTGCCTGGGCGTGATTACTTTGACCATATGGTCGGCCACACGTTTCATGTATTGCTGACTTGCGGCAGCGACTGGATCATCCTGATTCATGTCAGCGATCGCAATTTGCAGCAGCATGTCGCGTACCGACAAGATCCCGTCGTTCAGGGTTCGTTCCAGTTCCTTTGCCGCGGACGCGTCGCTCGCCAACATGGTGAGACGCTGGCTGGCCTTTGTGTTTCCGATATCGATCGACAGCACCATGGCATCCACCAAGTTGGGAAGTTGGGCCAAGCCTTGCAGTGGTGGTGGAATTTGGTCGCTCGCGTTTTGCAGCAGGTTCATCGCGATGGGACGTACTGGTTCCATCGAAATCAATAACGAGACTTGACCGGATGGCGGGGTCGCGTCTGCCAACTCTGCCAATGGACCAAGCACACGATCATCCGTCCCCGCGCGTAGAACGGTGTCCATGTAATTTGGCGTTGCCAGAATGACGGTCCGTTTATCGTATTCGTGCAGCATTGCCGGGAAAGGTGTATTGATCGGATAGCATGCGTTGCCATCCACGTCGACTGGATGGTTGGCATTCACCATCTCAGCGTTAACCTGAGCCAGGTTGAAGTCCTGTTTCAACCGGATGACTGCAGCGACCATGGGTCCAGTTGGACCTGGAACGGCGGTAATGACTTGTACCGTTTCAATATCTTCGGCAGTCATGCCAATGTTTTGTTGACACCAAGCATTGGCAATCTCGATTGGATACAGCTCAGTCTGGGGACTCGAAAGTGTTTCTGACACCCGCATGATCATTGTGGCTGCGGCATCCGTGGGAAGAAATGCATTACCGATCGCTTTTGGTTCTTGTGCCGAAGCCTGAAGTGCAGAGCCAAAAAAACAGCAAACTGCCGCCACGACGGCAAGTGAACGGTATGTCTGGAAATGGGTGTTCACGTGAAGGGTGCCTCTTCAGGGATGTTGGTGAAATGTTGTTCAAACGGACCACTGGGCAGAGTGGCCGGCTTCTTCCGCCATGGTATCGCCGTTTTATTTGGCCATCGTAACGGTGTTCGACGTTAACACACTTTATTCTGCGATCGAAGTGGTGGGTCAAGGACAGCGATCATCAGACTTGCTGCTGCCGTTCTCTTGCTGCTGCCGTTCTATGGAACGGGCCATGCCGTGCCTGGCTGGAGGCGCGTGAAATCTCCATTATTGGGGTTGGAGAGCTGAAAGAGTGTTCAAGTGTCAAGTCTGGGTAGTGAAATCAGCCGTTTTTACCATTGCCATGACACGAGGGCGGTTTGCTTTGAAATTCTGCTCTCTCAGGCCGGTCGGGAACGACGCAGCAAGCTGGAATGATTAAAATGGAAGGCATGTATTTTCTTTTACCAATATCACTGAGAGCTCCAGATCTTGAACGCCGTAAGTTTTCAAGGGTTGTGCAGTCGAGCATGCACTTGAGCATTCGCGTCTTGTTTTATTGGCTCTTGTTCAGTTTGCCGCAACCGCTCGCAGCGGAAGACGTGACCACTGCGAATCGCGTTAAAACGAAAACTCCAAGCCCTGAGCAATTGGAGTTTTTTGAGAAGCAAATCAGGCCGATTTTTATTGAACACTGCTACGAGTGTCATAGCGAACGAGCAGATGGTGGATTGCAACTCGATTCACGTGAAAGTTTGCTGCGTGGTGGCGACAGCGGGGCAGCACTGATACCAGGTAACTCGGATAGCAGTTTGCTGATTGAAGCGGTTCGCTATCAGAATCTTGATTTTCAGATGCCACCGCAAGGCAAGTTGGACCCGGACCAGATCGCCGCGTTGGAAAAATGGGTGGGAATGGGAGCGCCTGATCCACGTCAAAAAAAGATTACAGCGCGGTTGCCAGTTGGGATGAGTACTGAAGCAGGCAGGAAATTCTGGTCGTTCCAGCCTGTTTCCAAGCCAGCGGTTCCTGACGCGGGTGGGCATGCCTTTGTTAAGAATCCAATCGACGCTTTTGTTTTGAAACGTTTGGTAGACCAAGGGTTGCAGCCTGCACCGCCTGCCCAACCTCGTACGCTGATTCGGAGGTTGTACATGAACTTGACGGGAGTGCCGCCCACTCCGGAGCAGGTCGACAAGTATTTGTCAGATAACTCTCCACAATCCACACAAGCGTTGATCGATCAATTGTTGCATTCACCAAGCTACGGTGAACGCTGGGGACGTCACTGGTTGGATGTTGCCCGCTATGCCGATTCGAACGGACTGGATGAAAATCTCGCTTTTGGTAACGCGTGGCGTTATCGCGATTATGTGATCAACGCCTTCAACGCAGATCGACCGTTCCACCGTTTTTTGATCGAGCAGCTTGCAGGTGATTTGCTGCCTGATGCCACGGAGGAAACAAAGGTCGCTACAGGCTTTCTTGTGCTGGGCGCCAAAGTCCTGGCAGAGCCTGATCGAGAAAAGCTGACGATGGACACAATCGACGAGCAGATTGACACTACCGGGAAGGCATTCATGGGCATGAGTCTGGGGTGTGTGCGTTGCCACGATCATAAGTTTGATCCGATCAAGCAGCGAGATTATTATGCCCTGGCTGCAATCTTCAAAAGTACCAAAACTTTCGGGGATACAAACACCGGCGCGATCAAACATTGGCACGAGTATGTTTTGGAATCTGACGATGATTTGAACGACTTCAAAGCGATCGATGCAGAGATCGCGAGACTCAAAAAGCAAGCGAGTGATTGGAAGAACGCAGCGATGACCAAGCTGCGAGTCGCTGCCAATGAAAAGGCAACGGAATACTTAATCGCCAGCACGGAATTCGGGATCGCCGATTCCCTGGTTCGGGTTACTGAAGTTGCGGATCGGTATGGTCTGCATCCTCGAATTCTGTACCACTGCCGGCGCCATCTCGAGTTCAATCAGAAGCATGCGGTGTTCAAACCGTGGCATCAGGTGCAGCAGAGCTACTCAGCCGCAGCGTTCAAGGCAGATGCCATACAAAAGATTTACGCGCCGCTGTTTGCAGCCGCTGGGACGGGCAAGGATGTCGAGAAATCACTGAACTTGGGTTCCAAGATCAAGTCCGTTGTGCTGCCAGATTCAAAGCTGGTTGCAGCGGCATTGAAAGATCGTTCTGGTTTTCTGACCATTCCACCCAAGCCTGAATTTGCTTTTGATGGTGAGACGTTGGCTGAGTACAACCGACGAATGGAAGCCGCCAGGATTTATGAGTCCAAAGCTCGTGACGTTCCCGCAGCCATGGGAGTTTCTGATGACACCGTCCTGGCAAGATTGCCGATTCACATCCGGGGGAGTCACCTGAACCTGGGGCAGGAAGTGGGCAGAGATTTCCCAGAAGTCATGCGGAATTCGAATGTCCGCCCCGTCTTTCCACGTCATCAGAGTGGACGACTTGAATTTGCAAGGTGGATGGCCAGTACACAGCACCCACTGACCGCTCGTGTTTATGTCAATCGGGTTTGGCGATGGCATTTTGGGGAAGGGTTGGCAAGAACCACTGAGAATTTTGGAGTGCTTGGTGATCGTCCATCGCATCCTAAATTGCTTGACTGGCTGGCACATTGGTTTATGGAATCGGGTTGGTCAACCAAAGACCTTAATCGCCTGATTCTCGGTTCCAATACCTACCGGATGTCTGCACTTCATCCACAAGAATTGGCCGCCAGAAAAGTCGATCCCGATAATCGCCTGTTGTGGCAGTTTCGTATGCAACGTCTGGAGCCTGAGCAGATTCGGGATTCGATCCTTGCGATCTCGGGGCGTCTTGAGAGAACCATGGCTGGTAAGACCGTGCCACTGCGTAATCGTCAGTTCGTCTTCAACCACACCTCGGTTGATCACACTCGATACGACAGTCTGCGAAGGGCGGTCTATTTGCCGGTGATTCGCAATAATCTGTACACGATGTTTGAGCAGTTTGATTTTCCAGATCCCACCATGCCCACCGGCGATCGCAGCGAAACCGTGGTTGCCCCCCAAGCTCTGTTGTTGATGAATTCCGAGCTTGTGCTTGATTCTGCTGAGGCTCTAGCCCAAAGTCTGCTGCAGTTGTCCGCGAGTGATGCATCACGAGTTGCAATGGCTTATCAGCGAGTGCTGGGGCGTCATCCTAATGAACGTGAGTCCCGTCGTGCCAGCGATTTTGTGGCACAGATCAGATCAGGTGCCCGACTCAATGCAGGTGCGGTTGATGATCAATGGATCAGCAAGGGATGGTCGCTGTTTTGTCAAAGTCTGTTTGCCAGCAATGAATTCATGTATCAAAGGTGACAACATGTTGAAATCATCATTGCGATCCAGACGCAGCGTGCTTCGCAATAGTGCGGTGGGGTTTGGGAACCTCGCGTTCCTGCATCTGTTGCAGCAGAATTGTCCAGCAGCAGATCCGACAAGCGATCCCGCGGCGGTCAACCTTGCCGGTCCTTTGTCACCCAAGCCAACGCATTTTTCGGCACGCGCAAAACGCGTTGTCTTTCTGTTCATGAAGGGTGGACCGTCGCACGTGGACACCTTTGACCCCAAGCCCTTGCTGGATCGTGACCACGGCAAACCATTGCCGTTTGATCTGCCACGGGTCACCTTTGCTAAACAGGGGAATCTGTTGCGATCGCCATGGCGCTTTAAACAGCATGGTGAGAGTGGACTGCCCGTCAGTGAGTTGTTTCCAAATGTTGCGAACCACATTGATGACTTATGTATTTTACGATCCCTGCACGGCACCAATCCCGCTCATGGTGGTGCGTTGCTGAAACTGCACACGGGGAGTGATCAATTTGTGCGTCCAAGTATTGGGTCGTGGTTGACCTATGGGCTGGGGACTGAAAATGAGAATTTGCCCGCTTTCGTTACCATCTGCCCTACTCTGGCCCATGGGGGTGTGAATAACTGGGGAGCCGCTTTCTTGCCGGCGCACTGCCAGGGGACCCCGATCGGAAATGCATCGCTCAAGGCCAGAAGTGTTGGCGTCAAGCATATTCGCAACCAACGAATTGATCTGCGAAATCAACGTCAACAATTGGATTTGATCCGTGCCATGAACCAGGACCATTTGGAGAGTGTAGGGTCCAATGCGGCACTGGAGGGACGGCTGGATTCTTTTGAGCTTGCTTATCGAATGCAGGCATCCATGCCTGAGTTGCAGGATCTGACAAAAGAAACATCAGCGACTCAGCGCATGTATGGAATTGACGATCCCGTCACCGAGGATTTTGGTCGGCAGTGTTTGATGGCCAGAAGATTCCTGGAAAACGGGGTTCGCTTTGTGCAAGTCACACACAGTGACAGTGAAGTGCAATGGGATCAGCACGGCAACCTGTACGCGGGGCATACCAAGAATGCTGCAGAGGTGGATAAACCAATCGCGGGATTTTTGCAGGACCTCAAGAGTCGTGGTCTGCTGGAAGATACCCTTGTGATTTGGGGTGGTGAGTTTGGAAGGACGCCCACTGCTCAAGGAAATAATGGGCGAGATCACAACCCCCATGGCTTCACCATGTGGATGGCAGGAGGTGGTGTCAAAGGTGGGTATGCCTACGGAGCAACCGATGATTATGGATATTATGCAGCCGAAAATAAGATGCATGTGCACGATCTTCACGCGACCATTTTGCATTTGATGGGGTTGGATCATCAACGCTTAACGTATCGATACGCTGGACGAGATTTTCGGCTGACCGATGTCGCAGGGCAGGTCGCTGATGACATTCTTGCCTGATACCATGCTCTTGAAACTATAGCAGCAGGTATTGAGTTTTTGCCCGCTGACTAGGGTGGAACCCTCGCGTTGCCCTCAATAGATTGCACCGCGGTGATGTCACAAAACGAGGGACAGACTCGCGACTCGGTTTGCGAGATCTGCCGAATGCTTGGATGGAAAATCAAAGATGACTGAACGAATCAATTCTGCGAATTCATTGACAGACGAGGAAAAGGCTGTTTATGAATGGCAAATGTGGATTCCAGATTTGGGGCAGCAGGGTCAACAACGCTTGAAAGATGCTGCGGTGATGATTTCGCGAGTTGGCGGGGTCGGAAGTGTGGTTGCCTATGAGTTGGCGGCTGCTGGTGTTGGGAAATTAGTCCTCGCTCATGCTGGTGACGTCAAACCCAGTGATCTGAATCGACAATTGCTGATGACTCACGATTGGATCGGAAAGCCACGAATTGAGTCGATCCGACGACGCCTGTTGGACCTCAACCCGAGGCTCGAAATCGTTTCGGTAGCCGAGAACGTGAATGAAGAAAATGCTGCGAGCCTGGTTGAACAATGCGATCTGATTGTTGATTGCGCACCACTATTTCCAGAGCGCTTTGCTATGAATCGCCAAGCCGTGCTGCAGAATAAACCACTGGTCGAATGTGCCATGTACGAAATGGAAGCGCACATCACGACGGTGATTCCAGGAAAATCGCCCTGTCTGCAATGCATCTTCCCCAAGGACCCACCCACCTGGAAAAGGCAGTTTCCGGTGCTGGGAGCTGTCTCAGGCACAGTGGCGTGCATGGGGGCGGTGGAAGCCGTCAAGGTGATTGCCGGATTGGGTGATCCGTTGTCCGGCAGATTATTGCGAATGGACCTCAGGCGAATGACGTTTCACACGATGAATGTTCGGCAGCGCGCCGACTGCCCCGTGTGTGGAGAAAACGCTGAATGATGCGTTCGTGTGACACTGGAAATCGCCAAGGCACGGCGTGAGCTTAGTCGAGCAGAGCAGACCGTCGGTCCTGATGCTCTTTGCCTGTCGACAAATGTCAGTGAACCTTTTTCAGGCAGTTCGGTACCGCGGCAGTTCGTCCGATTCATCTTTCTGTTGAAGACGGTGCAATGTCTGGCTTTCAGAGACCTGCGCAATTATCGATGGTGTGACTTTGGATAGGCCGCTGCACGCGGCAGTCGTCAGGGCGGACTCAGCGAGCACAGCAATTTCGCCGATCAGACCTCCGCTCAAATCATGCAATCGTGTGATCGCTGCTTCGCTGAAAATGGCACGGGTGCTGCCGGCCTGCTGCAACGCTGCTGTCACATAGGAAGAAGTGTCGTGCAGAGACAAAGCTTCAAGTTCGATTTGCATGCCACACATGCCCGCGTTCAATTGCAGCAGTGGCCGATTTTCAGGCAGAGTTGTTGCGACGATCGAAAAATTTCTATGACGCTGCGCAAATTCAGCGGCGACACTAATGGTGGAAGCAGGGCAACTTTCGAGGAACCACAACGTACGAATGCCTTGCTTGTCACTCTGTTGAATTGCTGCGTCTATCATTTGCTGTGTTACATTGTGGTGTTGCCCATATCCCAGTACCGAACCGAGTTGTTGCATCGGAGAGGTGGAACCCTTGCCTGCGGTACGTGTCAAAACGACATCGACCGGAGATGAACCAAATCCACGCAGCGATACCATGTGGTTCAGAAGATGACTGACGCCCGAGCGACTTGCAGCAGTCAGGAACGCGAGCTTCCAGTTGCTTGCTGCAAAATACTGCAGCGACGCTAATGCTTCGCGTTGAGGTTGACCTGAAAAAAAGAAATCAGGGCAGCTTAGAAACGGTGGGCTGTGGAGTGACCAGTGGTGCAGGTAGCCGGTAAATGGCTGATGTGCGGACAGCGACAATTCAGTTCCTGCAGAAATGGTACGGTGATGCGGCGGGTTGAGACTTGAGGATTGAGTCTCCGAGTCCTTTTTAAGATCGGCTAACGTGTAGTATCTTCTTGAGAATGCCTGAGGCCACCTGATGACCAAAATAGCCAGATTGCGGTGCTGTAAACGATGACACGACGATACTTTGTCCCTGATTTGCCCATTTTGGGCGGCTTGGTAAGTCTGCCTGAGGCGGAAGCACAGCATGCCAGTCGCGTGATGAGAGTTCAGGTTGGCGACGATCTGGTACTGTTTGACGGTCGTGGAAACGAGGCGATTGCACAGTTTGTCCAAGTGGGGCGCAAAG
>JBPCVE010000372.1:0-25167 GCA_051010795.1 Rubripirellula sp.
CTCATCTGAGGCACCTGATCATGGACACAAGCGAGACCAGCCGACCGGCAATCGACGAAGTCGACCTGCTGCTGGCCAATGCCCGCTTGCGAGACGAACTGGAACCGTACCGAGACGAGTCGATTGACGACCCGTCCATCACGCGGATGTCGCTTCGTACTGAAAACGAATACCTCGCTTCGATGTTAGCTTGGGAGCGTGCCCCGGCACTCCCCATCGCGAACTGGTTTACCCCTGCGATGGAATTACCCGCTCCCGACTCACTTGATGACGAAACACTCTCGCAGGTTCTCACGCAGACGATCAGTCGACTTTATTCCCAGAAGGTAGTGCTTCGGTTCACTGATCACCTCTGTGATCGCGAACTTTACATGATCGTCTATCGCGACATCCTGCACTGTTGCGAGAAGAAAGTGGAGTTGCCCGGCAAGTTTCTTGAGTGGCGTTGTATCGAAGACAACGAGACTTGGCTTCGGTTTTACGCCGACGCGATCGAACGGCGCCGCTTCCAAGAAGAGCACGACGTTGATCTGCCGCCTGCCGAGACGCCTCATTATCAGCGTAAACTTCCGGGCTAGGCCCAGATGACTTTGTCTCCTTTGGGCGCAGGCCATTTTTCTCGGCTTCTGCTTCCACTGTCCAGCGAGGCCCCCACATGCTCTCATTGCGACGTCGCATGAGCGGCGTTTTCTCTGTTTCGCTGACTCGCTGGTCGGCATCAGACTCAACAGCATTTCCACTACCTGCCGAGTTGCCGAAACTATGCTCGGCAGCCGCAGCATCCCGTAAGGGATCGCCTCCTGGGCGTGCCACTTTGACAAACTTCTGTCCGTCAAACGCCACATAAACAGTGTTGGTCTCAATCCCCAATGACACAGGGAAAAGCAGGTCATGGTCCTGTGTCGGACGTTTTATTGTGTTGTCAGTTTTGCAGTCTGGTGCGAGATCGAATGAAGACCTTCCCGCTCGTTCGGCCACTTTCAACCATAAACCGTACTGTTGCTCAGATGGATGACACTGGCAGCAACGAAAATCACTGACATCCCCCGACGTCATATGAATGTCTTTCAAGGCAGAGGACTCCACAGCCTTTCCAGGCGTGCCTTCGCCCTGACTGGACTCAGCATGGCCAAACTCAGCGTGGGAACTGTTCGACGATTCTAGGGTTGATGCAAGCTGCTGATACTGACTGGTTACGATCGCGACCGAAACGGCACCTTGGAGCAGAGCAACCTGCTGCAGCAAAACACTAGCAGGCGTCACCCAAAGAGGCTCTCCGAAATTCCCCAAATCAGGCTCTACCTCGACAAGGTAATTAACCTCGCTCAGCACACTTCCATTCCCGCTGGACAAACCAGTCTGCCCTGGAAGTCCCGCATCGGCGAACTGGGAATGTGACAACTCGGAATCTGGAGTCCCTGCATCTGCGGCCTCTGACTCAATGACCTCGTCAAGCAAGTTCAATGCTGCATCCACATCCGACAACATATCGTGCGTCGAGCGAACATGTCCGCGATACCATCGCCAAGAAGCGGCGTCATCTGGTTGGTCAAAACTGAAACTCCTCATACCGTCATCGGAGCAGAGGCTGTCAGCATCGAGCCGGAACGACCGTCTGTTGCTGAAACATGGGTTACTCTGATGGAGTGGGTGAGAATAATTGTTCGAGTTTCACCGTCTCTACGGCAGTACCGGACACGCTTGTAGGGATTATGAGCAAAATGCTTGCGACACGATCGATAGAATCGATCGACTTAGTCTTCGGTCGCGAAGCTACCCCACCATGTGGCGTTCGGTTTCCAGTCAGATTCCAGCATTTTGGCATGCGACTGCTCCAAACGATCCTTGAGTTCGGTTTGCATGCGGCGGAATTTCGCTTCCGTCTTCTTGGGTGAATATCGGGGATCCGGCTCAGGAAATCGTGCTTCGACGGACTGCAGCCACGTTTGCAGTTGCTCCCACATTTCGGCAGTACGAACAGGATGTGTCAGTGATAAATCACTGACCTCCGAAGGATCAACACTTAAATCGTAGAGTTCGTTTCGTCCGTCCTCGTAGTAGTGAATGAGTTTCCAGTCGCCATCCCGAAACAGAGAGCTAGGCTCTCCACCCTGGTTGTCATAATGCGGATAGTGCCAATACAGCGGGCGTTCGGGGATGGACTGTTTCTTTAGCAACGGAACCAGAGATACTCCATCCACATGTTGCTCTGGTCTGGGTTGAAGCCCGCACAGTTCGAGAATGGTGGGGTAGAAATCAGCTCCTGTGACCGGCACACTGCAAGTTGTTTTCGCCTGAGTGACTGCTGGATAGCGGATATAGAATGGCTCTCGAATTCCACCTTCCCACTGCCGCCCCTTTCCGCCTCGAAGCGGAAGATTACTTGTCGCGTAAGCATCTCCCGACGACACGCCCCCATTATCACTCGTGAAAATGACAATCGTGGACTCAGTCAGCCCGGTCTCCTCCAGAGCATCCAAAACCTCCCCCACCGCGCGGTCTGTCGTCTCTACCATCCCCGCATACACAGGATGATCTTGCACCTGACGCACCGGCAACGTGCGATCAATTTTGAAACGACTCGCGACTTCAGGCATTTGAACGGCAGATGCCTGATACTTGGCCCAAAGATCTCGACTCGTCTGCACTGGGGCATGAACGCTGTAAAACGACAACATTGCAAAGAATGGACGTTTACGATTCTGCCGGATGAAGTCCGCCGTCTCCTTCCCTAAACGCATGGTCAGCGACTCACCACCAGGTCCATCCTTCATTTGCGGATTTCGATAGGGAGAGAAAAATCCGCCGGGCGGACTGCCACGATGATGCCCCCCTATGTTGATCTCATACCCATGGTCCGTAGGAAGTGATCCCTCGCCGCCCAAGTGCCACTTGCCTGCGAAGAATGTGCGGTAACCGGCCTCTTTCATCGCCTCAGCAATCGCAACGTCCTCGGCGGGCAAAGCTCGAACGTACTCCGCTGGCAACAACCGGTCTTCCCGTTTCCATTCCATCCCGGATCTGGCGCCAATCCAATTCGTCACCCCATGGCGGGCCGTGAACTGGCCTAATTGAATACTGGCGCGAGAGGGACTGCACACACGGCAAGTCGCATACCCCTGTGTGAACCGCATTCCACCACGAGCCAGCCTGTCGATATTCGGACTCTCATAAAACGTGCTGCCTTCAACGGACAAATCATGCAAGCCCATATCATCAACAAGAACAATGACAACATTGGGCCGCTCGACTGCAGTCGCGTTCGCGGTGACCGCAATCAGCAGAACAAAGAATGACAATACCTGACGCATGAAGCACCTATCTAGAAAAACGAAAAGCTAATTCAAACTCGCATCGGAACCCGGTTGATCAAACGCATGACCAACCTTGCAGCACTTCACTCAAACGGCAATGCCCCAAACCGCCGCGCGGGCCACGTTGAAACACGGGACCTGAAACGATGGCCGCGAGATTACGCTTCGAATCTGACTACTCTGGCGAGCATTTCACTCTCACGAGCATGTCAGTTTAACCTCAACGGACAGTCTGCACGACTAAACCCGAAGAATGCTTGACGGTCACGTGGCGACACCAGCGTCACCCCGTTCCGAAAGCATTTCCTCCAAAAAGCCAACCGCATGACCGGCCGCATCGGCTTGACTCTGTTCCTGCCCAGCTACTTGGCCAGGATGTTCAGCCACTTGGTGCTTACCTGGATTATTGACAGGCTTGTCGAGAATCTGCTGAAGCTCGTTTGCGAGCTCCCGATCATTCCTCAACCAGCGTCCACACCCCAGCTTCTCAATTCGATTTGCATTATCAAATTGATCAAAGGCCATCGGCCGAATGAGTTGAGGTATTCCGGCAGCCAACGCTTGCGACGTTGTGCCGACTCCCCCGTGGTGCACAATTGCCGCACAGTGTGGCAACAAGCGTGTGAACGACATGTAGGGCATCGCGCGCACACTCTCGGGTAGTTCTGCCGGAAAGTTCTCTGGGAAAGTCGACAGCAACAGGCCTGGACGCTTGAGTTGAAGACAGGCTTTGACCGCTGCGTCAAAAAAAGTCCGGCAGTGATGGTGTGCCGTCCCAGACGTGAACACAATCGGCCGATCCTGCGGCAGCACGAAATCGTCAGTACTGTTGTCCTGCAACGGAAAGCCACAGTGTCTTAACTGCGGAAGAAATGATTTGGTTGCAGGCGAAAACCAATCGGGATACATCGCGAGAATCAGGTCAGGTGAATGCCACCAATGATTGAGCGGTCGTCGCAGGGGCTTCATCCCATATTCAGATCGCATACGATTGATGGGCGTTCGAATCGTCGGGTCGACCGCCACCGTGTCAATCAACCAATAGGTTGCACGCATCAACCACTGAGGACGCGACATCTCGAACCACCACCCAGAAAGCTTTGGCGGATCATCAAGTGTCCGCAGGATGACGGGTTGCAAGTGGACACTTGCCAACGGTGTGTCGGGATGTGCGTCGCGAAAGATCCTTGAGGCAAGATCCAACGGATGGGAAACAAGCACGGTCTGGCCCGGAACGTGATAGCGTTCAATGACATCCCGATGCCGTTCCAAGAACTCTGACACAACGGTTCGAAATACTTGCAGCGGACCGCGGATCGGCTTCCAGACATGGGGATTCCCCAAAGCCTCCGTGAACTGCTGGTGCCCAATCACCACTTCAACATCAAGGCCTGCATCAGCAGCAACATCCGCGTACGGTTCGGCCAACGAGATAACGACCTCATGCCCAGCCTCACGCAGTCGTCGACCGATTGCGATCATAGGATTCACATCGCCGCGTGACCCGGGTGCCGAAAGAATCGCTCGCAAGATTAACGCTCGATGTTGTATTCGGTGATTTTACGGTACGCGGTCGCACGACTAACGCCTAGCAACCTCGCTGCCTCAGGAACATTTCCGCTGGTGCGACGCAGGGCTTTTAAGATCAATCGCTGCTCCCATTCATCAATACGAAGCGTATCGAGCCGGCTGATTCCCGCATCGCGCAGACCAAGATCATCCACCTCGATGTTGGGTTCATCGGCCATGACAACGGCGCTGTCTATGACATTTCGCAATTGCCTGACATTTCCGGGCCACGCGTATTGCTGCAACTGTTCCCGTGCTGCATCTGACAGCCCCAATTTTGAGCGTCCGTGTTGTGCAGAAAAGTGGTCAAGGAAGTGATCCATCAACAGCTCAACATCGCCATCCCGGTCTCGCAATGGTGGCACAACCAATTCAAAGACGCTAAGGCGGTAAAACAGATCTTCACGAAACTTGCGTTCCCTGACGAACTCTGCCAGATCGCGGTTCGTCGCGGCAATCACGCGAACATCAACGAGGACCTCTTCCGTCGCCCCCACAGGCAAAAACGGATGTCCCTCAAGAATTCGCAGCAACTTCGCCTGCCCCTCAAGCGTCAACTCTCCGATCTCGTCCAAGAATAGCGTGCCAGTGTGCGACTGCTGAAACCAACCCACATGATCACTATCTGCCCCCGTGAATGCACCCTTACGGTGGCCGAACAATTGGCTTTCGATCAGTTCACTCGGGATAGCAGCACAGTTGACCGTGAGCATGGGGCGTTGCGCGCGAGGGCTGGAGCGATGAACAGCTCTTGCGACCAGCTCTTTCCCTGCCCCACTTTCACCCCGGATCAGAACAGAACCGTTCGCGTTGCCTACCCTGCATATTTTGGCTTTGAGCTTGTTCATGCTTGGGCTACTGCCGATCAATTCATCGGTATCAGCATTTCGGTCAGCAATACTTTTCTTTTCCGCCAACAACGAATCATGCTCAAAGGCTCTTCCCAATCCGACTGCCAACAGACGCCCTGCTGCAACGGCCAGCTCAAAGTGAGCCGGCTCAAATGTTGGCTGTTCCCGATACAGGTGCAACACCCCCAGATTATTTCCGGCGTTCTCCAACGGAACATAAATCACGTCGGACCAATTTCCCTCTTCTGCCATGCCTGGATTTCCGCGTCGGGCATCCTCATTGATCCAGATAGCCTCGCCATCTCGAAGCACTCGCCTTACCAAACCCTTACTAAGGCTGATTGAGTCGGCACACTCGGCTGGTTGCACGCGTTGTGGCTTCATTCGGCCATCACCCGTGTCGAAGGAAAGACCGACCACGTCGGATCCCGTACGGTCCTTCAATAATTCGATGACCGTATCGATGATTCCATCAGGACTTTCATTTTTCAGCAGGTTCAGGCTGAGAGTGTAAAGATCGATCAAATGCCCCGCTGAAGCCACGTCCGCGATTGGGTCCTCCAACTCAAGTCGCCACGTACCGGTGGTGTGCACCTCTTTGGTTTGAGTCTCCGTGGGACGACCTTCGCCAGACTCGTCCAAATCAGGCTCGACCAACTGCATGTCAGTGCTGCCGATGGTAACAACGCTCTTGTCCAAAAGCCTAGCGTGATCGGTTTTCTGACCATTCACATGCGTGCCATTACGACTGCTCGTGTCGCGAAGATGCCAGTTGCCATCCTCAAAGAAAACGACTGCGTGAAACCGCGAACTCACCGGATCGGTAAGCATGATGTCACAATTCGACCCACGTCCAATGTGCAGCGGACGTGCAGGATCCAGAGGGAACTGTTTTCCTTTTTCTGGACCGCTTCGTACTGACAGGTAAGCCACCATGGTTGATTCAGCCTGGGTTTTTCAGCTCATTCAAATGCTTATGGCGTCAGCGACGAAATCCGAGTTAGCCACTCGATGAACGCCGTAAAACCATACGGGACGGTTCTCACGTAGGAGAATGCACCTTCCCTACTGCGTGCTCACGCGGTGCAGCAGGAACAAACCAGCCGCAAGTCGTTTAACACAAACAACTTAAGAACTATGCAAAAGCCGCGAGGGCGGATTTTCATGAAAACCTTCAGTCGTCTGTCTCATTTTAAAACGCCAAGCACCGCGAAGCGATCCCACAGGTAAAAATTATTGTCAGTCTGCCCCCATTTGCCTCCCCCAATCGGACCAGACGGGCCAATTTGCAGCCCAGGCAATCAGACTGATGAGCTTCGATCCGGGTGGAACGTTAAAATTCCGCTGTTTCATCCCAAACGAGACGACGCAACGCCTAGTTTGGTGCTGCCAGGCTTGAGGGCTGCCAATAACTCGTTCGAGTCCTTCGATCCCCATCCATTTCACCGGGCCCAGAACAGAGTCGACCGTCGTGGAGAGCCACCAGCACCGATGAACACCAGTTTTTTATCTGCTAAACTAGAGTCAGGTCACGTTCACAGGAAAACTCGTCGCACACGAAGCAACGGTGTTTTTAGAAGAATGCTACTCCCGCCTGCGGTTTCTCCAACCCCAACACCGCTTAGCTTGAATCTTGGATGATTTGATGCGTATCCCTGTTATTTTAACGGTAACACTCAGCATTTTGCTTGGCGTTCCGATCCGTGCCAAAGCGACTGACGCGGAAACGCTTGCCGACCGGATCGACCACCACATTGACGCACGTTTGCAGACTGAGGGAGTGGCTCCTGCGCCGATCGTGGCAGATGAATCATTTCTTAGGCGGGTGACGCTCGACTTAGCTGGTCGTATTCCAACCCCTGCCGAGCGCACCAACTTTCTTGCCCAACAGCAAAACGAAGCCGATTCGCCAACCCGACGAAGGCAACTTGTTGAACAGTTGATCAACTCACCGGACTATGCCTATCACGCTCGGAATCAGTTGGACATCCTGCTTTTGCTTCGTAGCGAACACAATACGAGCTGGCGTGAATATCTTTTGGAGGCAACCAGCGAGAATCGTGGCTGGGACCAAATGTTTCGTGAGATTTTCCAGCCAGAGGACACACTGACCAGCGACGTGCGCCCCATCAGTTACTTAAAAAAGCAACTGAATGATCTTGATGCACTGACCAATGGTGCCAGTGTCAAATGGCTAGGGGTGAACATTGCCTGTGCCAAGTGTCATGACCACCCACTGGTGGATGATTGGACCCAAGATCATTACTACGGAATGACTTCGTTTTTCAAGCGTACCTTTCGCACCAAGAAGGGATTCTTGAGCGAGCGTTTTGAGGGGCTGCCTAAATACACAGACGTTTATGGTGACGAGCAACAACCGGGTTTGATGTTTCTGACTGGTGAAAAAGTGGATATCCCGGCACTGGACATGGAGGAAGAAGCTCTGAAAAAACTTCAAGAGGCAATCAAGAAGTCGGAAAAGGACGATAAATCTGATCCACCTCCTCGCCCCGAGTTTCGCCCTCGCAGCAAGTTTGTTGAACTCGCCTTGGGAGACAACGAATACAGGTTCTTCGCCAAGAACCTGGTCAATCGCATCTGGGCTCGTTTGTTGGGCCGTGGCTTGGTCCACCCATTGGATCAAATGCACTCGCAAAATCCTGCAAGCCACCCGGAACTGCTGGAAGAACTGGCGGAGGCGGTCGTGGAATCGGGCTATGACGTTCGACACTTGACTCAGGCGATCGTACTCAGCAAAGTCTACGCCCGTGGCGCGAGTGATTCTGCCGCACCGCCGATTGCCCCTGATCTTTTTGCAGTGAGTCTTCCTCGCCCGTTGGCGCCCAGACAACTTTCACTGTCACTGCGTATCGCCGGCCAAAACCCCGAAAAGATGCAGGGCAGGGTCAACGAGGACTCATGGGTTGCCGAGCGAGAAAAATTGGAGAAAGCGTCTGAGGGCAACGCGAAAAAACTGCTGATCCCCACTGAAGGTTTTCAAGTTGCTGTCACAGAAGCTTTATGGTTCAGCAACAACCTGTCGCTTCAAAAAGACCTTCTCAGCACCTCCAACGATCGTCTGGTGGGTTATCTAAAAACACTTGAAGCGGATGATGAGGTGGTTTCGGCAGCGTTTGCCTCTGTCCTCAATCGTACGCCCGATGCCGCGGAAACAAGTGCCATCAAGAAATACCTTGCGGAACGACAAGAGCGTCGTGACGATGCTCTGAAGCAAGTCGTATGGGCGTTGTTGGCCACACCTGAATTTCGTTTCAACCACTAGGTCATGATTTGATGAATCTGCTAAATCGAAGATCGATGCTCAAGGCTGCCGGAACGACAGCTGCAGCTTCCAACATGGCAGCGGTCGAACTGTTGTCACAACCAGCCATGGCCGCCGAACTGGCACGCAACGGTAAAAATGTAATTCTGCTTTGGCTCGCCGGTGGTGCCAGCCAGCTGGAAACATGGGATCCCAAACCCGGACAACCGACCGGTGGACCGTTCGCAAAAATCCAAACATCGATCCCAGGTGTAGAAATCTCAGAACTGCTTCCCAAGATGAGCACGCGTCTTGATGAAACAGCCATCATCCGCTCTCTGAACACGAAAATCGCAGACCATGGTCAAGGATACTTCCTGATGGACCGCGGGCGTCGCGCGGAACCTGATATTGAATTCCCTCACTTGGGCGCGATTCTTGCTCACGAACTCGGGCAAATTGACAGCAAAGTTCCCGACTACGTCTCGATGTACACATCGACTGAAGGACGACGACAAGGCTCCGCAGGTTTTCTTGGTGCGAGATACAATCCGATGTTTCTCACCGACAAGATGATTCCGGAAGATATCCAACTTCCCGAGTCAATCAGCGATGCCGACCACCGTGACCGGGCCGCTTTGCGAAAAACACTGTCGCACCGCTTCGCCACCAGTACGAAACATGCGGGTGTTGGAAGTCACGAAAATGCTTATGAGCGGGTGCGTGGGCTGATGGCAAGCGACTACCTGTTTGATGTCGATCGTGAACCCACTGCCATGCGTGACGTGTATGGCCCGACTCAGTTTGGACAACAGTGCCTGGTTGCTCGGAGATTGGTCGAAGCAGGTGTGCCCTTTGTCAAAGTGGCCCGAGCGTGGTGGGATAGTCACGGTCAGAATTTCGAGACGCACAGGGAACTGTGCGCTGACTTGGATCATTGCATGAGCACATTGCTAGATGACCTCAAGCAACGCGGCTTACTGGAAACAACGCTCGTGATCACTTTGGGTGAGTTTGGAAGAACCCCTAAAATCAATGGCAGCCTGGGGAGAGATCATTTCGCTAACGCATGGAGTTGCACTTTAAGTGGATGCGGTATTCGCGGCGGGACCGTGTTCGGCAAGACCGATCCGGATGGGCAAACGGTCACTGAAGGCGAAATGAACGCTGGTGATCTTTTCGCAACCATTTTTTCAGCGCTTGGCATTTCCCCTGACAAAGAATACATGGTTGGCAGCCGTCCGATTCCAATCGCCGACTTTGGTAGCGAACCGTGCACCGAGGTGTTGTCATGATTCCTGCAACGCTGAAAAAAACGAACGAGTGGAAATCCTCGGATATTGTTTTCTGCCTCAAGCATGTAGCGGAAACACAACGACTTTGGTTCGCAGGATCCGACTTCAGTGTCTATCAATACGATCTGTCGATCGAAAAACCGGAACGCCAGCCATTTGAAGGCGAAGGGCACACAAGCTACGTCACCGGCATGGTGCGACAGGACAACACTTTGATTACCTGCGGATATGACGGTCAGCTTTGCTGGTGGAATATCGATGAACGCCGGCTGACCCGCAAAATAGCGGCTCACGAACGGTGGGCAAGAGCAATCACCAAGTCACCCGACGGATCAAAGCTATACTCAGTTGCCGATGACATGCTCTGCAAAGTTTGGGATGCATCAACTGGTGAACTCCTCGAATCGTTGCAAGAGCACGCTTTACAAACCCCCAACCATTACCCCTCGATGCTATATGCTGTCGCCGCCTCACCCGATGGCAAGTGGCTTGCAACAGGCGACCGTATCGGACACACCGCAATTTGGAACACTGATTCTTTTGAGAAAATCGCCGAGCTAGAAACACCAATCATGTACACGTGGGACCCGCGTGCGAGGCGACACAGCATTGGCGGCATCCGATCACTCGCTTTCTCTCCTGACAGCAACGAACTTGCGATCGGCGGCATCGGTAAGATTGGCAACATCGATCATCTTGGCGGTCCCGCCCGCTTGGAAGTTTTTGATTGGCGAAGCGGAACCCAACGCTTGGAGATTGAAGACAACAAGAAGAAAGGATTGATTGAGCAAATCGTCTGGTCACCGGGTAAGGAGTGGATTCTAACGGCCGGTGGTGACAACAATGGTTTCCTGACGTTTTACAACGCAGAGACGGGAGATCTGTTACACCAGGACGGGCAGAACGGACACATCCATGAGATCTCCGTGGGACCCAACTTTGATGAGCTATTTGTTGCCGCGCATGAACGACTCACAAAATGGACCATGAAAACCGAACAACAAAACCCAGATATTAATGAGACGCCGAAAGAGGACTCGAAGGCTTCCAAAAAAGCTGCGCAGAATTAGCTGACAGTATGAAAATCACAGCTCAGCAACAGCGTCCCAAACCCAAACAAACCGGTCATCCAAGGAAACGGGCCTAGTGCACGGGGGCATACATTACCTTGGAACACACCTGTTCCCCACATTGTCGTCAAATCAAATCCCCGAGCCAAACAAGGCGTACCCATGAAATTACCGATACTATTACTGGCTGCAGCATCTCTCAGTTTCTCATCTGCGTTTGCCGCTGACGACGAGGCGAACAAAGCTAAAAAGACAATCCATCTTTTCAATGGCAAGAACCTTGACGGTTGGACTCAACGAAATGGGACAGCAACCTACCGTATAGAAAAAGATGCAATCGTTGGAAAAACCAACGAAGGCAGCCCAAATTCTTTTCTCTGCACGGACCAACTTTACGGTGACTTCATCCTTGAGTTCGAGGTCAAGGTAGATCGCGCGTTGAATTCCGGTGTTCAAATCCGCTCGCAATGTAAAGGCGACACCCCGGACGGTCGTGTGAATGGTCCCCAAGTCGAAATTTCCAACGACAAAATGGCAGGGTACGTCTATGGCGAGGCGGCTGGTGGTTGGATGACTCCTGATGCCGATCGCACACCACACGACACCTTCCAAGACGGCAAATGGAACAGCTATCGCGTGGTTGCCAAGGGCCCCAGCATCAAAACATGGATCAACGGCAAGCAGATTTCGGACTTAGTCCACCAAGAGCGTTACAAGACTCACCCCCGCGGCTTCATTGGTCTTCAGGTCCACGGCATCGGTCGCGGTCAGGGTCCGTACGAAGTTCGCTGGCGCAACCTGCATTTGCTGGATTTATCAGAAAAATGAGCCGCGCATACGTAGCCTGACATTCGCGATTTGGGATCCGCCTCACTGCCTCTGCCCCCCCAGCGGAAAGACGGTCAGGAAATCCCAACCAAGGCACGACCTTGAGACGCAAACCGTTTATACTGTGGGCAGCGCCGTGAGCCCAAATGACTTGCTAAACCCCACCAGCGCGTAATGCGTTCTTGAATTATCAGGCGACCTTCCCTAGAGCCAAGTTGCTGGTTTCATCTCGCCGATTCAGTTTGGCTAAGACACCAACACCTTCTATGTCCTGCGGAGCAATTTGCTACGGCAATGCCCCTCCCGATTTCACCACACAAATATGAAAGCTTTAAATATGCGATTACTCGCGTTCTGCTTGCTTGCGGTTGGCGTTGTCCTGCCGAACGTTACGGTCACCGCTGCCGACGATGGTTACGTGTCTCTGTTCGATGGAAAGACACTCAAAGGCTGGGATGGTAATCCCGACTTCTGGAGTGTTCGGGATGGAGCAATCACTGGACAGACAACGAAAGAAAATCCAACGAAGGGCAACACCTTTCTTGTTTATCGCGGTGGGGATTTCAAGAACTTTGAACTGAAGTTCGAGTACAAAATCGTGGGTGGGAATTCAGGTGTGCAGTATCGGAGTTTTGAACCCGATGCCGAAAAGCAAAAGTGGGTGGTTGGGGGATACCAAGCAGACCTGGAAGCTGGAAACACATTCTCCGGAATTCTTTATGGCGAGCGTTTCCGGGGCATGCTGGCGAATCGCGGACAAAAAACGGAACTGGTGCGTGAGGATGGCAAATTCAAATCCAAGGTTGTTGGCTCAGTGGGCGACTCAGCCGAGATTCAATCAAAGATAAGAAAAGAAGACTGGAACGAATACTCAGTGCTGGCTGATGGGTTTCATTTCGTGCATAAGATCAACGGTGTAACCACTGCCGACTGCACCGACTTGGATGAACAGCAGCGGCGCGATTCAGGCATTATCGCACTGCAATTGCATGCCGGACCTCCCATGCTGGTCCAATTCCGCAACATCCGCATCAAGAACCTCGATGCGAACAAGGCATCGAAGGCACAAGACGAGACGAAAAAAACCTCCTCCAAAGGTGGCGAAAAGAAGAAGATTGTATTTATCTCAGGCAGACCCAGCCACGGATACGGTTCGCACGAGCACTATGCAGGTTGCCGCTTGCTGGCGAGCTCGCTGTCAGAAGCGATGCCAAACTATGAGGTTGAGGTCATCAAGCATGGTTGGCCAGAAGAAGGCATGAAGGCTCTGGAAGGCGCCGACACCGTCATTGTTTATTGCGACGGAGGCGGGAGGCATCTCCTTAATCCCCATATCAAAGAATTTGATCCGCTGATGAAACAGGGTGCAGGGCTTGTCTGCATTCACTACGGTGTTGAAACCCCAAAGGGTGAGACAGGCGACGCGTTTCTTGACTGGATGGGCGGTTACTTTGAAACACATTGGTCCGTCAACCCACATTGGGACGCCGAGTTCGAGTCATTCCCTGACCACCCCATCTCAAACGGTGTGAAACCATTCACCATCAACGATGAATGGTATTTCCACATGCGTTTCAGGGACAAGATGCAGGGTGTCACCCCAATTCTGTCCGCGCATCCTCCTGAAGACACGATGCGTCGCGGCGATGGCCCCCACAGCGGTAATCCTGCGGTTCGCAAGGAGGTCGCCAATGGTGAGATTCAACATGTTGGCTGGGCATCCGAACGTGACGGTGGTGGACGCGGCTTTGGATTCACTGGTGGGCACTTCCACCACAACTGGGCCGATGAAAACTTCCGCAAAGTTGTTTTGAATGCGATTGTCTGGACCGCTCATGGCACCGTCCCCGAATCAGGAGTCACGACGGCCGACCCATCCGAAGAAGACCTGGAAGCCAATCAGGACGAGCCCAAGTCGGGTGCCAAAAAGAAGAAGCCGGGCCGGAAGATCAAACGTGCCGTGCCTGCAGCACCCAAATCGAGCAAGAACAGCGCCGCCAAGCCCATTTTCAAGAGCGGAATCATTGACGCAAAAACCAAAGGCCACAGCGTCGTGATCGACGCTGAACTTGGGAACGCAAAACAGCTGTTTCTCGTCGCTACCGATGGCGGCAACGGATATGGCTGTGACTGGGCTGATTGGGGCGAACCCAAACTGACTGGGCCTCAAGGAGAAAAAAAACTAACGGACCTCAAATGGAAGTCTGCCACGAGCGGATTTGGCCAGCCCCGCGTCAATCTGAATTGCGGTGGCAATCCAATGAAGATCGACGGCAAAGAGATCGCCTACGGTATCGGTACTCACGCGAATTCCGTCATTGCGTTTGACATTCCAGCGGGTTACACCCACTTCAAGGCCATCGGTGGACTCGACAACGGCGGGACCGACCAAGGCTCGTGTGGTGATTCCAGTAGCGTGCAGTTTGCGGTTTACACCCAACCGCCTCCCACTCCCGACGGTTCAGGCGGAGGAGGAGCATCTCGCGAAGTTGCTGACGCGCTTGATGGCCTCGAGGTGGGGACCGAACTTGCGGCAAGTTTGTTTGCGGCTGAACCACAATTGCTGAGCCCCGCGAACATTGACATCGATCATCGCGGACGCGTCTGGGTCTGCGAAATCGTTAACTATCGCAAACACAATGGCAAACGACCTGAGGGAGACCGCATCCTGATATTGGAAGACACCAACGGCGATGGAATGGTCGATTCTGAAAAAGTTTACTACCAGGGCCGCGATATCGACTCGCCACATGGTGTCTGTGTGCTTGGTAACAAAGTGATCGTCTCAGCGGGCGACAAAGTGCAGGTATTCACCGACACCGACGGTGATGACAAGCCAGACACTCAGGAGGTTCTGTTCAGTGGCATCAGCGGGTCGCAACACGACCACGGAATTCATGCCTTCACGTTCGGCCCGGATGGAAAACTGTATTTCAACTTTGGGAACGCTGGCCGACAAATCAAGGATAAGGATGGCAAACCTGTTGTTGATGCAGCAGGGATGGTCGTCTCAGCGAATCGCCAACCTTACCAGGAAGGAATGGTTTTCCGCTGCAACCTGGACGGCAGCGAGTTTGAAACCCTGGGCTGGAATTTTCGCAACAACTGGATGGTCACCGTAGATTCCTACGGAAGCATCTGGCAGTCCGACAACGACGACGATGGCAACCGAGGCGTTCGGATCAACTATGTGATGGAGTTTGGCAACTACGGTTACAAGGATGAAAAAACCGGGGCGGGCTGGAAAGCCAAGAGAACAGGGATGCGGGACAGCATCCCTGAAAGACACTGGCATCTTAGCGATCCGGGCGTCGTTCCCAACCTGCTTCAGACGGGTGCGGGTTCACCAACCGGCATCACGGTTTACGAAGGTGACTTGCTGCCAATGTTCCGCGGGCATGTGGTGCACTGCGACGCAGGTCCCAATGTCTGCAGGGCCTACATGATCTCGGATGATGAGGCGGGATATGCTGCAAAAATCCGAAACATTCTGACTGGCACTAAAGACAAGTGGTTCCGCCCCTCTGACGTCAAGGTCGCACCGGATGGTTCACTTGTTGTCGCAGATTGGTATGACCCCGGCGTGGGGGGTCACGGCATGGGTGACTTGGATCGCGGCCGCTTGTTTCGAATCATGCCGGGAAACCACAAAGGGAATTATCAAGTCCCAAAATTCGACTTTGATACCATTGATGGCTCGATCGAAGCACTCAAAAATCCCAACTACGCGGTACGCTATATGGCATGGCAATCCCTTCATCAGAAAGGGAGTACCGCCGAGCCCGCTCTGCAAAAACTGGCTTCCTCCAAGAATCCCATCTATCAGGCGAGAGCGTTATGGCTGTTAGGAAAGATCGAGGGGCGAGGCCCAGCGACGATCAAGCAAGCCCTGGCGAGCAAGAATCCTGATCTACGCATCGTTGGAATCCGACTTGCCCGTCAACTCAAACTGGCAGATGCCCCTGGGGTGAAGGGCGATGTCCTCAACTACATTGCCTCACTTGCTGATGATCCATCGCCCCAAGTACGACGAGAACTCGCAGTCGCGTTACGCCACAGCGAATCTCCGCAGGCAGCTCAGGTTTGGGCTCAACTGGCACTTCAACATGATGGAAAAGATCGCTGGTACCTCGAAGCACTTGGAATCGGCTCAGATACTAACCCCGATGCCTGTTTCGCAGCATGGCTTGAGCAAGTTGGCGACGACTGGAATACACCTGCGGGACAAGACATCGTGTGGCGCAGCAGAGCACCTGCAGCGGCCGATTATCTTGTCAAAGTATTGCAGCAACCCAAGGTGACCGAAGCCCAGCAAAATCGTTTGATGCGGGCCTTCGACTTCCACAGCGGCGCGCGTAAAGACGCGGCCCTGAAGAGCCTTCTGGGTCTTTGACCCACGAACTGAAGCCCAGGTTTTAACAAGCGTGCTGCTGTTACGACGTTCTGCTCTCACTGTTTTGTGGAGCACCGGTTTCGACTGGTGTCTCCACAAATTCATCCTTCCTGATCTTTATCCTTCCTGATCAAGGGATCAGCACTTGGCTGCCTACATGCGATTGCTTTCAACAACCGTTTTCCTTCACTGTCTAACGTTGATGGTTCTGCTTCCTACGACTTTGCGGGGACAAGAGACTGGCGATGTCACACCAAAAGACAAGCTGATCATTGAGACAGTCCTTCGCCTGCAGAACTTTGATCTCGAAAGTTCTGCTCCTGCCAAAGCGGCCGTGATGCGATACCTACGTGCTGAACAGGGCAGTGATCGTTATTTTGAACTGATCGAACGATTTAAGCCTGCTGAAGTCACCGAGTCTTTGGTTCAGTACAGCATCGCCAATGCATCGGAAACTGGTGGAGTGAGAGGTGCTGAATTGCTGTTTGCAATGAATCAGGGCAAAGCACTGATCGCGATGGCGACATCGGAGAACGAAACCAAGGCGCAGGCTGCAGTCCAATTGATTGGGCACGCAGCAGGCAAACAAACTGTTTCAATTCTTTTTCCGCTGATGCAAAGTGACGCTGCCCCCGCAACGGTGCGATCTGCTGCCCTCAAAGCACTGGGGAAACGACTGGATGGGCAGCAGAAAATAATAAAATTGGTGACAAACGGAAACTTGGCAGATGACCTGAAGTTCGCTGCAGCCAATGCCTTGCTTAGTTCATCCAACACCGAGATTGCAACCACGGCTGCCAAATATCTGGAACTCCCGGCGACCGCAGATAGCCAACCGCTACCAGCGCTCTCCGAACTTGTAAAACGCAAAGGTGACGCCAAAGCGGGACGCAAAATCTTTGAAACGACTGGAACCTGTAGCAAGTGCCACAAAGTCCGCGGTGCAGGAAAAGAGGTAGGTCCAGACCTGAGCGAAATCGGCAGTAAATTGTCGCGTGAAGCGATGTACGTTTCCATCCTCGACCCCAGTGCTGCGGTTAGCCACAATTTCGAGACATATTCAATCCTGACACTCGACGGCTTGGCAATCACCGGGCTACTGATCAGTGAAACAGACGAGGCCGTAACGCTTCGTAACAGCGAAGGGATCGACAAGACGATCGCTCAGGAAGACATCGAGATTTTCAAAAAACAGAAAACGTCCCTGATGCCGCAAGATCTGCAGAAACTGCTGACAGTCGACCAGTTGGTAAACCTGGTTGAATACACGCTCACTCTTAAAAGAGCTGGTGGCTGAGTGCGACCGGTGATCTCGGCTCAAAAAGTGCCCCATGCGAGGCACGCCCTTGCCGTACCAATCTGCCAGCGGGCATTGCTCATCGTCAAATTAAAATAGACGGAGCCCACCGATGTCCCCAAAGATACCCACCGATGCCCCCAAAGATACTGGTGCAAAGGGATAGCCTTAAGTCTAGAATAATGGGTAGTGCCTGATGACGCTTACCGACAAGGTCGCGATCCGACGCAAGCCAAAGAGCTGCCCACGCCGGATGGCTGATGGCTGAAGAACCTTTGCTAACCCACCATGCACACGGCAATGAGCTGAGATTTTGTCCACCAAGCGTTGGTTAGCAAATCCCTGCTAACCGCAACCCCCGCCCCATCCCACATTCAGCGTTTCGACTCCCTCCCAAGATTTTCATTGCTTCGTCGTCCTGACATGGACGAATATGAGTATTGTCCGAGAATCTTGGTAATCGTTCACTCAACTGGCAATTGTGACTGACACGGAAGCACGAGCAACAATTATGAGCAATCACACCCGTCGATCGGTACTACGTGGCCTCGGAGTCTCAATAGCTCTGCCTTGGTTCGAATCGCTGGCAACACGTGGCACACCCAGCGGCAGTACGGCGTCCGCGTCGGACCGGCCCGAGACGCCTCCGCAGCGGATGGCGTTTATCTTTGTTCCGAACGGGATTCACTTGCCGGACTGGACGCCAAAGGGCGTCGGTCATGGATATGATCTTCCCAAAATTCTGCAGCCATTAGCTCCTGTCCAGGATGAGCTCATGGTTCTGAGTGGTTTGACCCATGACAAAGGTCGAGCCAATGGAGATGGTGCAGGCGATCATGCACGTAGTGCGTCCGTATTCCTGACCGGTGCCCAGCCGCGGAAGACCGCTGGGCAGAACATTCGTTCCGGCGTCTCGGTGGACCAGATTGCTGCCCAAGCAGCAGGACATGCTACTCGGTTTTCCTCACTTGAACTTGGTTGTGAGGCGGGTCGCAGTGCAGGTAACTGCGATAGCGGTTACAGCTGTGCCTATTCTTCGAACATTGCCTGGTCATCAGCCTCGACGCCCGTCGGCAAAGAAACAAATCCAAGATCTGTGTTTGAAAGACTGTTCAGTGACTCACCCGGAAAAAAACGCGACGAAAAAGCGGAACAGCGTGAGCGTCTGAAAAAGAGCGTCCTGGACTTCATTTCAGAAGATGCGCGGCGTTTACAGAAGACAATGGCGGTTCAAGACAAACGGAAACTGGATGAATTTCTAAGTGGCGTCCGCGAAGTAGAACAACGAATCGAACGTTCTGATGACGACAACGCCGCCAACATGGAACTTGATTATCCACGGCCACCGAACACGCCGCGTGATTTTGGTGAACACTTGCGACTGATGTGCGACATGATGGTGCTGGCGTTTCAGACCGACCGCACTCGGATTGCCAGTTGCATGTTTGCCGACGCAGGCAGTAACCGCAGCTACCGAAACATCAATGTCGCGGATGGACACCACGGGCTTTCACACCATCGCGACGATCCTGTCAAATTGGAAAAAATCAGCAAGATCAATCAGTTTCATGTAGCGCAACTCGGATACTTCTTGCAGAAACTCAAAGCAACGCCGGACGGCACTTCAAACCTGCTAGACAACTCCATGATCTGTTACGGTAGTGCCATTAGTGACGGCAATCGCCACAATAACGAGAACTTACCGATCCTGCTCGCGGGTAATGCTGGTGGGTTGATTGACTCGGGTCGTCATGTGCAAGTCGCGCCCGAGACCCCGATGTGCAACTTATTCATGTCGATGCTGGAGCGTTTTGGTACCCCCGTCGATTTCGTCGGTGACAGCACCGGAAGCTTATCGGAGCTCCAGCTCTGATTTCCGGCATTGGTGACCTGAATCAGCTGATCAGGTCAGCATTCAACACCAGTCCCCCCGTCCGAAAATGGGCAACTGTGGTAAAGAAATCCTCAATCAAACCGAGACCGCTCGGGGGTGCTGAGAGGCGACTGCTCTCCCCGGCGGCGGCCATTCTGATCATCATTTCCGTCTGCTTCATTGAACCAAGCAGGGTTGGCTCGCAAGAGCCAACCGCGAAAGAAGACACCGTAGGCAATGCAGACAAGCTGGCAGCGGCACTTGGCGATGTTGACTTAAAAAAGCGTCGTGATGCTGCTTACCAACTTGCCACGATGGGGAAAGACGCATTCCCAGCGCTCGACGCTCTGATTGCACAACTTGAGGACCGTGATGAACAGGTCTGGATGCAATCGGTAACCGCAATTGGAAAAATTGGTCCAGGAGCAAGAACGGCGATCGAACCCCTCTGTAAGGTTTTCGATGACCGAAATGTGCAGAAAAGGTACAGGGCGTCATGGGCCATTGGTCAAATCGGTCCGGCCGCTATCCCGATACTCGGTGAACGAATGTCCGACTCTTCCAGCGCTCAATGCGCGGGTGCAATCGAGGCACTAGGCTGGATGAGCGACAATCCTAAACCAGCCACCGAACTTCTGACCCCGATGCTCAAAGATGACCGCGTCAACCTGAGGCGTTTGGCTGTCAAATCACTCGGCAAACTGGGCCCAAGCGGCTACCCAAGCTTGGCAACTGCCTTATCGGATGATGACCGTCAGGTAAAAGCCAACGCCCTACGCGCCCTGGCGAGAGCTGAAACGCTTGCTCCCCCGCTGCTGGATTCAATGATTCAGCTTACACAAGACGCAGACCCTGCAGTGCGGGCTGCTGCCTTGATTGCGTTAGGCCGCGGGATGCATGACGCCAGTCGTTTGCTCGACTTGCTATTGAACGGAATCCAAGATCCATCTCCGAACGTGCAAGGCGCTGCCGCTCACTTACTGCAAAACATCACTGGACAGACGGAAGTCGCAATCTCGGCCCTCAGCAATCTGCTAACAAATGAACAACGACCGACCCGCCTTGCAGCCGCTCGAGCTCTTGGAGCATTGGGAGAAAACGCTGCGGATGCGACTGACACTTTAATCACGGCGCTTAGATCAAAGAGAAGTGAACAGAGCCAAGAAGATGAAAGTCAATTGACCGAACGGGATGTGATCGCCGAAGCACTGATCCGGATTGGTGGTCCTGCCGTTCCTGCACTTCTGCGTGCTTCAAGTACTCCTGATTCTGCAAGCGAACAAATCGCAATCGCGCTCGCTGGCATCGCGTCCAAAGCAAGCGGGCCTCTGATTGAAGCATTGCAAGCCGATTCAGAACAAACGCGAGCGGGTGCCGCTAATGCAATTGCTGCAATGAACCCCATCCCCGATAAAGCCATCGAACCGCTCAACCAATGTTTGGCTGATTCTTCAATCATCGTCCGTACCGCAGCGATCAAGGCTTTATCGAGCCAGAACAGAAGCTCAAAAGAATGGGTATCGAGACTCCAAACCCTCGCCGTTGACCGACAACCTGCTATCCGCCAAGCGGCTGTGATTGCGTTGGACAGGACCGATGACGAAGAAGCGACTGTGAAAGTGTTTGTAGACCGCCTGTCGGACGACGACGAAACCGTGCGTCTTGCCGCGGCAGTCGCACTCGGACGCTCCGCAAAGCGAGCCACCTCAGCACTTGTGCCCCTGCTATCCATCCGAGGCGACAATCTAGCTGGGATCCGTAAAGCAGTCGTCGACGCAATCTCGCAAACAGATAACCGTAACGAAGAAATTGTTACCGCCGTCACTGAATTTCTAAGTGACCCTGATCCATCCGTTCGCATTTCGGCGATTAAAGCTGCCGGCGACATGGAACTCATGTCGGGTCCAATCGTAAACGCACTCACACACTCATTGGACAGCACCGAAGAAAACGTGTTACTGGCGGCACTGCCATCCCTTGGCCTAATGGGTAGCAAGTCTGAAATCGGTACAGCTCAACTGTCAAAAGTCCTTCAGGATGAACGCAGCACAGTTCGATCAGCCGCACTCAAATGCCTTACCAAAATTGAATCAGATCGCGAAAACCTGATATCGGTTCTGATCAAAGCCCTCGACGATTCTGATTGGACCGTACGCGGCGTAGCAGCTACCGAGCTCGGAGAAATCGGGACGGCAGCCAAACGTGCTGTTCCAAGACTCTTCCAGATGCTCGCAAGCGAAGATGACACTGACGCCGCGCGAGGTGCCCTGCGTGGAATCGACGGGGCAGGTCCGGAAGCAGTACCGATCTTGATCGAGGGGCTGAAGTCAACGGACCGCCGGCGTCAGTTCTACGCGATTTTCCTGCTTGGCAAAATTGGCGCCGAAGCCTCCACAGCACTGCCCGTCTTAAGACAGTTGCGGGAAGATTCCGACAGCGTGCGTGCCAAGGACTCATTCACACGGGCGATCAAGCAAATTGAAGCCAAAGTCAACACGACGACGGATGAGTGATCCCAAACCGTCTCACTGCCAAGTTTGTAGAACTTCTGGTCGCGAAAAAACTATGGCGTTGGTGTGAGCGTGCCATTAGTCTTCAAAGCGTCCAAGTTGTCGTTTTGCTCCTGATCAGGAATCTGTTTCTTCTCAGAACTCTGTTTCGTTGCTGGTTTCTGTTTGAGTGCGTCCACGTGGGCGGCCCCAGCAGCCCAGCGGACTCCATGCAGCATCAAGCCATTTGGGCCGTTCGATTTTTCAGGATGCGGACTGAAACAGATCACGCGTCCTGAACCAAACACGGACCTGATGATGGCATGAGTGCCCGCCATCGCCCCTGGTTGGGCGCCTTTTTCGGCTACTTCAGAATCATACCGAGCAAGCACCTCGTAGCCGGGCAGGTCAGGATCATTGTCTGGGACAAGCAGCGGGCCTTGACCGTAATAGACGTCCACCTCCGTTGAATCAGTATTGAGCACCTGCTGACCTGGTGACGTCACCCCAAGTGTTACGGTTCCCTGCCCTCGGGCCCAGTGCGAGCGATCCCAAACTCGCGCGTTAATCAAATCGAGCGACCAATCATAATGCGAAGATGCGAGGTACGAGCCCGCGCAAATTCCGATGTAGCCACCACCATTCCTGACAAAATCCTGTACCTCTGCTCGGCCTTTCTCTTCAAGTTTCTTGGCTTGTAGGCTTCCCGATCCGCCTGGCATCACAAGTGCGTCAAAGTCACGCAACCGACCATCGCGAATTTCGGCCGGCGAAATTCGTAGGCAGTCAAATCCGTTCTCCGCCGTCAGAAACCGCATCAAATTCTTCGGACCATTGGCAGACCCATCTGAATGATCATAAACAGCGACACGAGCCACTCTGAAGGTTGGTGCACGTGGACTCTGCAAAGTCAACGCATTTTGCTTCATTTCAACCAACTCGTTTTGCATCGCACTCATAGCCAACTTGGTCAGCTGAAGGTGCAGAGCTGTCATTTCATTCCTCGATGCCTTTTCTCTTCGCCAAAGATCAACTTGTTTCGAGACCTCCGAAAGTATCTGATCTTCCACAGGCCAAAGGTCATTCCAAATCCCAGGCAGGTACTCTGTCCGAATACCATTTCGTTCCTGATTGAGACACCAATCTCGCAGAGTGATTGCGATTTCACCCAACTCAGCGCCACGTGGATCCACCAACGAACTATCCACCTCATTCACATTGACCCAACAGGGGACTGCTATCGAAAACTTCGGATCTCCCAAAAGTGTCCACATCGTCGTGTTGGCGGGGTCTTCACCTTTCCGAACACCGTGAAACACAGCCGCTGAGACTGTGGTTGTCCGGCTGATTGTGTTGTCCGTCAAAATGACTGATGGAATCTCCCCTACCAAACCATTCACAGTCCCGGGATACGGTTTCCCATCTGGCCCAGAGAGATCACGACTCATATTGCGTAACACAAAAGAGACATTGATGCCATCGTTACGCAACGGCTCCAAAAGCGTGCAAGCCTGCGAGAACCGTTCTGAGGAATAGATATCCTTCAACTGCTTCGGATCAGGCGATGGCAACACCCCTCTCGCAGTCGTAGCGAAATTGGCTCGCACCAAATAGCCATTTGGGGCCGTTTCGGTGTCGTTTGCGTCGAACATCGAATGCGACGAAGGCCCAGCCTCAAACATCGCGGCACCCCCATGGGCATCGATCACTCCAAAATTGGCATTGGTCTGCCGCCCTTCGCCATCCGTCTTCTCAAGCAACTTGCGGAAATCCTCAATCGAGGCACAGGTCTGCAGCGCAAGCTTCATCAAGCTACCGTTACCAAGTCCAGATTTCGAAGATATCGTCTCATCTCCACTTTCACCATCCAGATCTTTACTGAGTGAGTTTTCAATGCAGAATCCCGTCTCATTAACTCCCATCCAAACCGACTTTCGACTGCCAGCGTTGACGACAGCTAACACGCGATACTTACCATCCTCAAAAAGTACGACCTCATTATGTCGAAAGGATGTATCCCGATTCTTCCAAAGAATCGGCCTGCCATCGTGAGTTACTTTCCCACTGATTACCGCCGTGGTGCAGGCAGGGCTCATCCGCGTCCAAAACACACCGGTCAGGAAAAGCAGAGCCAGAATGCTCACACGGTTCAAATGGATTCGTCTCATTGTCCTCTCACTCTTTCTTAAACATCCGGAAAGACATACAGACAAACTACCATGCCGGCATCCATCATTGTGTGTTCGAAGCAAATATCGCCGGCATCCACCCCTCAAGCAGGAGCGATTGAGACGGAAGGCAGATTGAATCGGCGGGAATATCAGCGCAACGGTTCGCCCAACGCACTTCCACCATCTCAGGGCCCATGAAAAATGGCTCCAGAAGCCCAGACAGACGGGCTGAACTCCAACTTCGTACATGCCACCGCAACTCGAGCCTTTGCTCAGCTTTCAAACAGCATGGCCAGTGCAAACGGCCGTGCTCAAGTTACCCGTTTACCGAAACGAGGCTAAGCAAGTGGAACCGCCGAAACGCAACAGTGACATCCGGCATGGCAGCGGCTCACAGCGTTGCTGCCTGATCATAAAAAAAGGCAGACTGCATCGAATGCAATCTGCCTAAGCGGAGGACACGGGGCTCGAACCCGCAGCCCCTTGCGGGGTACCTCAGTTCCAGTGAGGCCGCTCACCAATTCGCTTATCCTCCGGGCGAACATTTGCACATTCTTGCGAGCGTTTCAGTTCTGTGCAATGACACATCACGCACAGTTTTCTGAACAACCACTCACAGGGTCAATGCATGGAGACGATCATTTGATCAATCAAACGCGTTTGCTGCGCCGCTGATCAACTTGATGAACTCCGTGTTATTTTCAAATCGACCAAGCTGTTTCGTCAACTGCTCCATCGCATCGCAGGGGTGCATG
>JBPCVE010000373.1:0-3682 GCA_051010795.1 Rubripirellula sp.
CGGGCGACGCTGTTTCGGCGGTGATCGATTCGGGGTTGCTGCCGGGAGCGCTTGAAATCATGGATGCTTTGGCCATTGAAGCGGCCGAAGCAGCAGTGGCTTGCGGTTACCCGCCGGGGGCTGCCGCTGTCCTGATCGTCGAGCTGGAGGGGCCTGCTGAAAAAATTGAACATGAGCGTAAGCAGTTGGATGCCGTACTGGCGAAGGCAGGGCATTTTGCAGAACGCGTGGCGGTTGATGAAGCTGATCGCCTTTCGATCTGGCGAGGTCGCAAGTCGGCCTTCTCAGCTGTGGGGCGTTTGAGTCCTGATTTTCTTGTTCAAGATGGAGTGGTGCCGCGCAAGCGACTCGGCGAAGCATTGGTGCGAATTGAGCAGCTTTCGCGTGAATCCGGTATTCGTGTCGCGAATGTTTTTCACGCGGGTGACGGAAATTTGCATCCGTTGATCATGTTTGATGGCAAGCAGGACGGAGCGCTCGAGAAGGCGGAAGAACTGGCGGCACAACTGCTGCGGTTGTGCATTGATATGGGGGGCTCAATCACTGGAGAGCATGGAGTGGGGGTCGAAAAGCGAGACTTCCTGCCGGAGATGTTTGATGCGACCACGATGGAAATGATGGAGCGTTTGCGATTGGCATTTGATCCTCGGCTGGTCGCAAACCCTGGGAAAATGTTCCCCGGAACTGAGGCACCGACTTTGACCCAGAACGGTTTGCATCCACTCGAAAAAGCCGGGGTGATCAGCCGTGAATGAATCAGTCGCAAGCCCGCGAACATTCGATGAACTTCGAACCATTGTGAAGTCAGAGGCGTCGATTTTGCCCGTTGGAAATCGGACCAAGCAGCCGTTGGCAACCGACCCGCAGGCGAGCGTGATTTCACTTCGAGAAATGAAGGGGATTCTCGAGTACGAGCCCTCTGAATTTACCTTCACTGCTTACGCTGGCACCACCATCAGGGAAGTCAATCAAGCATTGCAGCAACGCCAACAATATTTGCCATTCGATCCCATGCTTGTTGATGCTGGTGCGACTCTAGGAGGATCCGTCGGGGCCGGTTTGTCGGGGCCCGGCCGATTCCGTTACGGAGGGTTGCGTGATTTTGTGCTCGGGGTGAAATTTCTCAGTGGCGATGGTGAGGTAATCAATTCTGGCGGCAAAGTTGTCAAGAACGCAGCAGGCTTTGACATACCCAAATTGTTAACCGGCAGCATGGGGCGACTTGGCGTGATGGTTGAAATGACCTTCAAGGTGTTCCCGATGCCTGGGAGCAACCAGACCCTTGCGGTGGCGTGCGAGTCCCTCGAGACTGCGATGCAGCGAATGTCGGTTGCCGCTGCTTCGGCATGGGAACTTGATGCAATCGACTATCGCCCCGCAGCGAAGTCGATTTTTCTACGCGTGGCAGGGCCCGAGGAAGTGAATCAGATTCTTGCCAAAAAGATCAACGATCTGTGGGGCGCTGATGTTACTGAATTGACCAACGGTGCGGCGGTCTGGCAGGCGGTGACTGAACTTGAGTGGTCGCAGGAATCTCGACCATTGGCGGTTAAGGTCCCTGTTCATCGATCGGTCATGGGACCACTCGTTGACTTGACTGGACAACGAACTGGCGTTGATCTGCATTTTAGCGCTGCAGGGGCGGTCGCTTGGCTGTTGTGCGATTCGCAGGACGATGTCGATCAATTGGATCGAGTCCTGTTGGAGCAAAAAGTTGCTGGTTTAGTGGTTCGTGGGGCTCCTGCACGCCCCAACATCGGTAGCTGGCCCCGGACTGAAATTTCTTTGGCAGTGAAGCAGGCCATGGATCCCATTTCAAAGTTTCCTCGTCTCTTTCATAGTTAAAAGTCAGTCGCATGTTGCATCAAATCGATCCGGAACAGCATGGGCCTTTGGGGCCAGAGATGGCGTCTGCGGTAAGTACTTGCGTGCATTGTGGATTCTGTCTTGCTGCGTGTCCCACGTACAAAGTTCTTGGGCAGGAAGCCGATTCTCCGCGTGGCCGTATTGTGTTGATGAAAGAGGTTTTAGAGGGGACGCTGCCTCTGGATTCGGCGCTGCCTCATCTGGATCCCTGCCTTGGGTGTTTGGCCTGTGAGCCAGCATGTCCTTCGGGGGTGTCCTACCGTGATTTGATTAGTCCTTTCAGAGCCAATGCCGAAGGTCAGCGAAGTCGTGGCTTGAGTGATCGATTCAAGCGTTTTTTGACCCGCATGACGTTGCCCTATCCCACCCGGTTTCGTATGGCGGCGAAGACGGGGCGATTCGTCAAGCCACTCGCCCGCTGCTTGCCAGCCACACTGAGGGTGATGGTGGGGTTGTTGCCTGATCAGCTACCGGCCAAGCAAAAGTGGGACGCGGTTTATCCACCTGTGGGAACCAGGCGTGGCCGAGTTGCATTGCTAACAGGGTGTGCACAAAGCGTGCTCGATCCGGATATTAACACCGCCACCATTGAGGTGCTCACAAGAAACGGCGTCGAAGTTGTCGTGCCCGAAAAGCAGGGGTGCTGTGGTGCCTTGAGTTGGCATGTGGGTGATCTCCGTCGTGCCCAACGATTTGCGAAAAATAATCTGCTGGCGTTCCCCGATGACGTGGATGCATTCGTCACCAATGCAGCGGGCTGTGGTTCGGGGATGCATGAGTATCCACAGGTTCTCAAAGGCACCGCAGAAGAATCTGCGGCGAAAGCGTTTGCCGACAAGGTTTGCGATGTATCGGTGTACCTTGCCAAACTAGGCGATTTGGTGCCAATTCCCGACCGGGGGCGACCGCTCCGTGTTGCCTATCACGACGCTTGTCATCTCGCCAACGCTCAGGGGGTCCGTGCTCAACCTAGAAGCCTGCTACGTTCTATCCCCGGAGTAGAATTGTGCGAGATTGCAGATGCTCATCTTTGCTGCGGTTCTGCAGGAACCTACAACATTGATCAGCCGGTGATCGCTGAAACGCTGGGACGGGAAAAAGCCGATAACATCGTCAACACCGAAGCCGACGTCGTTGCAACAGGCAATATTGGCTGTATGACACAACTCAAGACACATCTCGAGCAGCGTGAGGCCTCGATTGCGGTCATGCACACGATGCAGGTTCTGCGCGATGCCTATTGCGATGTGCACGCCTGATTTAAAATATTCCCTGCGCCCCTGGTCAGCAAGCGGATGAACTTGGTTGCCGCATTGAACTGAAGTCCAGGCTGCGTGCCCGGGCAAAGCTGCAATCTCTTGCTTTTCAATCTCCTGCCACTACTGGACGATCCTACAGATGCCTTTGTCACACTCTGAATTACTACAGTTGAAACGCTGGAATACACCGACCATCTACAATGGTTGGGAACAGATCACACAACGGGATTGTGCAGCCGATGCTTTCAATCGCGAAGAGACGCAAGACTTTATGCCGCAGATGGGACCCATGGTTGGGTATGCCGTCACCCTGGTGATTGAGCCGTCACAAAAATCACATAAACAGATTGCCAATGCATGGGAAGATTACCGGCAATATGTGGCGAGTCAGCCGGGCCCAAAAATTGTGGTAGTTCAAGATCATGATAAGCCGCAAGTCATCGGCTCATTTTGGGGAGAGGTTAACAGTAACGTGCACCGTGCCTTGGGGTGTGTCGGGACGATCACTGACGGAGCGATTCGTGACGTTGATGAAATGACCAATGCCGGTTTTAAAT
>JBPCVE010000374.1:0-5958 GCA_051010795.1 Rubripirellula sp.
AAGTCGCATGGATTCTTCATCAACTGAACCTGACGAGTGGGTCGCTCGAAGGCGTACAGTCGGTTGAAATCATCAGTGGAATATGGATCCTGACAGCGACCGTCGCGATATTCGTTCCCGGACGCCATCAGCGTGCGGTGGACTTCTATCACATGGCAGCAGCCACGTTCACAACGCTGGTCTTAGCGTTCATTTACCAAGGCAAGTCAGAGGTATTGCCTTGGCTAAGCTTGATCGCAACAGTCACCAGCGGTGCCCAGATCACGCTTATGGCAGTAGGTCTCAAGAAACTTGAAGTTCCAGCAATTGCCACTCGTTCATTGGGGTGGCAAGTGGGACTTGCCGGAATTCTGCTGCCTTACCTCTTCAAGGAGTTCAGCCTTACTTACACAATTCTTTGGATCTCAACGTGGGTGGTGATCTGGAGATACTTGGGCAGAGATCGAGCGAATACGAATGGCAAGTTGAGTCTGATGAATCAAATCCCACTGTTGGATTTCTCCATACTCATCTTCGCTGCTTCATTTGCGGATCTAACCCACAGTCTGGGTTTCATGGACAACGCCGATTCAATCCTGAACCCGTTTCTGTGGTTAAGGTTAATCAGCTACGGTTTGGTAGCAGTCTCCATTGTCCTCCGTCCTCGAACCAGTGCCGAATGGTTCATTTCCTTGACGATGCTTTGCACTGCACTTTCGATACTGGCAATTGCCATCACAGACATGCTGGACGGATCGACATCCCACAAGTACACGGCCGCAATCATTAGTTATGCATTCCTGCTTGTGGTGATTACATCTTCCTTGGGGAATCTTGCAAAGTTGACAGGCTGGTTAACTTCAAGTGCGTCAGCGATGCACTTCACACCTCTGACTTCAACAGCAACCTCCATGCTCACGATTTTTGGATGTGTGAGTGTTGCCAGTCCAATCTTGATGGTGATTGCTCGACTACCTTTGATAGAGGTTCAGATTGCCATTGCGAGCATCGCGATGACTGCGTGGGCGTTCACCGAGATTGCGGAACAGGCATCCGTATCGAAACTGAGGTATGTCGCAGTTTCTTTGGGCTTGGTTGCTATCGCAATGTGGGCCACTGCGAGCAAATTAGACAGCGAGTACCTGCTGTTAACCGGCTGCATGAGGTGGTTAGTTGCATCAGCTCTGATCATTCCAACCCTTCTCTTCGTCCTGCCCAAACTAATCAGCGAAAAGATGAGAAATCGCTGGAAGGATGCATTTCAGAAGGGTGCAATTACCACGTTGATCGCTGCCTTGGTGTCCACCTTTGCCATGATCACGCTGGAGTTCCTGTTGCGTGAAAACAACGGAATTGCCAATTTATCATTGGTAGCAGTCATTGGAGCAGCGTTGACATTGGGATCATTGAGCTTGATGGGTGGAGTGATTTCGGTGGTCACTGGACCCAACGGACACCTGCGTTCGATGCTTACCCTATCAGACCACCAACGCACGTACCTCATTTTAGCGACACAAGTATTTGGCTTCCTGACCTGGCTCCACATCTTCCTGTGCAAGCCGGCATGGGCCTTTGCAGGCCTCCGCGAATACTGGCCCTATCTGGTAATGGGGTTGTCTTTCTTAAGCGTTGGGATCACAGAATTTGCACGCCGCCGAGGTGATCCTGTGATGGCCGCGACCACTCGAAAAACATCACTTTACCTGCCGTTGATTCCCATGCTGGGGCTATGGCTCAGTGCTTCAAATCAAAGCAATGCAATTCTGGCAAACATGATCAACTCTCACTACGAGATTCTGCTTATCATTGCAGCCACCTATTACTTTGCAGTAGGCACGATGTGGAAAGCAACCCTACCGCGTGTAACAGGCGTGGTCCTTGGCAATGTGGCATGGTGGTTTGTGCTGGTGCAATTACCAAGATGGGGATTCTTGATACATCCCCAACTCTGGTTGATTCCACCCGCAGCCTGCATTCTCATCATGACCCACCTCTACCGAGAGCGGATTGATTCGCAAGTAGCATCTGGAATTCGCTACGGAGCGACCCTGCTCATCTATATCAGCAGCTCCGCTGACATGCTGCTGCAACAGATTGGCACCACACTTTCTGGGCCCATCATTTTGATTCTGCTTGCACTAGCCGGCATGCTGCTTGGTGTGATTCTTCGAATACGTCCATTTCTGTACCTCGGTGCCACGTTTGTATTCCTGGGTGTTACCAGCATGGTTTGGCACGCGAATCGAGCATTTGAATCGACATGGCCATGGTGGGTATTTGGAATCGGTATGGGACTTATCCTTTTAGCCGGATTGATGATGCTGGAGAAGTTCAAACCACAATTGCAAGCGCACGCGAAAAAACTTTCAACATGGGAATCGTGATTTCATCATTCTGAAAAACTCGGGTATCTCTAATGTCGATCACAGACTGACGCTCATTGCAGATCTGCGGGACACCCACGAAACGGACATCAGTCGACACGTTCTGCAGTGAAGCTGATGACGTATTCACGCTCAGGATCCGCAACCCGCGGATTTGGCACCAAGATAAAGTCGTCCGAAATCACAACGCCAAGATCATCGCCTGATAAAAGTGATGCCTGCTGAATTCGATGATCAAGCAGCTGTACGATCGGTCGCCACCCTCGTTGCGCGCCATTCGTATTGACAGGCTCGAATGACTTGGAACCCAAACGGGGTGTGATGGTAAGCGTGTAGGTATCACCCTCAATCTTCAGTTCCTGCCCATACGCCTTGGGGCGGGATGGCAAACGGGCTTGCCACGCCGGGTCACCATAAAAAGCGACCGTGTCGCGATCCCACAATAACCCACGGCAATCTGCCGCCGACAAACCCAATTGCTTGCCGACCGCGTTGGGTTGCACGACTGGCAGGCGTTGAGAACCCGGCTCAAGCGACACGCCAGTGACTCCATCGAAACAATTTTCCAACCGGTGAATCAATGCATGATGGTTGGCATGAAATGCTTCTGTCAGTGTGTAACGTCCGGGTTGCTCGGTGAAATAATCTAAAACACCCCAACCGCCGTAGCCGTACCATGTGACCACGGTGTAACCCACCATTTGACGTACCCCCAAACCGTTCATCCAAGCCAACGCCATCGCATCGGGCCCATCGATGTGTCCCATGAGGCAATTTCCAATTGCCAGGTAAACCCGAGGCTCTGCTGAAGAAATCTGAAATGACTCACCTTCCAACGGGACACCATACATCTGCCCCTGCTTAGATTGGAACGTTCCATTTTTATATCGGAAGCCAATTTGCCAATTACGTTCTGTCGCATGACCAGAAGTCACAAACAAATCGGCAGAGTCCCTAGTCAAGGTTTCGGCAAGAGCTCGAGTTGTATCAGAGGGACCTCGTTGCTGAGTTGGCACGCCACCGATGTCCTTGCTCACCTTTTTATTTTGCACCAACTCATCGTACCAAACACCCTGTTCGCAAAGTTCTAACGCTAGTTCGGTTCCCGACGCGACATTCTTCACAGCCAGCGGCTCATCTGTCTTGGCAATCGCCAGTGCATTCTTAGCATCATACCCCGTGAGAATTCCCCACAGAGTATCCGTGTAAGGGTCGCTATCGTATTGACGCGTCAACTGATGCACGGAAGCCACAAAATCCCTTCCAGCTTCCTCACGACGTGCGACAAAACAGGTATAGCGAGGATGCTGTTTTTTCAGAACGGGCAGGACTTCCGATACGTCTTCTTCCCACACCAACACGACAGCTTTTATGTGCCGGTCCAGCAAAGCATCAATGACAGACTGCCAACCTGGTTGTTCTTTCGTTTGGCGGGAAACAACCACCGAATATTCAGATGCATCAGCAACCGCAACAGAAAACAGACATACAATGCATGTCGCGAGGATGTATTTACTCATTACCGATTTACTTCTCATCGAGATAATTGTTGACAGTGAGCCCATTGAAACCAAACAGTGTTTGATCGTCGGATTCCTGGACAAAAATCATCCAGCGTTACCAGGACAATGAACAGCCCCGACCGCGGACGGACACTTCACACCTACTCTTGTATACTAACTCGCCAGACGACAGCCCGCCTCCCCAACGACGAAGGAATTCACCGGTACATGCATCTACCGCAATTGATCGTGTTCGACTTGGACTTCACACTGTGGGACTGCGATGGAACTTGGTGCGATTGCCTGTCGCCTCCTTTTCGGCTCCGATCAGGGCAAGTATTGGACGCCAACGGACGGTCAGTTCAGCTCTATTCCGATGTGCAAAAAATACTGGATCATTGTGAGGAGCAGAACTGGAAAATAGCCTTGGCTTCACGGACGGAACAACCCGCTTGGGCAAAAGAATTGACCGTACTTCTGCGAATCGCACATCGCTTCCACTACTCAGAGATCTATCCCTCAAGCAAGCTTGCACAATTTTTTGCCCAGTCATCTTCTAAAATGCACGGTTTGTCAGAATGATTTTTTCATTCTTATCAATCACAAGAATCCCTTCAGACAACATATCGATGGAATATCGAACACGCTTGGGAATCCCTTCGGCAGCATGTATTTTTGTAAGGCTTCGACCCCACTGGGCGACGTAAAGCAGGACGCTGATTGTCACCACCAGCAATAATGGCCAGACATCTACCGTTTGCGAGAAACCTTGGGCGGTCCCAACTCCCGACTCGGATACAATGCGACCCTGATAATAGAAGTCCAATCGAGCCACGTTGCCATCAGCATCTGCAACAAATTTTGATTCAGTTTGATGATCAATTTCATTTATGGCATGAAGGGCGACAAGGTCTGGCACCACCAACGTGTTCTCATCCCCGGCAACGCCGACGCGTGGACCACTCAAGCGATTTACCTGAATCGCCATCAATGTCGGTTCCGCAAGCACCACTCTGTTCAGCAAATTTTCGAGTTACTCGGTGTCTGCACTACCTCTTGCATCCAATTCTGGACATCACTGACAACTTCGCCATAAAGCTTCTGGGGGACTGAATCACGGACACCATTGCGGGGTCCCTGCTGTAAACCAAACCAAATCCCCACGGTGAACAGGACAAAACCCACGAGCAGAAGTTTGCTCTTGGAGCGCGCGGAGGCAACACGAGTCGTGAGCACAGTAGAAATCCGAGGCAGTGCAGTTTCGTCAACAGAAGTGAACGCTTTTAGAACTGTGTTTCACCCTAATATGTTGTGCAACGTCTGGATCGAATTCCGGCCTGCGGAGCGCATCGCCGAGAGAGTTTTTAACGATTGTGCAGATTATGCTGCCACCGTTGGCGAGCGACCCTAAATCTGTGCAGACGTACAGGCAGAGCCACCTTTGACCGCTCGCCTGCAGATCACCCAACGGTTACGACCATTCGACATCAACACATCATGCTGGCGACTGGGTGATCAGCTTTCCTGCCCAGGCTTGAGCGTCATCACAACACAGGTTGAACCGGTTTCAATCTGCAACTGTTTGGCGTCGCTGGCAAGCAGATGGATGGCATCACCCTTGGCTTGTATATCAGTCAAGACGCTCGTGAAACCCTCTCTTGTGCTCGCAACCATCGCTTGGGTCGTCTGGCCTTTGAGTTGATTGACCACACCCCCAACGGTAACCGATCTCGTCCTTTGCACGGCATGAATCGATCGTGTTTCTGCGCTGATTACGGGGCCAGCGTCAAAGATATCGAACAGTTCCGTGCCGGAGAAACCTTCAGCTTTCAGCATCGCCACTGCTGGTTCAGTTTCTTGATGGACCTGCCCAATACCCTCGCGAACACCCTGTTCGAGAAGTTCAAGATAGATCGGGTGTTGCGGCATCATCTCTTCGATAAACTGCTTCGAGATGGTTGACATCGCATCTGCCGTTGCGAAGTCCACCGGTATAAACCTTCCGGCAACAGCATCCCAAAAGGGAACACTTCCATCCGAGTTGGCTCTACCTCTCATCTCCGCAATCACCCGATCTGCAAATCGGTGGGGCA
>JBPCVE010000375.1:0-4004 GCA_051010795.1 Rubripirellula sp.
GCACATTGTTGTTACGCGTTGCGTGTGAAGTTTCCATCGTGATGTTCCGTATTGCCGGAAGCCTTGCAGAAATCAAGGTGATTCTGAAAGAAAAGAAGCTGTGACGTGATTCGCTTTCCCGAAAACCCTGCGAAGTGGTTGAAAGGAAGCCGATGGTTCTTGCGCGGTGAAAGTAATTATCATATGTGCAGGTAATTAACATAGAACAGCAGGTCGTTCACCACTGATGAAATCAATGGTGGCACACTTGGCAGATCATTGATTTCAACAAGATTTAAATGGTGCTTACGTGAGTGACAAGTTTGCAGTCTTGCGAGAGTGCGCGGACCAATTCGAAGCGCAGACCATTCGCATTCGACTTGCTGCCGAAAAAATCCCTGTACTGATTACAGGAACGGACCCCAACTTCGCACTGAGTCTTGGAGGCGCGGCTACGTCTCGACCTGTACGAGTTGAGGTTGAACACTCTGATTTGGAACGCGCAGACATCCTGCTCAAACAGGATCAACTGCGTGCGACACAAACGGAATCGTGGGTCTGCTGCCGGTGTCATGAACAAAACGCGCCCACCTTTGATATTTGTTGGTCCTGCAACAAAATGCACGACAAAACAACGGTCAACGACCAAGGGCAACCAGTGCCTAGCGAAAGCAAACCAGGAGACAAAAGGCGACCTGAAATCGCTGAACGACTACATCGAACTGATCTGGGGCAAGATCCAAGAAGCACGCATGAACAGGCCTTGCTCGCCGACCAAACGCGTCTGACGACTCCATCAGCACCAACCCCAACTGGCCAAGACCACGAAACGCAAACAGCATCGGTATCACGCTGTGCCCGGTCTGCCGTAGTTGGGATCCTGCTGTTCCCGCCGCTTCTCAACTTTTATTCGATTTACCTGCTGCTCAACCTCGACTCAACGGTCTACCGCAACTCCGACACGAGACGCCGCGTGTGGAGCGTTTGGATTTTCAATGCAGCAGTCATCAGTCTGGGCACGACACTTTGGTGGTTGTTATTTTTTCGTCCGTAGGTTCACGAAACCGCGTCACTGACTACATTCGAACCACCTTTCTTTCTACTTCGGCCTTCCATACTCATTGCGGCGAAAGTACTCACGGGGGAAATCTGCTTTCCCTGCCTCCTGAGGATGCCGCCAAGGAAACCGAGGTCCTCGATCCTCCAGCAGCGGCACTTCTCGCCCGTTACTTTCGAACAAGAGTTCCCAAAGCCTCTTATTCAACGCAATGATTCGCTCGGCGTGCTCAGGTCGGTCGATCAGATTATTCATCTCTGCTGGATCTTTTTCCAGATCATATAATTCATCCCGGTCCCAAAGGCCGTGGCAGCGAATGTACTTCCATCGCCCCCCAATGATGGCGTGCAGCGTGGGTGTGTGAGGATAATTGCGTTCCCAATAATACTCGTACAGCAAATCAGGCCGTTTCAACTGCGACGGATCGCCAGAGCACAAGGCGGACCAGAAACTCTGCCCATCGACATTTTCAATTGGCGTCGACGAGGTTGCATCAAGAATGGTGGGCGCCAAGTCAATGTTGCCAACCAAACCCTCGAACCGCAGTCCCGCAGGAATCTTCCCTTTTGCCATCATGAGCAACGGCACCTTCGCACTAGCCTCGTAGGCAGTGCGTTTGTCGATCAGTCCATGATCCCCAAACTGGAATCCATTGTCCCCCATATAAATGAAGAGGGTATTGTCCAAAAGTTCTTGATCCGTGAGGTACTTGGTCAAGCGTCCTACGCTATCGTCAACGGCGAGCAAGGATTCGCAATAACGCCGGTAATAAACCTCTGGAGAGAAATTTTCAATGTTGTACCCGAAGTCTGCACCGTGCCTGCTATTCCGCTGATTACGAACCCACATCGGCAGGTTGCCTTTTTCCATTTCGGCAACGGTAGGAGTTCGAATGGGCAATACTGCATTGTCATATCGCCCTCGGTGACGCTCCGCTGGGACAAAATCTGCATGAACTGCTTTATGACTCACATACATGAAGAATGGTTTATCTGACTTGCGTTCATCCAACCAGTCGATGGCATAGTCTGTCAACTCATCCGTGATGTAACCTTTTTGTGGCACACGTTGCCCATTGACATTAAAACCATCGTAGGTGGTCTGAGGTACTTCCCGTGTCGTCCCATGTCCATCAGGCCAATAGGTGCCTTGACCTTTGAACGCGACCCAGTGGTCAAACCCGCGCTGACGGTCATCGATGTCGCCTCCCATATGCCACTTGCCAATGAAGGCTGTTTCGTAACCAGATTTCTGCATCTGTTGAGGAAAGAAAATCAGGCCGGGATCTACGGGGTGGTAATTGTCAACGACTCGGTGATTGTGAGCGTATTGACCGGTCAGGATAGATGCCCGACTGGGTGAACAAAGTGATGTAGTGACGTAGGTATGGGTCAGCATGGCACCGTGCGATGCCAATGAATCAATATGCGGCGTTTCCAGAAACGGATGCCCTGCAGCGCCAAGACAATCAAACCGATGATCATCACAAAGAACAAAGACGACATTCAACTTTTCGTCCTGCGCGACCAAGTTGGTGCAGGACAACGCCCCCACCCAAGTCAGCAGGATGAGCAAAACATCAAAACGAAGGGTTTGGACAATCATACGTTTTCTTCAGACTCAAAAATGAGATCGTGACTTATAAAAAGATCGGACATTGCTTTTAGGATTCGGCAACAACCCTGAAGCAATCGTCCCACACAATTCAGGGGAAACGTCAAGCCTCGAGTCATCACACATTTGAGGCTACAAAGTCGGCGTGCCCATGTGACCCACCAACAGCTTGCGACCGCTCCATCCAATTCACATAAAACTGGCCTCGCCACCGCACAAAACTTATTGATTAGCCATCAGGCGAGGATTCCATGCACGCGGCTGTAATCCCTATCTTCGGGCCCCAGACGCTGCTCAGTTTGATAGGCCTCGAGCATTGTATTATAGACATCGATACCCTCTCTTCCGACATCTAGAATTTCGCCCGTTTTGAACCGGCCATTGGCTCCCGAAATCGCGTGAAATACACCAGACAATTCCCTTTTCACATCGGCGTGTCGACCATCACCAGACTCGGTCGAAATGGTAATACACGAGTTCTCAAGAATCGATTTTCCGTTTGGTTCCTGAACTCCGTCAAGTCGGCTCAGAAAGTAGGCAACTTCCCGCATTTTCATATGAGCGTGGGCTCTCAGTTGCTCATTTTCTTTCTTCGGATTGAATTTGTGCCACCACTCGTGACTGCATCCTCCCGACCCACTCTTGTTCAACAGCTTCGCATCGTCAAACGAGTGGATATGTTTCCCGTTGTACTGATAGTCTCCAGTAACTCGCAGTCGTTCGCCCGCCGCCAAAAACGTAACCGCCCCAAACCTGGCACGATCCAATTCGACGGCTAACGCATAGAGATCGGCCATCAAACGCCACTCCTTCACCAGATCATCGATCCTCATATCGATTCCCTCGCCGCCCGGGTCAGCATGCCCACCATGGGCAAGCGCCGACCTCGGAGGCAATGGTGGTGAATTTGGGCCAGCACCTTCCATTTCGAAGGCACGCTGCTCAAACTCTCGAATCCGCTCGAGGTGATCTTCCACACGTCCGCGGGAGACACTTCCCAGTGGTGAATTCTTCCCCGAGTAATAACGATACTGTTCTACAACCGAGTCGAGCACACTTCGCCTTAATCGCTGTTTCCGTGCATCACCTGGGTCACCTGTTCCCTCAATCACACCAAAGACACGATTGAAAAGGTCGCGTGGTCTTTCCTGGATCGTCGCTGCAACGGTGCCATCCTCGTTGTAGCTATGCACATAACGACTGACGCGACTTCGACGAAAAAAAGTCCCGCCGATCAACGTAGGAACCATTCCCGGCGGCATTCCTGCCGGATGGCAACTTTTACGAATCACCTGATCCATCGAAGCACCGCCTGCTTTTGCTTCGCCGTCCGGTGGCGTAGCAGTAAATGCTC
>JBPCVE010000376.1:0-32234 GCA_051010795.1 Rubripirellula sp.
AAGAATTAATCGGAGCACCATTGAGATGAGAAACATCCACGACTGCCTTGGCATGATTTTCACGGAAATACCACGCTGCTCCCGCAGCAATCTCATCAGAACTTTGGTTTGCCCCACCCAAATTCCCGGAATCACCCACCACACGCGAACAACGCGTCAGCAACTGAAAATTGGCAGGTGAGATAAAGTAACCATATTGCAGCCAGAATCCGTGGTCAAAAAGAGAAGGGACATCAACACCTTTAAAATCAGCAACACTTCGGAAGTAATACTCCAGCGTTCCTGACAAACCCCGATACTTGAACGAGTAATCAGCACAAAACAGATTGACCGAGTATGAAATCGGCGTGTCACCAAAACGCTTTGATAACATCGAAGCAAGTGTCTTTCCTGAATCTACTACCCTCAATGTATTGAACTCAGTCGTTCCACGACTGTCGATTCGGCTTGACGCATACCCCAACCCAATCCGGGTTGCCAGCCTTTGGTGGTTTTCAAAATCTGCCAATTCTCCTAAACCCCATTTTCCGGTGGGATAGCTGTGGAGACGCGCGGAATAGGCGAAATTACTGTCCAGCGATCCAGTACTACCGGTTTCGGCACCGCCAGTCACTAGCCCATTAAAAATGGCTGCCTCCCAAAACACAGGACACAAGAACCTTCGACTCGCTCCGTAAACTCCCCACGCAAAACTACGGTTCACATCAAAAAAGGTACTGGCGACAGAGCGATCAGTGAACTCGAGTTCTTTGCCAGATAACCAGCGTGCAAGAGTGAATGGCATCTTGTACTTACCGGTCCTCAAGCCAAATTGTCCCCGACGCAAACCCAACTTGGCATGTCCCACGTCATAACTGAGGTAGTAATCAAGCAGCCGAACGTCGTCGCCACTACTGCTTCGGCCATCGAGCTGAATCAGAAAATGAAAGTCGGGATTGAACGCAACCCCGGAAAATATCAGACGACCACGTTTGAGCTGAAACTGGTTCTGGTCGTTGCCTGATCCCGTCGAATTCAACACGGTGTGTCGCAACTGTCCCCAACCGTTGAACCGCAATTGAAAGGGATATTCCGACGCCCCCAGATCACGCGAGTGCTGGCTTGCAATTAGGAACCCACGGTCATAACCGACTCGCAACCCATTGATCCAACTGAGCTCCGCATCGCTATCAAGTCCATATCCATACGACGGTTGGTGGGGGTCATAACAGCCACAACAGTAGCTGTCACAACCACAGTCGCTGAGACCTGACTCCGCCTCACACTCAAAAGCCACAGGAGTGACCGGTTGCAGGTCCATTTCCCAAATGGCCTTATCCAAGGCGATAAAAGCCTGGCGATCGATCAAGGAAAAATCGTCACGGGATGCAGACGCGATCACGTCGACAGTGGCAGGCCCCCCGACAGTCGCAGGCAACGCCGAATCATCGGACATCGCACGATCCGTACTCGCTACGGCCAACAAAGCCACGCAGAGTAGAGACCTTGTTCGGTTCATCCAAACCGAAGAATGCATGGATGTTTGTCTCGCAGAAATGAGGCATGATCGTCAAATTGATTAGATCGGCCATAACCGGCGGAATCCGAACCTGAGTTCGATTCATAACCAATGATCCGAAATGGGTAACTTTACCGATTAGCTCAACAAGAAGTTTCATTCACGTGTTTCACGAAATTTTGAAATCGAACTTCCACAGGGCTTTGCAGATTTGGTACTCCCCGACTTAGGCCTCATGTCATCTCCCTATCGAATTCGCTTATGATTCGCTTCAAACATCTGACGATTGCATTTTCCCTCACGTTAGCTGCTGCATGGTGCCACGCCCAAACCACTGATTCTGCGTCATCCCTGTCCACGACGGCACCTATCAAGAATCAATTCCTTAACACGGGTACGCTCTCGGAGTTCTCCCAACCACTCACTGCCGACAAAACTAAATCAGATAGTTTGCCCATGACGGCATTTGAGGTTCCCCCGTTCGAGAGTTCTCCTCCACTTTCGCGGGAAGCCGGACTGGATTTTGTTCACGCCGACTCGTTCTCTTCACTGCATGACACGCAGTTCGAGGCATCGGCAAACGATAAGTTGAACTTGCTCAACGCAGCGAACGACAAGCCAGACGCTGATCTGAAGTCGGATACTGACTTGGAAATGGGAGCTGTGCAAGCGTTATTCCATTATCACTTGGCGGAAGCGGAGCGAAGCCAAACAGATTTCAGCGAGCTTGATGCAGTCAACTTTCAAATAGACAACACCGAAAATTTCAGCATGCCACTGGAAGCTCCCATTTTGCAGTCGTCGGCTGCCTACGGGCAGTCCGGCGTCAACAGTGTTTCCCAATTCAACGTGGGCGTAGATTTGTACGGCGCGCCCGACTTCAAGAATGGGTTACTGATCTATGGACAGAATGTTGCGATGAAAATCGGCGGTTATGTGAAAGCAGACTTCATTTACGACTTCGATCCCATCGACTCGACAGACTCCTTTGACACTACCAAGATTCCGGTAAATGCCCTGCCACGAACCAACTCCAGATTTCATGCCAGACAATCAAGGCTCAGCTTTGACACACGCTGGAAAGGTGGAGGCGAGGTGGTCAAAATCTACGTGGAAGGCGACTTTTTCAGTACCGGCGACACATTTCGATTGCGACAAGCATATGGCGAGTCAGGTCGATTGCTGGTTGGCAAATCATGGACTGCATTTACTGATGTGGCAGCTGCTCCAGCCACGCTGGACTTCGAGGGCTCGGTTTCGTCTGTCAACCGCCGCCAAGCTCAAGCCCGATACACATTCCCAATTTGCGATGACGTTGTCACTGGCACCCTCTCACTCGAGGACACGCAGTTTATCATTGCCCTTGATCCTGCGATGGGAACCTCACGTTCACCCACCCCCGATTTTATCGGACATGTTCGCTTGGCAACCGACCTGATTCAACTGCAAGCCGCAGCGCTGTTTCGGGAAGTAGGCTTTCAACCCACGAACGAAAGCACCATCACAAAGCCTGCTGGGGGCATGAACTTCACTGGCGTTCTCATGTTGACCGGACGCACGAAAGCCTACTCACAGGTGTTATTTGGAAAAGGCATTGGCAGTTATCGATCACTGCCAGATGCTGCAGCCGTAACCGGTGGAAGCGCCGCCTTACTGCCGATGTTCGGCTGGATGTTCGGGCTCACGCACGAGTGGAACGACTTACTGAGTTCCAACTTCACTTACGCAGCCAACAACATTGAAAACACCAGCGGCCAAACAGGCGATTCCGTCAAACAAACAACCTATATGGCGATCAACCTACTCGCCAAACCACAGAACAGAACCACATTGGGCATCGAGTACTTGTACGGCACACGGACCAACAAGGACCTGCAATCCGCAGGTGCGCACAGAGTCCAATGTGCCGTGATCTTTAATCTGCCGTAAGCCAACGCCAACAAGGAGGAAACGACTAGTTGGCGTTTCCTGCTGGTGCTTCTGGCTCTTCCAAACGCACCATCAACCACTGCTGTGTCTCTCCATTTTCAAAGTGAATCAGGACGGGCGTCTGATCCTCTGTCAAACCAGAGATGCCCGCTTCCATGACTGGCCACTGCTTGCCCTTGGCAACCCAGGCGACGCGTTGTGACTCTTTGTCCACAGCTCCTTCTACTTCCTGACTTTTGTCAGTGGTGCTGTTGTTGAATGTACCGGCCACAGCACCATCCTTGCTGACAGCCAGTTGCAAGAACTGAGTGGGCGCGGGTCCGGATGCTTCTCCATCTTGCGTCAAAGCAAACACGCCCAGTGACATCCACTCCGAGGACGCGGCAGGTTCCGGAGCTGACTCGGCAATTGTCATTGCCTGCTGAGCGTACTCATCCGACGTGGCAACGGGCTGCCCTTCGTAATACACCGTGCTGTTATCGTAATAGACGTTCCCGCCGTAGTTATATTGCCTCGAATTTGACCAACCCCACGGAAACCAATTCGTTACCGCGGCCCACGTCGCCACGTGGTAGGGATGGTTCCAGCGGTAACGTGCGTAGTCAGGATGGTCCTTGTAAAAATCGTAACGAGGATAATGGTCGTGCATTTGCTCTCGCACCTCGTCACGTCGATCGTATCGATCCTGGGTCCGCTGCGGCATGTCCTCGACTCGTGCGGCTCGATTCTCTGTGCCAGTTGTTCGTCGATCTTGTCGAGTTCCTGTTCGATCCTGACGACCATCTGTTCGATCATCCGACAGCTTCCCTCGATTGTCGACTCGGTCCTGCCGATCAGCTGCATTTACCCGATCAGCCGCCCCTGGACGTGTCTCCGCCATTCCAGGCAGATTCGTGCGATCAGCGAGCCCCGGAAGCTGGCCCGTTTGAGGCCCCCGGTTTTGCAAGAAGTCACTTGCTGCATTGTTGGAAGGCATCGGCCGTGCACCATCAGCCGGACGGGTTCCCGCCGCAGGGCGATTTGCACCGCTGGAGGGAATATCGAGAAAGCCTTGCAACTGGCTCTGTGATGGACGACTCCCTGAACCCACCTTTCCTGCATCGAGATTTGGCCGCGAGGTTCCGCCACCAAGTGAACCACCACCGGGAACCGAAGGACGAGTTCCCCCGTTGGGCAAATTCGGACGGGTCGTGGAAGGATCGGGGCGACTGGGGGACGCCGTGGGTCGACTGGGCGAAGTACTGGGTCGACTCGCTGATGGGCTGGGTCGACTCGCGGATGGGCTGGGTCGACTCGCGGATGGGCTGGGCCGGCTCATCGAAGGTGAACGGCTAGCCGAAGCCCCCCCACCACCACGACTGACACTCCCACCACCACTGCGACCGCCACCGCCTCGAGCAAGCAGTTCGGTGTTGATGGACATCGAGAGCATCAACATGAACACACAGAAACACGAACGGTGAAGCATCACGCGACTAAGATTTGATAACGACAAATACATTCAAACACCTGCGAAACTAACTAAGATTTTGGATTGCAAAAATGTGGCTTGAGAGCCAAATCACTCACACGACGCATGACAGCGAACCTCACTGACGTACCACTGTGACTTCAGCGATATTTGGCAGCAGTTGACCATCGAAAGTTCGGCTCACTGACTTGAACGCGAACCCTGCCTCACCCTGACGAGTCAGAACATTAACCGCCGATGTCGTGTGGCCAGTGGCGGTATGCCCCTTCTTTCGCACGTGCCAGCTTTCTGGTTCCTGAGCATCGGCCTCATCAGCAGACCAGATCCCTGTTGCAAATCCTCCGTCTGAATCAAATGTCCATGAGCGAATCCGCTTTTCAACAGCATCCCAACCGATGATTTGCATCCCAGACAAGTGAACGCCCTGCTGATCGGAAACAGCAAAGGCCCGATGCAGAAAGTTCTGATTTTTAGTCCAGTGGCAAACCGTTTCGATTCGGCCAGTCTCATCCTGGTCGATCCAAGTGCCGACCAGCCATTCCAATTGCTTCAGATGCTCGTAATTGGACATTGAAACCTCTTCAACTTTTTCCTCCACACGATCCAAAAGCCAAACACCATCCCTACGCACATGCACTGCTGAGTATTCAGTGACTCGATCCTCGAGCTCAGCCCCCCGAAAAGTTGCCCGTCCCTGCTCGACAGCAACATTGGGTGAAACAAATTGAATCGCCTCAACCACCACCTCGATATTCAAGCCGTCCGCATTTTCGAATACGGTTTTAAATTGATTTTCGATTGCTTCTCGACCGGTGAGTCGGCGTCCATCAACGGGCGTCACATAAACGGCCTCGGGGGACCAATGACTGGCCACGGCCTTGGCATCTTGACGGTTGAATGCTGCCACGTAGGACGCAATTGCCTTCCGAATGGCCTGCTCATCTTTTTCCTGAGCCACGGTAGTTCCAGCTTGTCCCCAACAAATCCCGCAACTCAGGATTGCAAGAGACATGACCATCCCCAGCCTGCCATGCTTCCACGCTCTCCGCACCACTTGCAACAACAATGTCATCTCATTTCACCTCAGGTCGTCAATAAAACTTTCGTGGACAATGCCGGACTGCCCGGCGGATCTACTCAAACACCTGCCACTTGCAAGCGGATGAAGATTAAAGCTATCCACAGATTTTGCCAAGTGGCCGCATAGTATGCCTCAGATATTCAGCCCCCCACACGCTCACAGACAATAAAAAAAACGCCACTCACGCGACTGCGTGACTGGCGTTTGAGATGAGCTTAACTTGTCAAAAGGTGCAGGGCAGACTACTTGAAATCGGCGCTGTACTTGTTCACCAGTTGCCTCCGCATTGCCGCGGTTTCCCCTGCAATTTGGCCCCAAATGTCCTCCAAACTCTTTGCTCCTTGTGAGCGTTCCTGCATATGAATCTGGGCTATTTCACGCCCCTGTTGCTGACGAGAGGCATTCATCGCGCTAACTCCTGACCCCATTCCTTGCGGGCCATACGGGGTGGACCCGTACCCCATACTGGCGCGGTAACCACCATAGGAACTGTTCGAGTATCCGGAAGTTCCACTCCCACCCGTTTGCGACACTCTCAACGCACTGGACCTGCCAACGCCCTTCATAAGCGACTCACAATTTCTGAAAGTTGCCGCAATCGTTGCTCCAAAATTGACAAGATCGGGATCGACATTCAAAATCGGCAGGCGATCGATTTTTCGTGAGTATTTGTCGTACCAGATCGCACCTTGTCCGAACGACTGAAAATGATGGTCATCCCGGAGGTCGTCCATCAAAGCATTGAGCGAATTCCAATACTGCTGCGTTGCCAGCAGAGTCTTCTTCTTGGGATCATTTGCGTGTTCGGATTTGGCATCCTGAACAGCATGGGTCATCGAGGTGGGCAATTCCATCACACTCATCAGTTTACGAGTGCCTTCATCGCCAAGATTTCCACGCAACATGAAGGTATTTCCACTGACCGACGGCTCCCACTGCTTAAAGTCGTCAATCATCGCACCTTGATTCTTCAGAACCTCGATTAGCAGTGGTTTGCCAACCTTGGCGAGGCATTCAGCAGACTCAGCGAAGTCCACGCGAATGGCGCCAAGCTCAGAATCATCAATCGAGATGCCCAAGGTGATACCCTGAATACCTTGCAACAGGCTTACCAACTCTTTGGCAGGAATGCCCGCGCCTTTGAGAGCATCCAGCTTCGCAATCCTTTGCTCAATTTCAGCCACCGAAACGAGTCCTCCCAAGTCCATCGCCATGATGATCGGGGTTCCAACTTTGGTGGCATAGTTGAACGCCTCTTGGAGATAAGGTGCCAGATGACCGCCTGGGGTCGATACGTTTGTTTGTCGCAACCAGCGAGACACATCCTGGCGGTTGGCCGGAGTGTATGACGCCATGAAAGCTGGTCCCATCTGAAGTACAAAGTGGTCGTCTGGAAGTCGTACGGCTGTGTGCCCGTTGATTTCATCCATTGCGCCACCGTAATGCGTCGCAACATCCAGGACAGCTTTATCTTCACTAAACTTCATCATGCCGAGTTCCCACAGAGCTTCATGCCCAAAGTGCAGGTCATGCCGACCTGCAATCAACACCTCCGTCGCCCCTGGTGGCAGGGCAGAAATACCGGAATCATAGGCGGCCTGCCGCCTTGCTTGCCAGCCCTCACGGTCAGCGATACGAGACCCAAACATCTTTTGGGCGTTGATTAAAACAAGTGTGTTAGCGTCAGCCGGAACCCGAGCTCTCATGCCGGCGAACTGCGCGGTTGCGAGTGTGGGCGTGAGCAAAAACGTCAACAGCAGGGGAAGGCAAACGGCGCTTTTCATTGTGTCGATGTGGATCACTTGTGAGGTTGGTTTCGCCCTCACTTCAGTCAAACACCAAGCACAAAACCTGAGGCAACTGGAGCAACAGCGAGTTACATGAGCCCAGTCCGGTACATCCGGCGGGTACAAGATTATAGTCACAAGTTGGGTGGGATGTATCAGGCTCTTTCCTGCATTTACGCATCGTTTACGGAAATTCCGGTGCACGAAATTACCTGATCGCTATCACCACTGAATGTGGCAGCGGAGCTTGATGGGTGCCAAGCAGCTCAAAGACAAGCTCCAAAACGGAGGCGGATTGCCCCCTCAAGCATGGCAAAAAACCAACGCCCATGTCCAAATCCCGCTGTTTCATCGGCAGAACTCACCCATCGGATGGCACCCTGAAACGACTGGTACAGCGCTGAGACAGCAGGGAGCAAGCGATTAACAGCGGGCCAGCCCCCCCCCGCAACTCCCTATCAAACCCGCACACCCAAACCCGCACACCACTCGATCTTCCCTTTCCCTACCAATGGCAAGAATGCGCCCCTTGCACACCGTTCACGCACCCATTTGGTCCTCCAACAAAATCGCGAGACTGCCAAAAGCCAAGGCCCACTCGGATCGCAAATTGAGCTAGAGCTTTGCTGCGGAAGTGAATCCCAACGCACTGAAACGGAAACTCGAAATCAGTGCCTCGAAATCAGTGCCTCGAAATCAGTGCCTCGAACCTTGGGAATCCGACGCTTCCCACCGCCTTTCAGAACGAAAAAGGGCAGCAATCGACATTGCCAATTGCCGCCCATGCACGATGCAGGAAAAAGGAAGATCAGATCCAACCTACCGTCGCATCATTTTGACCCACCGCCCTCTTTCAACTTCCGCATGACTGAATCCAGGTTGAAACTCGCAGCCTCCTGTCGAGGCGGAAAGTCCTTGAAGGTTTTCAAGAAATCCCCAACATACTCCTGAGCCGGCGAGAGCAAAAACACACGATCAAGCAGCCAGTCGTAATAGGTATTCGAAGTGACATCTGCCCGCTCATAAGGATCAAGCCTGAGATTGAAAATTTTTGGCACACGAAGATTGACAAATGGCTCAGCCCAAATCTGCAAAGTCCCTTGAACACGTTGCTCGAGGAACACGATCTTCCAGTTATCAAAACGCAAGCCGGTGATCTGCTGGTCATCGTTGCAGTACAGAAATGACTCACGTGGCCCCTTTTCTTTCTGTCCCGTAAGATAGGGAACCAGATCGAATCCATCCAGATGAACTTTGTAATCCCGGCCGTTGGCTTGATAACCCTTCATCAACTTTGATTTGATACCAGGTTCTCCCGCCATCGCAAGAAACGAGGGAAGCCAATCGAGGTGAGACACGATCTCGTTGGACACACTACCTGGTTTGATTTTCCCGGGCCACCGAATCATCGCGGGCACACGATAAGCTCCCTCCCAGTTCGAATTTTTCTCGTTGCGGAAAGGAGTAATGGCTGCATCAGGCCAGCTGTTCATATGCGGTCCGTTATCGGTACTGTACATCACAAAGGTGTTGTCACCGATTCCCAATTCATCAATTTTATCGAGTACCGTTCCCACGTTCTTGTCGTGATCGATCATCGCATCTGCGTATTCACTCATCCATCGCCCCGACTGCTCACGACTTTCTGGTTTGACATGAGTGCGGAAATGCATGTGCGTGAAATTCACCCAGACGAAAAAGGGCTTCTCTGCTTCCACTTGCTGTTCCATGAAGTTTGACGCCCGAGCAGCGACATCATCATCAATGGTTTCCATCCGCTTCCGAGTCAATGGCCCGGTATCCTTGATTTCGCCATTGGCGAATGAGTGCAAGACACCGCGGGGACCAAATTTTTTGCGAAACCCTGGGTCCTTGGGATAGTCGCGGTGCTCGGGCTCTTCCTCTGCATTGAGGTGGTACAGATTGCCGTAAAACTCGTCAAAGCCATGGTTTGTGGGCAGCATCTCATCGCGATCGCCAAGATGATTCTTCCCGAACTGGCCAGTGGCGTATCCTAGCGGCTTCAAAAGCCCTGCAATGGTTGGATCTTCAACTTGCATTCCCACCTCTGCCCCCGGTAAGCCGACCTTCGTCAAACCGGTGCGCATTCCGTGCTGACCTGTGATGAACGACGCTCGTCCAGCCGTGCAACTCTGCTCTGCGTAGTAATCGGTAAACATCATTCCTTCGCGGGCCACACGATCAATATTCGGTGTCTTGTAACCCATCAAACCACGCGTGTAGGCACTGATATTGGATTGCCCAATATCATCCCCCCAAATGATCACAATGTTTGGACGCTCGCCTTGGGCCGAAACCATCGGCATCATTGCCATCACCCAACAGACCGCCAAGCACTTCCAACCACGGCCCGAACACCAACTCATTCGCATAACTTTTCCTTTGAAAGTTCTAAAAACACTCGTTTTGCTCAGAAGCAAACACCACCATCCAATTCTTCTCAATCTCCTCTTCATCGCCGCAGATCTTCTTCGTTAGCGATCGTTTGACACTGTAAGCACCAAGACGTTGCAATCACTGGAAAAGCTCCGCGAGTAGTCGAGGCCTAAGTTTTGGAGTCGCCTCGATTTGGGGCAAACGTCAGGATGATCACATCGTTTGCATTGACCAAATCCAAGGTCCCATTGGCGCCCAGTTTCATGGCAACCACATTCGACATCGCTTTCAGGAACATGGACTCCTGAGCCATCAACGCGGGAGCTCCCGCTCGCCGAGTCGTTGCCAAAGGACCGAATGAAATTTTGTTACCCTTGATTTCAGCTTTCCCACTGAAACGATTCACCCCAGTGTTGCCGGCAACCTTGCCTCCATCTCCTAGAATCATGCTAGCGGTCGATTGCTCGCTCACCTTCTTTCCATTGATTGACGCAAGCGTCCACGTCGGTCCAATGATGGCATCGAGAGTCACAGCATTGTTCTTTTTTGAATTCGAAAAAACACTCTTCCAGTCCTTTGCCATGTCGACCAGCACCCATTTTCTTTCAGCGGCTTGATCCAAGGCAACATCCAGCTTTCCACTGCTCTTTGGATGCCGGTCGTATTCATATTCCCGTTCGCCATCTGTATGGTGCACAAGCAAACCCAAACTTGGTGCATGACCGAGCGTGGTCCACTCCAACATTTGCTTGTCGCCATCAGAATTCCCAAAAGCAAGAATGGGGCGTTTTCCGATTTGTTGATAGATCCCGATGGGCTTCCACTCTTTGTCATCAACAAACTCAAGCTCCGCTTTTTTAACGATTTCGGAAACTCCATCTTTGACCTGAAAAGCAAGACCAACTCGCGAACCAATGATCTGTTCTGGCGGAATCCCATAAACGTCTTCAGACCACACTCTCATAAAATTGACTCCACCTCCAGAAACGATGTAGGTTTTGAAGCCATTGGCACGCAAATAATCCAGCACTTCCAGCATGGGCTGATACGCAAGATCAGCGTACCTCCTGTCAAAACGAGCATGCTTGGCCTGCTTGATCCAATCTGCAACGCGTTTGTCAAAATCAGTGGTCGTCATCCCTGCGTGCGTCGCGCTCAGAATCGCAAGCAACCCGGCTTTCACATCGGCTTTGATCACATCCATGTCATCATTCAAAGCGGCAGCAAGAAACTTGTCATCCTTCCACTCGGGATGTTCTGGGGCAAGCCGCTTCAATTCATCCAATGCAAAAAACAACTGGAAGGGCAATGGATTCTCAGGCCACAATGTTCCATCGTTATCGAAAACAGCGATCCGATCTGCTTTTGCAACAAACTGATCACTGGCAGGATCGGTCACCGACTCAACAAAGTTGACAAGCGAAGCTTTGGCATCTCGATCATTCCAAGAGCTTAGCACCACCTCCTGTGCCGACACAGAAACACAAACCCAACCAAGACTCAGGGCAAACGTGAGCAAACATAGACGCGGTGCAACTCGATTCATCAGTAAACTTCAATACTTTGTAGAGGAGGAAACGCTTGCGGCATTCCACATCAAGCCAGATCAAGCCAAACCAAAGGGGTCACTGTTGCCAACAGAGTTCATCAGATCTCTCTCAACAGGCTCAAACTAATTTCTTCAGTGGAGCGACGTACGTCCTACCAACGGCAGGCAGCGGATACAAGCAATCGACTAGCCGCTATTCTTGCGCTCAATCAGCTACAGTCAAGACACGCAGTATGAGCTACCGCCAAATATTACAGATCCTCTGCCGAAACCGTCGGCCCTGACAGAAATTCACAAAGCAACAAAACCGGACTGACCTACCGATTCTGGGTAAAACTGCCGCGATTCACCGCGAGCCCGACCTCACAGCCAGCTTTGGCGAATGTACCAATCAGCTGTTTGACTAAGACGCTCGCGAAGCCCCATAGCCGGCACGAACCCTGTCTGCCTTCGCAATTTGGCAGAGGAACATGCCCAGCCACCGGCGGCAGCCTCCCGGGCCTTATCCAAATTAAGGATCGTAGAATGGGTGCGAAGCCGAGCCCAAAAATCGCAACTGAGGGCCAGTCCCCAGATCATGAACATCGGCACATGTACCACTCGTGTACGTGAGCGTCCGACGCAATCACCGATCAACCGCCCAATCTCGGAATAGGTCATCACTTCATCACACGCTGCAAAATAAATCCCTTTATCATCCTCGGTGCCCCTGATGACCCGTTCACCTTGCTCGGCGGCAAGGATCAATGCTGAGACAAGGTCATCAGCGTGAATGACGGAGTACTGGTAATCCTGCAATCCGGGGGTGAGGTGAATCCCCGATTTTCGGATCATCTTAAACCAATGCAATACATCACGATCATGCTCTCCAAATACGATGGGGGGACGCACAATTGTCGTCGGCACCTCATCAGCAAGGTCAATCACGGCAAGTTCTCCCGCCCGCTTGCTGTGTCCGTATTTGGAAATTGGATTGACCGCATCGGTTTCAACTCGCGGCTCTGCGCCAGAGGCTGGCCCTGCTGCTGCCAAGGAAGAAACGAGCACAAGAGTGGGCGGGCATTTACACTGTGAACATGCGATCGCAACATTCTGCGTTCCCTCACCATTCACCCTCATCAAATCGCGTGTGCTGACACTTTTAGTCAGCCCAGCCAAGTGGTAAACCACATCAACATCTTTGACTGCTTCTGCCAACGAACTTACATCCGCAAGATCACCTTGGACAAGCGTGACATCAAGCTGCGACAAATCAGCAGACCTGGACTGTGATCGCACAAGGCATTTAACAGTAGTGCCCTGAGCGAGGAGTCGCTGAATCAAATGGTGCCCGATAAAGCCAGTGGCACCTGTTACCAAAGCATGTCTCATGCTCGCGAGATGTAATCCATAGGAAAGCCAATGATGCAACCTGGATTACCAATCGGCTGATCCATGGTTGCGTTGCAACACAATGAAGAGTGCATCCTGAACAGCAACTTTGAAGCGAATTGAACGACGCCAGCACCATGCTACGCCTATTTATGTTTCGCTTATTACGATTAACCCGATTTTACAGAAACCAGAGAGAGTTTTTTCGATGTTGCGATTTACCGAGGCTGCGACTCGATTTCGGGTCGCGGCGAACTCCACGCCCTGCTCAGCATTAGCTTCCGTACAGGTTGCTACGGCTGACGGAACATCACCTCGGTAGTCACCATCGCCCCATCTTTTCCGGTAACTGCCAAACACCAAATCGTTGCATCGGTAGGAATTTTTGCAGAGACCACTCCCGTTGCCAAAGTTGCGTCCATGCTTTTCCACTTGCGGTCCACAAGTGGCCCTTGATCGTTGGTGTACTGCAACACCGCGTGCGACGGCTTTTGCGCGGCACGAAACTTGGATGAAACAACATCACCATTAACTTCAGGTTCTGCCAACTCGACCATGGCGTGTTTTTTCAACAAGTGGTGATCAACAAAGCGTCCAATCTCAAGTGGTGCCCAACCATGACCGTGACTGTGCTTCATCCCTGCTTTGATTCTGAGAGTGACAGGTCCCTGAACGAGCTTGTAAGTGCGATCATAACTTCTTAATGGATAATGCTTGTCATTGGTTCCATTGACAAAAAAGATTGGAACACGGCAATGCTTTAGAAAACGAGAAGGGTCGTGCAAGCGAATCCACTCAGCCCTCTGCCTCGGCTGCAAACGATCAATCATGGGTCTTTGAACAGATTCGCCAGCATAAAGAAAACCACAACCGTAGACGGGAACCGCAGCTTTGAAACGGGAATCAACGCTTGCGGTCAAGCACGTCAGGTAGCCTCCCCAACTGATTCCTGTGACCGCCGTACACTCGGCATCAACCTCGGGCAAGCTACGCAAGAGCGAGTGAGCACGCACGGCGGCTGACACTGCATGAAACTGCCAGTCATCCGTTGGATCATCGTTGACGTTCTGAAACTTTGCTTCGTGGTCGTCCAAGGGCCCAGCCTTTGCCAAACGCTTGCGTTTGCCGCGGACATGGTCAAACCGCTGCACCACCTGCCCGGTGACCTCATCAAACTTTGGGGAAGCGGGCCGCTTTCCGCCCAAGTCCATTGCAATGGCTGCATAGCCGCGTCGAGCCCATTTCTCTACCCATTCTGAAAAGGCTGTTCCACCACCACCGTGCAGCAACACAATCCCCGGATACCTATCGGCTGAATGCTGCTTACCCGCGAGTGTCGCAGGTGATGCATAGTACGCAAAGATCTCGGTGGTCTGCCCTTGATACTCCTCACCCTGATAAAGCAGGGATCGAACCACCGACTCAGAATCCAACCAACGAACAACAGGGGGAACCGCCAACCTTTCCATGTCCCACCGTGCCAGCGGCGTTCCTGTCACTTCCCCCGGGGCCACCGTAAACACAGCATCCGCGGGCTCATCCGCACACACCAAACCGCAGCATGTCAATGAACACACGCGATAGATCGCAAACAGAGCAAATAAATGAAAACAACGCTGCATCTCTATCCATCCCTTCAAAGTGGTTTCCCTCAGTATGCCGCTTTCCACGCTCCACCGTAATGGCTGCCAATCAATGCCACGATGCCTCATACTCTCTTTTCCCACAGTTCCACCAATATGAACAAACTGCACTGCTGGACACACCGCAAGTCTTCGGCACAACGCAGGCCTGCGTCGAAACCAGACAGACACAAAATGCCATTTTCGCCCCCCTAGACAGCTCAATGTGATATTCCGACAGGAATTACCAATCGTCAGGTGATTGCGTAGCCGTTAAACTGTGTTGAGGTCGTTTCGCGATCGAAACGCGATCATAAGTGATCGTTTTTTGCATCCATCCCAAGACAGCACACCCACCGATCCTCACTCTTTTTATGCTGCAATCCCACCGAATCATCCGACGACTATTCAACGTCCTTTCACCGGCAAGCTTTCTTCCATGCTTGATGATAATGGCTACGTCCGCGATAGGCCCCGCCGATGCACAGGAAGGCGTTCAAAACCCGACTCCCCAGATCACATTGGCTTCAATGCCTGAAAGCAAACGCGATTTCTTTCGCGCTTACTGTTTTGACTGCCACGACTCTGCGAGCCAGGAAGGACAACTTGACCTCGAAAAAATTTCTTTTGACCTCAGTAGCATTGAGTCCGCAGCACGCTGGCAAAAAGTGCTGGATGCAATCAATTCGGGTGAGATGCCTCCCAAGGACGCAACCCAACCTACAGCTCATGCGAAAGCCGATTTTCTCGAGGCCCTTTCAGGCAAACTGGTCATTGCCCGACAGATCCTAAGCGACACTGGTGGCGTCGTTACCATGCGACGTCTGAACCGCCGCGAATACGCCAATACAATTCGTACTTTGCTGGGAATCGATGTTGAAATTGACGAATTGCCCAGCGATGCCGACCCCGGAAGTTTCGACACGTCAGGTTCCTCACTTTACATTTCCAGTGACCAGATTGAAAAATACCTGGGTTTGGGGCGTCAAGCCCTGTCAACATTAATTGACAGGCATACGAACCGAAAACAGATCGACCTGCACAGCGAATGCGAAACGGAGACCAACCGAGCCATCAAAAAAAGGCGTGACCAACTTCTCAAACGGCATAACCTTGCGGAGGAATGGCGTCAATCTGATGGACGGCCCCCAACCGACTTTGGCTACATCGATGCGAGTCGCGTGCAATTTGAGGAGGGGCAATACAAAAAGAGCTTCCCCGCCTACGATGCCTATCTCAAGTTTTCTCCGGCAAGCACTGGGATCGCCTTCACAGTGTCGCAGTCAGGCGCGATGGTAAATTATACTTCGCTACCTGCCACAGCACCCACGGGTGAATACCTGATGCGAATACGAGCGGGCCGTCTGCCCAATGCACCACCCCAGCGTTCCTACATCGAGTACGGCAGCGTCGCGTCTGGTGCACGTGCCGGAGAGATTGTCGTTCGGGGCCACCACAAAGTAATGGGCACTTACGAACAACCGGAGATTATCGAATTCCCACTTACCATCAATCATGCCGGCGAACGAAAAATTGGGCTCCGTGAACGCCAACCCAATACACGGGACGCGGCTCGCACAGCCTTCAATACCGCTCGCAAACAAGGCCAAGACCTGCCCACGCCGGCAATCTGGCTGGACTGGGTGGAGATCATTGGCCCCATCAATCGCAATCAGACAAAGAAACACTTCGACCGCCTGTTCCCTTCCAGTCAAGACGGTGATGAATCAAAGGACGCGCGAGCCATCCTGAAACAATTCGCTGAACGAGCCTTTCGATCAAAACAGCCGTCGGAGAATTACCTTGATCGACTTGAACAACTGTACAAGGAAGAGAGAAAGAGTGGCTTAAACTTCAAACGCGCATTGGTCACACCCTTGGCCGTGATATTGGCTTCACCGAGCTTTCTCTACCTTCAGGAACCAAACGATTCTTCCCATCGCCGTACACTCACCGATCAAGAACTGGCAGTCCGACTGTCTTATCTGCTGTGGAGCGGGCCACCTGACCAGCGACTGCTCTACTTGGCCAGAAAGGGCAAGTTGAGAAAACCGGCAATCCTGAAGGAAGAAACCGAGCGTCTGCTCGCGGATCCTCGATCCATGGAATTTGTGCGTAGCTTTACGCATCAATGGCTGCAAATGGAACGCCTCGATTTTTTCCAGTTCAACTTTTTGCTTTATCCTCAGTTTGACGAGAGCATGAAGATGGCAGCACGAGAGGAAGTATCCGAGACTTTCGCCAGCTTGCTTCGGAGTGACGAAAGCTTGGGAAAGCTAGTGAGTTCAGATCACATTGTGATTAATGAAATACTCGCAGATTATTACGGTGTGTCGGGTGTTCGCGGAAATGAGTTCCAACGTGTACCAGTCCCATCAGGTTCACCGCGCGGTGGCCTACTGGCGATGGCCGCAATTTTGGCAATGGGCTCTGACGGCGAACGGGCATCCCCTGTCGAACGAGGCGCATGGGTGCTGAGAAAAGTTCTCCATAATCCACCACCGCCAGCTCCCGCTAACGTTCCACAACTGAGCCGGTTGACCGACAAACTTCTATCTGCGCGAGAAATGCAAGCCGCGCACATGGAAGAACCGCAGTGTGCTCAATGCCATCGAAAAATCGATCCGATTGGATTCGGATTACACAATTTTGATGCAACAGGACAGTGGCGAGTTGAGGAAAAAGTGAGCCTCGTCGCGAACAAGAAAATCAAGCGAAGGAAGACACACGTGATCGACCCCAGTGGTACTCTGCCCAATGGCGACACCTTTGCAAACTTCTTTGAGCTGCGCGACCAAATTGCCAAGCAGGAGCAGCAGTTTGCTCGTGGTTTTTCCGAGGCTCTGATCGCATACGGACTGGGCAGACCGTATGGCTTTTCTGACAGAATCCTGACAGATGAGATCCTTGCAAAGGCAGGAACTCAGGGGAATCAAATCAGTGCCTTCCTACACGCCTTGATTCAATCCAAGGCGTTCCAGCAAAAATAGACCTTGGTGGGTTAAGGATACAAGCTGAAGCGAATTAGGTTTTACCGGCAAGGCGGGAAAACTCAGAATGAGTAGACCTCGACTCGCCCAAAATCGTTAAACTTGCCCTTCTTGTTTTTCTTGGGTTGCCCCTTCGAGCCCGCCAGCAATACATGCTTGCCGTCCGCAAGATAGCAAGCGTCGGTGACACGATACCCGGTTTTCAACGAGGCCATGCGGGCACCCGATTCGTGATCGAACAAGGCTGCATTCCAATCCCCGCCGCGCAGTCGCCCTCCCATCAGGAAATGGGTGATTTCCGGGTGCACCGCAAGCGTTTCCATCAGCCCCTCACCAGCCTCACCATCATGTGTCTGAGCTACCTTGGCAGGCTCGTTCGCACGCCATGCCCACCGCTGCCATAACTGCTTCCCATTACCAGCCATCGGGTCACGCATCGGCCCCATTCCTGCTAACAACAACTGCTCGCCATCGGGCGAGAACTTCATGGAAAAGATGCCACCCAGATAGCAGTGACTTTTGATGATCCCCCAGCTTGTAAAGTCCGGTGTAGTCCACTGAGCCTCAAGACTGCCATCATCGAGGCTGTAGACTCGCACTTCACCCATCAAATTCCCAGCGGCCACCCATTTGCTATCAGGGCTGATTGCGACAGCCTGAACCGAAGGCACGTGGGGCAGGCTCCAGAGAACCTCACCTGTCGCGGCAGAGAGAATACGGATCGAGGGTTCCTTCTCAGCCTGGGGCTCGTACTTGTACCCGCCTGCGATGTATTGTCCGGTGACTGAGGCAACATACATTTGATCGGGAGAAACGGTCATGTCCCAAGACCAGAACTCATGCACCTTTTGACGCCGCAAAAAGGTATCGGTGCCAAGATCAAACCAACGTAACTCTCCGTCATACCCAGCCGTGACAACGCCGTTCTCTCCCAACCAAGCGACTGAACTGACATAACTATCGTGCTGATATAGCCGATCATGTTCTCCGCTTTCGAGGTCCAAGCGATAGACGCCGTGCAAACACCCGACAACCGCCTGCTTTGAATCGGGGGAAACTGCTGCAGCCAGCACCCCACTGGGCAAATCAAATTCCTTCGTGCGTTTGAGTTCAATTTTTTCCATATCAAATGCGTCAGACTAAAATCTCGCGGATAGGTTGCGTGTCGTCTTCAACACGATGAAATGTTGGCAAACCGGGCAGCTCATATTCCTGATGTGGATCGATTCCCAAGGCTTCAAAGATCGTGGCAAAGAGATTTCGGTTGTCGACCTGCCCGTCTACCACCTCGAATCCAAGAGGGTCCGTCGCTCCATGCACAACACCTCCCTTAATCCCACCACCCGCCATGGCCATGCTCCAAGCCTTGGGATAATGATCGCGGCCACGAGCTTCATTCAACCAAGGTGTCCTGCCAAACTCGCCCATCGCTATGACCAGCGTGTCCTGCAACATTCCCCGATCTTCAAGATCCGTGACTAACTGGAACAGGACATTATCGAGTTCGGGCACCAGCATTTGGTGCATTTCATGCTGGAATACGTGATTGTCCCAAGGCATTCCGTTGGCGACCATCACAAATGTAGAGCCATTTTCGATCAAATGCCGAGCCTGAAGTGCATGCTGTGCAAAGGCCCCACCCCCGTAACGCTGGCGGTCCTTTTCTGGCAGACGCTTCAAATCGAACAGTGGAGCACAACTCATCAATCCATTAACTCGATTGAAAGCCGCATTGTGGGAGGCAGCTGCTTCGCTTCGTTGATCCTTTTCGAACTTGCGACTCAGAAACTGCCGCAGTGCTTCACGGTCAGCGTGATCAACCTCACTGATCTCAGGTAACCGATTGATATTCGGAATGGCATAGTCTCCCCCCGCTCTGATCGGGCCATATTCAGCCCCTAACCATCCGGCCCAATTTCCCGCTTTGAATTGCTTGAATTCGTTTCCTTCGGGACACGGATCGAGCAGCACGAACTGTGGCACTGGGCTATCCAACTGTCCCAATTGCTGAGCGATCACCGAGCCTAGAATCGGCCGCGTGAAAGGTGGCCTTGGTTTGTCACCGCGAGTGAGCACATCGATCCCTTGAAAATGCTCTCCAGGTTCCGTCTTCATGCTGCGTACCACAGCCAACTTGTCCATGATTTTCGCACATTGCGGCATCAATGAACTCACCTTCACGCCCGGCAAATTCGTAGGGATTGCGGGAAACGGCCCGCCGGTCTCAGTACCCGGCTTGGGATCCCATGTCTCAAATTGGCTGGGGGCACCGCATAACCAAAGCAAGATACACTTTTTGCCTGATTTTTTCGCAACATCGGCCAAGGCAGGGACAGAAAACAAACCACTGAAACTTCCGGTCGAAGCAGCACCAGCAGCCATCGTTCCCTGAAGAAATAAACGACGATGGACCGTATGCTCAGCACTGCCACAGGTGTGCTGCGTCGCATGATGACTTTGCAGGGAATTACGACTCAGTGAGTACTGACGCTTTTTCATATGCTACAAAACTCGATCAATGGTTGTACCTGAATTCCGCACTTGTCAACATCGACCACGCCACCTGTCGAATCGATTCTGCAGTCCCACCTCGCTTGCTGAGATAGGATTTTACGACAGCGTTCTCCTCTGCATCTGGCATCCGTGCAAACATCACCTCAAAGAGAAGATTCACCTGCTCTTGAGCATTATCCATTTGTGCCAACCGCGGAATCAAGTGCGTAGGTTGATTGCTAGCCGCCAGCAAATCCTGCATTTTCTGGCCATTACTCAGAAACAGTGACTCTCTGATATTGGCTACCTGTTGATCCGGCAACAGGTCGGGAAACTGCTGACGAAATACCGCGTTCACCGCCTGATCATCACGCACATCTCCGAATAGTGCAATCATCGTCGATCTTGCCAACTGCTCGCCCGTCAATGAGCGTTCCAGATAATACGCAAAGGTTGCAGGATCATCGACATCCTCGGGACGCCGCGATGCAAGCCGATAGGCATCGCTGGAAACGATCGCACGAATCAAACGACGCACATTGTAGCCACTGTCTCTGAAATCCCTTGATAACCAATCGAGCAACTCCGGATGGCTGGGGGCATGAATACTGTCCATCTCGTCATACGGGTGAACAATGCCGCGTCCCATGAGCAGTGCCCATACACGGTTAACAAGGGCACGAGCAACGCGTGGATGGTCGCGTACGACCTTGGTGACAAACTTTTCCCGACGCGAGAACATCGGCACGCGAGGCTCATTTTCACTTTGCCCAGCTCGATACAAATCGTCTGCATCGGCTTGTTTTTCGTCTTTAGTCGGACGTTCCTCCTCAACCGTATCAACCTCCAAAAAGGCTAATCGATTGGGCGTGCTATCTCCCAACAGATCGGCGAAATCCGAAAAGCCCCCAATCGCACTTTCTGTAACCTGTGGCCCCACTTTTCTATTCTCGTTTTTTCCCCGATTAAAAAAAGCAACCAATCCCCAGTAATGCGATTGCTTGATTTCATCGACCAGCATGTGGTCATGACATTGAGCGCATTCGATGCGGATTCCAAACACAGCGGGAGCGATAGCTTCGGCAATTTTCTGGTAATCATTATTACGTTCGAACAAAAACCAAGTGCTGCCCTGTTTGGTCGCATCGGAGGGTCTTGCCAAAAGGATGTCCTCAACAAATTCATTCCACGGCTGATTCGTGCGGATAGAATTTTCGAGGAACGCACGCCACTGATGCTGCCGCCGTTTCATGTACTTATCTTCAGCGGCTCGGCCCATCAATAAAGTGTCGAACAAATCAGCCCAATGAATGACGTGCTCTTCACTTTGCAATAACTGCTCAATCAGACGTCCGCGTTCCTGCCTGGTCTCAATGCCGTTTTCCAGACATCTCTCCAGCTCGGCAACTTTCGGAATCCTGCCCACCAAATCAAGATACACGCGTCGTACAAACGCTCGGTTACCAGAAGGGCTGGCCGGTTCCAGCCCCTTGTCACGATAACCTTGCTGCACATGTTGATTGATTTGCGTCACAACCGCCTCATGATTCGGCGGAACCATCGTTTCGGAGCCGTTGGTGGCGACGCCTGACTCGGCCGCATCAAGTATTCCAAAGCCGTGCAGAAAGCAGGTACCTGTCAGCAAACAACCCAATAGAACCCCGATTCTCACCCTTGGTTTTATCGGGTTACGGACACCTTTCATTTCAGATCATCGTCCTGATTACGCACGGTTGGACTCAAGAAAGCGGCGACGTGGGCACCCCAATTCGAAAAACAAAATTTTCCACACGTTCACGAAGTCTGCTTTATCATACTCTCCCTGAACAGTCTGCAACACATCCACGTTGCCCCAATCAACTTGCTTATCGCTGTCAAAAATCATGATGAAATCCAATACGGTCCTGACATGCACCATCATTACCCTGACCTTCGTAACGCTCGCTCCTCGAATCACTCAGGCACAATGGCAAAAAACCACGGAACAAGTGGCAGACTTTGATTCACTGCCGGATTCCACCGACAGACTGCAATCATTAATTGACAGCCAGAAAGGCGTCGTCGTCCTCACCGAAAAGTTCTACCGAATCAATCGCCCGCTGACCCTACAACTCGGCAAACACGGTGCTGCATCCATTACCTCTACCAATGGATCAACCTTGATCATGACTGGTCCGGGCCCTGCCATCTTAGTTCAGGGTAACCACACGGGGACCGCATCACCTAAATCTTTTTCGGCAAAGACCTGGAACGAACGAATGCCAACGTTCAGCGGATTCGAAATCCTCGGAGGACACCCGGAAGCCGGTGGAATCAATCTACAACAAACCGTGGGCGCGGTCATTGAACGAATGTCGATTCGATGGTGCCACCACGGCATTCATCTCACCGTACGCAATCGAAACGTGATTGTCGCGAATTGCCATCTCTATGAAAATTCAGGCGTCGGTTTGTATCTGGACGATGTCAATCTGCACCAAATCAACGTCAGCAACTCGCATATCTCTTACAACCGCGAAGGCGGCATTGTCGTTCGCGATGGCAATGTACGCAATTTGCACGTGACGGGCTGTGACATCGAAGGCAACATGCCTGAGGACACAACCGAAACGAAGACCGCTAATATCTGGATTGATGTCAGCGGCTCTGAGCAAGATGCTTCAAAATCCATCGCCGAGATCGCGATCACTGGCAACACGATCCAACACTCTGCAAATTACGGTGCCAAGAACGACAAGACGATCGCGCCGGGCGGCGCCAATATCCGACTATCCGGCAAAGCAATCTACCCAATCAACTCAGTTACCATTTCAGGTAACGTCCTGAGCGATACAAGCACACTGGTCGACATTCGTCACAGCCATGACGTGACAGTCACTGGCAATACTTTCTTCGCACCCATGCCGAACAACTTAACGGTCGAATACAGCCAGCGGGTTGTAGTCAGCTCAAACACGTTCAACCCCCGGCAGTTTGTACGCCCGGGCATCATACAGTTTTCTCACTGCACCGATTGCATGTTGACGAACTCGACCCTGTATCGCCTTGCGACTGACATGGGAGGGGTGAGACTTTCTGACTGCTCCGGATGCCTGCTCAACGGTCTGATCATGTCCGAATGCAAGTCTGGGATTCGTTTTAACAAAACCCACAATACGACGATCTCCAACTGTCGTGTCAGCGGGACCGAAAGCGGATCCTTCGACCTGTTGATCGATCAGTCAAACACAAATACCAAACTGCATGGAAACAGCTTTTCAGGCTTCACCGTCATTGATCCCACTTTAGCTGCAGTCCCCAGTGGTACACCAAATCCTTGATTTCCCCCAGCAACAGCTGGACGTGGCGACTGCCTGTATCAAAAAAAAAACTGCGACTCACCGAGGGAGAGTCGCAGCAGGATTTTCGCAACATCAAATGAAACTGACTGAACGCCAGACTGTGATGGCTTTAAGGCAGACGGGCGTACATCTGGTCCATGCCACGTCGCAATGTCCAGGCACGCTCCATCGGACAGGTCTCCCGCTTCGCGGCAGTGAGCACCATTTTCATGTGCGAACGCATTTCCGTGTCAGTCGTGGCTGACATGACGGTTTCCATAGTCCGTTGATAGAGACTGGCACATTGCGAGTGGTGGCCAGCGTTGTACATCGGTACGCCCGTCGAGATTGCATCAAAAATCATTTTCTTCGCGTCAACTTTCTTCCCGCTTGGGATGAGTACACGATCAATCACGTGAATCACTCCGTTGGATGCATCAAGATCTGTGGTCAACAGTCTCGCACTATTGACGCTTGCGCCGCCCTCTGTTGGTGCAATCGCGATCGTCGTTCCCTGTAAGGTCTTTGCGTTTTTGGCAGCCAATGCGTCGGGCGAATAGACCCGTCCGGCAACCACGTGGTAGGTCAGAATGTCGACCAATTGCTGTTTATTCTCTGGCTTCAGCAATGTCTCAATCGTGCCAGCAGGTAGGGCTCCGAACGCCTCGTCTGTAGGTGCGAACACTGTGAACGGACCTTCTGAGCCCAGCGTTTCGGCAAGGCCACCCGCACCGACTGCGGCGAGCAATGTTCCGAACGAACCAGCGGCAGACGCTGTCTCGGGGATGGTCTTGTCGGCTGGCAAGATCACCGAATCAATCACGTGAATCACGCCGTTGTCACATTGGATGTCAGTGGTCACAACCTTGGCACCATCAACCATCACTCCATTGTCGTCAACCTTAATATCAACGCGTTGCCCGTTGACCGTCGTGGCACCTGACAGTTCGACGACTTGCTCGGCCATGACTGAACCCGGCACGACATGGTAAGTCAAAATTCCCGCGAGTGCTGCCTTATTCTCAGGCTTGAGCAACTCAGCGACCGTCCCTTCGGGCAGTTTCTTGAATGCCTCATCTGTGGGAGCAAACACCGTGAACGGCCCTTGGCCTTTGAGAGTGTCGACAAGGTCAGCCGCACCCAGAGCTGCTGCCAAGGTCTTGAAGCTACCGGCACTCACTGCCGTGTCAACAATGTCTGCAGCTTTCGCCGCTGGGGCCAGCATGGCAACCACGGCGAAGGCGGCTGTGTAACGAAGTAACATTCTCATACCGCACCATCCTCTTAGAAAACTGTTGGGTGTTTGACCGATATCGAAACCGGCGACGCCTCACTTGAGACAATCAAGTATGCAAACAAGGCAAGCCCCACCTGCCCAAACGAGGAATCTGCGGGAACCTCGCCCCCGACGGACAAGTTGGCCGAGAGAGAAGATGACAACCGGAATTGCCTTTTGACCCCAGAAAACGATGGTCGTGGAGATCCTTGATCCCCAAACAACGGCCGAATGAACATGGACAGCCAACGCAAGGCGAAATGAGCTGCCAAATTTTCAGCCGCTGCCGCGAGCAACCGGGCAGAGAACAGTGAGTTAGCCAGGTGAAGTTGGCGGTCATAGACTGACTGTGCAGCGGCCCCCCGCTGCGGCAACTGCCCGTCTTTACGGACGCGAGCCTTGCGTCTCGGTCCTCACTGGTCGCTGTGAATCGAGGCAGCAGGCAACTGTCATACAGCGGCCAGCTTGCCGGCCTTGGCGTCTGCATCAAGCGAATCTGCCGCAATCCAACCACTCATCAGTACCATCGGCATACCGGGGCCGGGATGTGCGGCCCCTCCAGCGAGATAGAGTCCACTTAGATCTTTACGACGATTTGCTGGCTTGAAAGCCCCGAGAAACTTGCCATGACTCGCTAAACCATAGATGGCGCCGTTCAAAACCCGATAGCGGTTGTGAATCCCTTCAGGGGTCAAGGAAGACTCGCACTTGATCGAGTCACGGATCCCGCTCATGCCGGCAGTCCTCTCCAGTTTGTCCAAGATCACGTCGCGATACTTGGGCAACATTTCTTTCCAATTGTGATTTGGACGTAGATACGGCGTATGCACGAGGATGTACAACGCCTCGCCACCTTCGGGAGCCACTTGCGACTCACTGATGGCCGGCGCACAAACGTACGCACTGGGATCAGGAGCGGGCTCACCGCGTTTGTAGATGTAATCAAATTCCTGTTCAGGATCTTGAGAGAAGACAAAATTGTGATGCAGTAATTGATCGAATCGTCGATTCAGACCTAAGTACAGCACCACTCCGCTGCAGGCTGGCTCGTAGTCTTTTTTCTGGAACTTTGCGGCCTGTGGTGTTTCACCCAACAGTTCTCGGTAAGTTCGCACAGCATCGCAGTTACTGACAACCGCATCGCAGCTGATCTCTTCTCCTCCCGCCGTGACGACGCCGGTGACAGTCTTGCCGGACGTGTTGATTTTCATCACGTCAGTGCCACACCTGATATCGACGCCTAGTTCCCCAGCCAAGCGACCGAGAGCTTCCGGTACTGCCCGCGTGCCCCCGATCGGATACCAGATTCCCTCTTCCGTCTGCATGTGAGCGATCCCGCACAGAACAGCAGGCGAGGCGTACGGAGACGAGCCCACATATTGAGTGAAGTGATCCATCATCTGAGAAACACGATGATCCGGCACATGCTTTCGCACGACTGACGCGACGCTTTGGCCCATCCGCAAAGACAGCACGTCCTTGAGAACAGCAGCGGAGAAAGAGCCCGCGACATCCATCGTGTCAGAGAGCCCGCCAACGCTTTTCCAGAAGAAGAAGCGTTTTGAAACGTCGTGCAGTCCCTCGCTCATTTCAAGGAAACGCCGGTAACCCTCACCATTGGACGTGGACCGCGTGAGCCGGTCGATGTTGCCGACCATCTCATCTGTATTGTCAACCAGATCCAATACGGTGTTCTCTTCGCCTTTACTTCTGTCCCCTTCAAAGAAGCAGCGCCACTGGGGATCCAGTCGCACCATATCGATGTAATCCTCAAGTTTTTTGCCGGCTTCCTCGAATACTCGTCGAAGCACTCCGGGCAAAGTAAGGATGGTCGGGCCCATGTCAAAACGATAGCCCTGGTCACGATGCACAGCAGCCTTGCCACCAAACCAGTCGTTTTTCTCGAGCACAGTCACTCGATGCCCGCGGGCGGCCAAGACACAGGCAGATGACAAACCAGCCAGTCCACTGCCAATTACAACGACATGGGACTGCTTCGGATCAGATGCAATCATGAGTTATTTTCCTTCTCCAGCGATGTAGCTTGAGTTTCCTTGTCTTGGTGGCTCACACCAACGCTTCGTACAGTCTTCGCTGCGGCAATCATATTTTTGAGGCCGCTGCAGCGTTCCGTCAATGTTCCGGCATGTAGTAGTTGTAGCGCCCCTAGCAAGGTTTGGGCATCCGTTGATCGCCGGGGTTGCAAATGTGGTGCAAATTTCCCGTGCCTGCGGCTAATCGTTACTGGCACACTCATCGCCAACAGCCCATCTTCCCCACGTGTCACACCAAACCCGCTTTCGCCCCGCCCACCGAATGGCAAACGTGGATCAGCAGTGGGCACAATGAGATCGTTGACACACACGGTACCAACATCGAGCTGCACCGCTACCGACTCTGCAATTTTTCCAGGCCCAAAAATCGATACGGCCAACCGATAGGGGCATTGATTGACGATTTCGATAGACTCGCCAAAGCACGAAACACGCACGAGGCTGGTGACGGGTGCAAAAAGATCTGCCGCCGCGATGTCGTCGTGGGGTTCTACGCCGTCGAGTAATACCGGGGTCATTTTGCCGCAGTCGAGCAGTAGCGTTTCGTCAAATTGCTCAAGAACGTCGACGGCGCCGCGAGAAATAGCACCTGAAATCTGTTTAGCAGCCTCCGCCCGGGCGGCGGCATGAACGGTGGCACACCCCGTTTGATCGAGGCGTTCACGCAGGGCCGTTTTCAAAAGGTCAGCCTCGCGGTGTTCAGCGATGATGCGTCGTGGCGCAATGCAAGTGGCCCCCGCATTGAACTTCAAACCGAATGCAATGCAATCCGCTACTCGAGCGATGTCTGCCCCGGGCAAAACCACCACAGCATCACACCCACTCAATTCCATGATGGTGGGCGTAACCGTCTCAGCAGCTTGGCGAAGTACTTTCCGCCCTGTTTCAGACGATCCCGTAAGTACGATCAAATCGACGCCATTATCGATTGCCTGGATGGCCGACTCCGTCCTGGACGGCAACATTTGTAATGCCGATTCGGGAACTCCGGCCTCGTAAAAGGCGTTGACGAGACAGGAAGTTACCTGCTCGCACCCCACCGCGGGTTTCAAAAGCACCGTGTTGCCAGCGGCCAATGCCTGAGCCGCCTGAACACCTGGCAGAAAAATCGGGTAGTTCCATGTCCCCAACACGAGGACTTTGCCTCGAGGTTTTCGATGAACACGACTGCGAACGCCCCACAGCCAAGCAGGTCGCCCCAAGGCGTTGTACGCCCGGCTTCGCAGCACTTTGCTACCCCGACGTCCGATGAAGCGGAGGGCGCTGCAAGTGGGCAAAAGCTCGGCAGTGATCGTCTCCACCGGATCCACGCGTTGATCGGTGCTCGATAACGCTGTTAACTCTGCGGCTCTCGCGGCAATCGCAGCAGCGACCTTGCCGATCAAACGGCAACGTTGCCGCAGAGGCTGTGACTCCCAATCACTCGCAGAGCTTGTAATTCCGTTCAATTTCTTTCGCCAAGGCCTCGCTACAACCAATGCCCCTCCGAGGTCGATTCATACTGCAACAGACAGATGAGTCCCCCAACATGCCGCATCTCTCTACACATGTTACAGGCGACTCTAGCTTGAACGCTATCCGACAGGCCAATGCAGTTCAAACGCCACCATTGCCAACGGTCCCGTTTTGACCCACCCAGCGGTTTTGCCTCCTGCGACGGGCTGGCCAGCGATCCGAACGAAAACCAACCTAAACCGCACAGCCGAATGCACTTGCAGACAAATCTTTCAGTCTGCCAGGCCATAGGATGACTCTTGCATGCCCTTGGCACCCGCCAGCTATCGGGATTTGCTGCTATTGGGATTGTTGGCCCAGACCCACCGCAATTCGATGCCTCAAACTGCGTCACATCCGCCCATGAGAGTTCAAATCGCATTCCCAGCCTTCGCATGAGATAGAAAAAGTCAATTCAATACCGTTTGAAAGCAGATGAGTTGAACGGAGCCATTCCGGAATTCGTGTCAGAGATTGGTGATTCGGACAAAGAGCATGTCGATATTCAGCACCGAGAAATCTTGCTCCTACACTTGCGATCGCTCATTCCGCCTTCAAGCCAACCCGGACTTTCACCGGCATTTTGCGTAGAAATGGCACGATCGAACCGACTTTGCGTCCTGACGAGCAATTTACTCGGGCATATCATCCGGTTCAGCCTTACCCCCCCCCGCAGTGCCGAACAAGCTGGTTATACTTCGGGGCGTGCCGTTGATCGGTCAAGTCGTACGTCATCATAATGATATGATCCCGTATGCTGCGTCCCTTTTTTTACCCATCTGTCGCAAGAGTTGTTTTTGGTGTCGGATCGTTGGAATTCAGGAATCGTGTTCGCTGAGCTCACCGATGTCGGTATGCGTCGGGCGAACAACCAAGATTCGATGGTGAGCTTACCAGCCAAGACCGAAGAGCGGTTTTGGACACGGGGGCATCTGTTTGTCGTCGCCGATGGGATGGGCGCACACGCCGCCGGTGAATTAGCAAGCCAAATCGCAACCGAGCAGATTGCGATGCATTACTTCCGAAATTCGGAAGCCAAACCAGCCGAAGCATTGCGGAATGCGGTCACCGGAGCCAACGCGGAAATTCACCATCGCGGGCAAAGCAATCCTGAATTTCACAATATGGGAACGACGGCCTGCTCGCTCGCTCTGGTACCTGAGGGGGCATTGATCGCACACGTCGGCGACTCCCGGGTTTATCGTCTTCGCAAGGGGACATTCGAACAGCTCACCTTCGACCACTCTTTGGTCTGGGAAATGGAGGCAAGCGGGCACATTGACACGAGCATTTGGGGAAAGTCGATTCCCAAGAACGTGATCACCCGCTCACTGGGCCCGAACGCCGAAGTCGAAATCGATATTGAGGGTCCGTTCCCGGTCGAAACTGGAGATGCCTTTTTATTGTGCAGTGATGGACTCACGGGATTGGTTGATGACTGTGAAATCGGTGCCCTGATCGACTGCCTTCCGGAAGATCTCGCGACCCGCGTGCTGGTTGATTTGGCGAATTTACGAGGTGGATCAGATAACACCACCGTGGTTGTCGTTCGCGTCAAGTCATCTTCAGCGAGCGGCACAAGCAAGCCCGCAAAAGGTAAATCTGGCACGGACCCAAAGAATCAAATTTTGCCGATCTTGGTTGGCGTCACCTTGCTGTGCTTTGCAACGACGGTAGTCGCTGCGTTGATGCAAAGCTGGGGCCTGATGATCATGACCACCATGCTGACATTGATCTGTGGTGTCGCGACCTCATTCCAGCTACTTCGCAACCGTGCACCTGAGCCAAGCGAGCCCGTGGCGATGGGTGGAAAAGGCCCCTACCGACGGTACGATGCAACCCCGACCGCTGATCTGTACCAACGACTTGGTGCGACTGTTCAGGCACTCAAGGACGCATCCAAACAGAACAACTGGATGATGGAGTGGAAGAAGGTCGACAAATATCAAGCTCGCGGCACTGAGGCACTCAAGGCGAACAACGCCAAGGGCGCCATTCGTTGCCAAGCCCAAGCGATCATTGAAACGATGAATCAACTGCGTGAACAAAACAATCGCGCCGCAAACGAAACGGCGATTGAAAACTGAAATCAGTGGCCCGCCTCTGAATACGGTGATTCAACTCTGCAGCGTTTGGCATTCCCCTGCTCTGCCGCTTTCATTTCCAGATGGACTCCACTTCGCTGCACTCGTGCTCTCCGTGCGAACGCCGCCCCGAAAGTCGCCGCCCCGAAAGTCGCTCTCCAACCAACTCTGCCGCCCCACTCAAACGTCCTTCGAATTCCAAGTCGTTGCCAACCAGCAGATAACGCTTCACAATCAAATGTGATGCTGCAACGCAGGCTTCCGAACTGATTCTCAAGCGAAGATCGTCATATCCACCGGATTCGGTCTCATCACGGATGCCGATGAAATCCGCAGAGTGGAACCCAGCCGAACAAAAACTCATGTGCTGATGACTGATCATTCAATTCGACACTGACCAACTGCCACCCTATACGAGATGTCTCAGATGGAACGCCCGAATATCCTCTGGTACTGCACGGACCAACAGCGATTTGACACCATCGGTGCATTGGGAAACTCTCATGTCAGCACGCCAACCATCGACAGCCTCGTTACTGAGGGCGTCGCTTTCACGCATGCCTACTGCCAAAGCCCAATCTGTACCCCCAGTCGATCGAGCTTCATGTCTGGGATGTACCCGTCACGCTTGCACAACACGCGAAATGGCAATGAGTCCTTTCCTGCAAATCAGCCAGTCATTACCAAACTGATCGCCGACTCTGGTTATCACTGTGGCATGATTGGCAAGTTTCATCTTCAAAGCTCCGGGTATCGAACAGAACCTCGGATCGATGATGGCTTTGACTACTGGCAATTCAGTCATGCACCACGTGATGACTGGTCTGAGGGGCACCACTACGCAGATTGGGTACGTCAACAGGGTGGGGATCTTGACGCCATGAGAGAAAGCGCGGAACGCGTCTGTCCCGAAATGCACCAAACAACCTGGGCAAGCGATTGCGCCATTGAGTTCATTCAAGATCGCATGAACGATTCATCGCCTTGGCTGCTGAATCTCAATGTTTATGATCCTCACCCACCATTCATTCCTCCCAAAGCATACGCAGATCGGTTTGATCCCGCTGACATGCCAGGACCGCACTTCCGCCCCAGCGACCTTGAGCAGCAGGCGAAACTTGGAGAACTGGATTTCCAAGACGAGATCAGAACGCCCGAAGAGCATGATGCCCATCGCGTACAAGCTCTGTATTACGCGATGATCGCGCAAATTGATGACCAGCTAGCGCGTATCCTCCATACACTTGAAGCGACAGGGCAACGCAAAAATACAATCATCCTATTTACGAGTGATCACGGCGAAGCATTGGGCGACCATGGCCTGATGTACAAAGGCTGTCGATTTTACGAGGGGTTAGTCAGGGTACCCTTGATCTTTTCATGGCCGGGACATTTCCAGCAGAACTTGAGAAGCGAGGCTCTCGTTGAACTACTTGATATGTCCTCGACTTTGCTGGAAGCCACCGGCGTGAACAGCCCAGAACAGATTCAAGGTAAAAGTTTGATCCCCATCTTGCGTGGCGAAACCCCCGCAAACGAACTCCGCCCATTCGTGCGTTCAGAATATTTTGATGCCTTGGATCCTCATTTCACCGGTGGAAGCGGCACCTTTGGTACCATGTTTCGCACGCGTCAACACAAACTTTGCATGTATCACGACAAGCAAATCGGCGAGCTCTACGACCTGACTACCGACCCATGGGAGTTTGAAAACCTGTGGGACTCTCGCGATCACCAGAACATCAAACATCAACTGATCCGGGAGGCATTCGATGCCCATGTCGTGCTTACCACGGACATGGGATCGCCTCGCATTGC
>JBPCVE010000377.1:0-9611 GCA_051010795.1 Rubripirellula sp.
TGCGAACCAGCGGCGGACCCCGCGAGGGTGATGGCGTGACCGTTTCCGATGTCTCCGCTAGCAGTCCTGCCGCACGGGAAGGACTGAAACCGGGTGACCGCGTGGTCCGCGTTGGTTCTCAGGAAGTAGACAACAAGCTCGACTTCTCTCTCGCTTTGATGGGGCTCAACCCAGGTGAAGCGATGACGTTGGAGATTGAACGCGGTGGTGAGCGTTTTGATTTGGCTTTGACGACGGAGAGGAGAACTCCGGACTCTTACTCCGTGAAAGAGTTGGCTTGGAGCATCATTGGGGTACAGGCGAAGCCAGTTCCCGATTCCACCATGCGACGGTTGAATTCTCGTATGAGAACGCGGTATCGCGGCGGCCTTTACGTGACAGCAGTCAAACCAGGATCAGCGGCCGAGAGGCAGGGAATCATTGCAGGTGATGTGTTGCTTGGAATTCATGGATGGCAGACATCGAGCATGAAGGACCTGGCCGGAATCTTGAAGCATCCGGATATCAAAGAAGGTCCCAAGGCCAAATTCTATCTGGTTCGCCGTGAGCAAACCCTGTTCGGACACATGGAGCTTGCCGCTCATCCGAGCATGGCAACCAAGCACCGTTAGGTCACTTGGGTTGCAGATTTTAGAGCGGTGATTGATCGCAGACGTCCCGGGGCATGCTTGTGTGCTGCATTTGCAGAAGCAGTTTGCCGACCCAGCCGGGACGCTTGTGGTCACCGCTTGGGTGGACGTCAGCGTGATCAGTCATCAAAGCCGTCTCTACCAAGTGCGAGCTTCTTCATACGCAGAGATCTTCTCTTCCAGCTGAAGTGTCTCTGCTATGTCATCCAGCCCATGCAGGAGATTGTGCTTGCGGCTGGGATCAATTTCGAATGTTAGTTTCAGGCCATCGGTGTCTTCAACTGTCTGCTCCTTCAGGTTGACGGTTAGCTCGTACGGGGATGGCGTGGCTGATCGCTTGAAGATCTCTTCAATGTGTTTTTCGTCCAGAACAATGGGCAGAACTCCATTCTTAAAACAGTTGTTGAAGAAGATGTCGGCAAAGGAAGGTGCGATCACGGTTCGGAAACCATAATCTTCCAGTGCCCAAACTGCATGCTCACGACTGCTGCCGCTGCCAAAGTTCTTGCGGGCAATCAAGATCGAGGCACCATTAAGGTGCGGCTGATTCAATTCAAATTCAGGATTTGGTGTTGTGCCATCATCTTGAAATCGCCAGTCGTAAAACAGAAACTGACCAAACCCAGTTCGCTCGATTCGTTTCAGAAACTGCTTGGGAATGATCTGGTCGGTGTCCACGTTAGCACGGTCGAGCGTCGCAACAACACCGCTATGAATGGTAAAGCTTTGCATGAGTTCGATTTCAGTTGGATGATCTGGAGTTGGTTGGAATGATTCGCAGAAGAAACAGCGGTGATCACAGGTTCAGTGGCGTGTGATCTGGTGCAGTGATCATTCCGCAGTTTTATAATCCCATTGGCGGACATCGACAAAGTGTCCTTTGACAGCAGCGGCAGCAGCCATGGCCGGGCTGACGAGGTGAGTTCGTCCGCCTTTGCCCTGTCGACCTTCAAAGTTGCGGTTGCTGGTGCTTGCGCAACGCTCACCCGGAGCGAGTTTGTCAGGGTTCATTGCAAGACACATGCTGCATCCCGCTTCGCGCCAATCGAAACCAGCTTCCTTGAAAATGCGATCAAGCCCTTCTTGTTCAGCTTGCTTTTTTACCTGCCCGCTTCCCGGGACGACCATTGCATTGACATCACCTGAAACATGATGTCCCTTGAGCACAGTGGCTGCGGCTCGTAAGTCCTCGATTCTTGCGTTGGTACACGAACCGATGAAGACACGTTGAATGGGGATGTCATGAATCGAAGTGTTGGCCTGAAGTCCCATGTAGTCCAACGCATCTGAAGTCGATTTCTGTTCGGTAAGATCTTCAAAGTCAGATGGGGATGGCACTTGGTCAGTGATGCTTCGTACTTGGCCAGGATTGGTTCCCCAAGTGACTTGCGGCTCGATGTCAGCACCGCGATAGGAGTTTGACAAGTCGTATACCGCGCCCGGGTCGCTTCCGAGTACTTTCCAGCGTTCGACGGCTGCATCAAAGTCTGCGGGTACTTCGGGGAGCCCTCGCAAATAATCGAAGGTCACTTGGTCAGGTGCAATCATGCCGGCACGGGCACCCGCTTCGATGGACATGTTGCATACCGTCATTCGTTCTTCCATGGACAAAGCTCGAATGCATTCACCGGTGTATTCCAACACGTATCCAGTGCCGCCGGCCGTGCCAAGGTGGCCAATCAGGTACAACACCATATCTTTGGCAGTGACACCGGGTGCCAATTCCCCATCAACGCGAAGCTCAAAAGTCTTTGGCTTGTACTGACGCAAGGTTTGGGTGGCCAACACATGTTCAACTTCGCTGGTTCCAATTCCAAAAGCCAACGCGCCAAAAGCACCGTGCGTCGCCGTGTGGCTGTCGCCACAGACAATGGTCATGCCGGGTTGCGTGTAGCCGTTTTCAGGACCGATGACATGCACGATTCCCTGACGTACATCATCAATGTCAAACAGGGTGACACCAAATTCCTTGCAATTCTCCCGCAGTGTTTCGATCTGCTTTCGACTGATTGGATCAGCGATTGGCAGGCTGCGATCTGATGTGGGCACATTGTGGTCAGGCGTTGCAATCGTACGTTCTGGGCGTCGAATTGGACGACCATTGATCCGAAGCCCCTCGAACGCCTGAGGACTGGTTACCTCATGAACAAGGTGTAGATCGATGTAGAGAATCGATGGGCCCTGTTCGGGAGCATGTACGACGTGTTGGTCCCAGATTTTTTCAAGCATGGTCCGCGGAGCGGACGAATTGGCATCAGACATTGGGCGCAAAATAGGAAAGGAGGGAATCAGTTCACACGATTTACTGTCAACTCTTGGCGGCAAACTGTCAACGGCTGAGGCAGTAGGAACGGCCCCAGAGTCACCGATTATCAGCAGAAGTGTCCCGGTAAACCGCCTTGTTGGCAAAAAGGAGACTAGTCCGTTCGCGAAAATCCCATTGTACAGTCTGGTTACCGTCTCACAGATTCAATAATTCAGCGGTCACGAGCCAGGCTGATTGTGGATCGATTTCGAATGCACAACTCGCTTCTTCTCTGGTGGTCGGGGTGTCATTTGCTCAGAAGAAAGAACGACACAGTCCGCGCAAGGATATCGCAGCCAATGACAGTGAGAGCAGTTCGGAATCAATGCCCAGAAGTCACAGCAATCGGGATTTACAACGTCCAGAAGTCAAGCCGAGCAAGCATAGGACCGAAAGTCACGAAGTGAACCGAAAACTAAAATGAAATACTAAATCGAGTAGTAGTCGCGATACCACTCAACGAACTTCTGGATTCCGACGCTAATGCTGGTTGAGGGGCGGAACCCTACTGCATCCTCTAACGCGTTGATGTCAGCAAAGGTAGCCGGTACGTCCCCAGCTTGCATCGGCATTAGATTTCTCTTTGCCTGAATTCCAAGTGCTTGCTCAATGGTTTCAATGAACGTTGATAACTCAACCGGGTCATTGTTACCAATGTTATAGATCCGATAGGGTGCTGCGCTAGTGGAGGGATTAGGGGCGCTGCTGTTCCAGTCGGGATCTGGTGCTGCAATTCTTGCGGAAGTTCGATCAACGCCTTCAACGATGTCGTCAATGTACGTGAAGTCACGCTGCATTCGCCCTTCATTGAAAACGTCAATGGGACGCCCTTCGAGAATAGCTTTCGTGAACAAGAACAACGCCATGTCAGGGCGTCCCCATGGACCATATACGGTGAAAAAACGCAGGCCAGTGGTGGGTAGCCCATACAGGTGACTGTACGTGTGGGCCATCAGTTCATTGCTTTTTTTGGTGGCAGCATAAAGACTCAAAGGATGGTCAACACGGTCAGCAGTACCAAAGGGCATTTTGGTCCCACCGCCGTACACACTGCTACTGCTTGCATAGGTCAGATGAGGTGTCTTGGCATGCCGGCAGGCTTCAAGAATATTCAAGAAACCTACAATGTTACTTTCCGTGTAGGCACGTGGATTTTCAAGCGAGTAACGGACGCCCGCCTGAGCAGCCAAGTTGACAACTCGGTCAAAATTGTGGTCGCGAAAGACTTGGTCGACTTTTGTTTGGTCAGCCAGATCGGCTTCTACGAACTTGAAGTTGTCAAACTCTGTCAGAAGCTTCAAGCGATCGCGTTTCAGGCTAACACTGTAGTAGTCATTGAGATTATCAAAGCCAACGACTTCTTCTCCCCGCGCAAGCAAACGCATTGAAAGATGAAAACCGATGAATCCGGCGGCACCGGTAACCAGATGTTGGCTCATGAATTTTGGCTTATTTCGACTTTAGACAGGTTCTTCTGCGGCTGTGTTGTGCGGCTCAGGGATACCGGGGATAATTCGCGTGACATTCACTTTGGTGCGACGCAGTTCTTCGATCTCAGCCGCCATCTGTGCGATCAGTTCGGCAATTTCTGTTCCAGCAGTTTCCCCGATATTCACAATCAATGCTTTTCGTGAATTGTAGCTTAAGCCAGGAGTTTTCATGGCACGGTATTCCCTGTTCTGATAGATAAGTTCTCTGACTAGATGAGTCCTATAACACTATTTGGCAGCCGTCAGCGATTAAGCAGTTCCTATTCAACAGTGACGCTTTTTGCCAAGTTTCGCGGTTTGTCCACGTCGCAGTCACGAAGCAGTGCAATGTGATACGACAACAGCTGCAGGGGCACGATGGTCACGATGGGTTGTAAAAACTCCGGAACCTGTGGGATTCGAATCACGTCATCTGCAATTTTGTCCACCTGGGGGTCGTCGTGGCTTGCAATGGCGATGATGGGACCGCCACGCGCTTTGACTTCTTCCATGTTGGCCATGACTTTGCTGTAAGTCGTCCCTTGGGGGACGATGAATACGCTAGGAGTGGCGTCGTCTACCAGAGCAATTGGACCGTGTTTCATTTCGGCAGCGGGATACCCCTCTGCGTGGATGTAGCTGATTTCTTTCAGTTTCAGAGCACCTTCGAGGGCTGTTGGAAAATTGAATTGCCGTCCGAGATACAGAAAATTGTCGGCCTTGTGATATTTTTCCGCGACTTCGCGAACTTTGGTATCGCATCCCAACGCGATCTGAACCGCGTTGGGGAGTGTTCGCAAATTCTCGATTACCTGCCGACCGTTCTCAAAGCTGAGATGCCGCATTCGGCCAAAGTAAAGTGCCAGCATCACCAGCACACAGCATTGCGATGTGTAGGCTTTGGTGCTTGCGACTCCGATTTCAGGTCCTGCATGCAAGTACACCCCTCCATCGGCTGCCTGAGCAATGGAACTGGCAACCACGTTGCAGATTGCCAGAGTGCGATGCCCTTTGCGTTTTGTTTCGCGAAGCGCCGCCAGCGTGTCAGCGGTTTCTCCGCTTTGGGTCAGCCCAAAGACAAGCGTGTTTTTTTCGATGGGTGGATTGCGGTAGCGTAACTCGCTCGCGTATTCAACACTCACCGGGATTCGAGCCAGCTCCTCAATCAGGTATTCGCCTACCAAGGCAGAGTGCCAACTCGTCCCGCAACCCGTCAAAATGATTCGCTCGACGTTGCCTAGCTGCTGCGGTGTCAGATTGAGTCCTCCAAAAACGGCGGTGGCATTTTCATCGTCCAGCCGACCTCTCATGGCATTGCGAAGAGACTCAGGTTGCTCGTAGATCTCTTTGAGCATGAAGTGGTCGAATCCTTCCAGATTGGCTTCACCACTCTCAACCTGCAGAGGTTGGATGTCCACTCGTACTTTGCCTTGATCACGATGGAGAACTGAGAATCCTTCGGGAGTGAGGACTGCAATTTGATGATCTGCGAGATAGACAATTCGGTCAGTGCGACCAGCTAAAGGAGAAGCGTCGCTAGAAACAAAGTACTCACCTTGTCCCACTCCGATCACAAGAGGGCTACCGAAACGCGCTGTGATCATCAAACTAGGCTTGTCAATAAAACTGATTGCCAGCCCATAGGTTCCCTGCAAACGGGCGAGCGTCATTTGTACCGCGTTCAAATAACGAACATTAGGCTTGCCAGTGACGTCCGGAGACTTCTTGAGATTCTCGGCCAGCAAGTGGGCAATCACTTCGCTGTCAGTTTCGGACCGAAAGCAGTAGCCTTTCTCGACCAATTCATTTTTAAGGGTTTGAAAGTTTTCGATCACACCGTTGTGAACGAGTGCCACCTCACCATCACCACCTAGGTGGGGGTGGGCGTTAGGCTCGGTGGCCGGCCCGTGAGTTGCCCAACGTGTATGGCCAATTCCCAGGCAGCCTGATAACGGGGCTTCTTCCAGTCGGCTAGCCAGGGCATCAATTCTTCCAACCGAACGAGTCACGCCAACCGATTCACCGGTGTGGATCGCCAAGCCCGAACTGTCGTAGCCGCGATATTCCAGCCGACGGAGCCCTTCCACCAAAAAAGGACAAGCTTGGCTTGTTCCGACGTAGCCAACAATTCCACACATCTACTGGCATCTCCAGTCTGAACCTGTTTCCGAGTGCATCAGCCCAGTTGGCAGATGCACTGTCTGCACTGTCGCGAGGCGATTTTTTTTCCTGCGACTTGTTCGATCCTGAACAAAAAAACAGATCGGTCAAGCAAGAAAGCGTTGTCTGAAACCGCTTGCGGGGAATTCACCCCTCGGAGAACACATTCTGGGAAGAATCAAGCCGCTCGACGAGATTGATTTCCGATGGACACTTCCATGGAACTCCACGCATCGTTTCGAGCGACAAGCACGCCCGTTCCTTCGTGAGAAATCCGAGCGAGTATTCCCGTGACCGCAGGGTTATTGTCAATCACGCTGGCGTCGGCCACGAGAATCAGGTCAACAGACCCGATGGTGTGAGCGATCTTCATCAAACCTTGATCAACCGAGCCCGGGAACAATTGTGGATGAATGTTGTGGTTCCGCAATGTCTGATGAAATTGCTTCAGGTTCACGCCACCAGCCAGTTCAAACTCATCAACCGCATAGTAGCGAATGGAGTCAGATTGACGAGAAAGTGTCTCCATCACCGCGATTGCCTGTGAGCCATCCCCCACGCCAACTTCCAGCACTGAATGAACACTGACCGCTTTCAACTGCTTACAGAGTCCGCTGTGGGGGCCACCCCCAAACATCCCGAATGTTGTTTTCGCGGGGCGTTTGACCGCCTTCGTGTGACTCTTCGCCGAGGCTTGTGAAGCCTGCGTCGTCGGATTTTGAGATTCCTGTGCCTTGGGCTCTGGCGTAGTAGTGGCTTGACCCCGAAGAGAATTCCAGAGTTTCAACAACGGCATCAGAAAATACCCCAATCAGACGCATGTAAGAGACACAACCACAGCCTCTCATTCATCGGGCGATCAGGGTCCAGAAATCGATTGGTTTCCCGCTGGGTCAGGTTAGGCGATTCGTGGGGGAGTCTTCGTTTTGTGCACCCTGTGCTAGCAAATGAAGGTGCCCCTCAAAACTGATTAATTGCCAATCAACACTAAAAAGAACGCATCACCGCAGAAAAAACTTCATGTTCAGCTTAAGTCGGTAGCGTGAGCGGAACAGGCAGCAGAATAAGGCCACTGGTGGGATGAAGGCGCCGCTTGGCCTGAGTTATCAAGGAGCGTTTTGTTCGAGGCAGGGGCTGTCCCGCCGTCCGTGAAAATTTCCAATCAGCTAACTACCGAGCAGGTATCGCCGTTCGAGCACTTTCAGCTTCGGCATACGAGCCCAATAGGTTTCACTGCGGCGACGTATGCCTCCGCGGTCACTGCACATGCAGGGGTGAGCAGTGGACACCGCAGCGACACTGGAAGTCTGGGCGAGCTTCCAGTTTGCCCTGCAGTCTAGTTCGTTCTGCAGCCCAGTTGTTCTGCAGCCCAGTAAGCAGCAATGGAAACGCAAACCATCTGACCGAAGGTTTGCGGTCTCGTTGTCTATTTCTCGTTCTTAAACCACGGGCGACGCGCGTTCATGGTGATTTCATCGTCGAGTTGCTTCATCCTTTGCTGCAAGCGATCCACCATCTCAGGGTGTTCGGAAGCAAGGTTGATTTGTTCTCCGATATCTTTGCTAAGGTCAAACAGCATGACTTGCGGTCTTGCCTTTGCCGTAGCTGCGTTTTTCTGGTTTCTTCGTTGCCTTGGTTTTTTGACCAGCAGTTTCCAGTTGCCTTGCCTGAGGCCTTCCAGGTTACCCTGCGATGTGTAGTGTACGAATTCACTCCGTGGGGATTGCTCCGTTTCACCCATCCACAGTTTGGACACATCGATACCATCGATCTTGTTTTGTTTTGGCAGCGGTTTGCTGGTAAGAGCGGCAATCGTTGGAAGCACGTCGATTGTTCCGGTCAACTCGTCGCAAACCGTTCCCGCTGGAATTCCTGGCCCACGGATCAGGCAGGGAACGCGCTGCCCGCCTTCAAAAGTTGTTCCTTTGCCTTCGCGCAGAGGGCCAGCAGATCCACCATGATGTTTGAACGGTAACCAAGGGCCGTTATCGGTCGTATAGATAACGTAGGTGTTATCCGAAAGTTTCAATTCGTCTAGCGTGTTGAGTAGTCGACCGACCTCCGAGTCAATGTGCTCGATCACGTTGATATAAGCATTCAACGGGTTGGGGTCGCGGACATCATCAGGAACATAAAGAGGTATGTGTGGCATGGAGTGTGGAAGATAAACAAAGAAAGATTCATCACGGTGTTTCTTGATGAAGTCGATTGCATTCTGTGTGTATCTTCGAGTCACTGTTCGCTGATCGACCGGCAACTCAATGATTTCTTCATCCTTGATCAGTGGCGTTTTCCATTTGGTCAAAGTGGACTCAGGATCCTTCCAAAGAATGTCCATCCCCGCAGCACCACCTTGTGGTTTCCCTTTATTGTCGGGATGGTTCATGTCGTTGGAGTAAGGGATGCCCAGATAGGTATCAAACCCATTTGATGTCGGTAGGACTTCTGGGTGATGGCCAAGATGCCATTTCCCGAAGCAGGCTGTCGCATAACCTTGTGACTTCAGGTGATCCGCGATCGTATGTTCGCTTGGGTTCAAACCTTTGGTTGATGTCGGAAACAGAACATGTTGATGCATCCCTACACGTTTCGGGTAGCAACCCGTTAGCAGGGCGGCACGCGATGGTGTGCAGACAGGAGAAGCAACCATGAAACTGGTGAATTTTCGACCCTCCTCCGCCAACCGATCGACGTTTGGCGTTTGAATCGTCTCGGATCCAAAACAACTCAGGTCTCCATATCCTTGATCGTCTGCGAAGATAATCACGAAGTTCGGATCGGATGCGTGTGCTTTACCAACGCAGGAAAAGAGTGCGGCACAAATTGACAATGAGAAAAGTAATTGTGTCGAGCTTTTCATTTGGACTGACCTTGGGATGAATGGTGCAGGAGTGAACGACCAGTTTAGCATGGCTGATTGAAAATTCGCGATCTCAAATCATGTTTCCGCATGATTCGCTGCGAACAGTCTGCCGGGGAGAGCGAATATGCTGCGGGGTGACGGGAGAAAGCCTGTTGATACCTGAATTAAAACTGCTGGTTTTGATT
>JBPCVE010000378.1:0-4832 GCA_051010795.1 Rubripirellula sp.
ACCGATTTACTCGGGCTCTCTATCAAAATGACTGGATTGCCAGCGATTTTAATTGGACGAAGTGGCAGGAGACTGCGCAGCGGTACGTCGAGTGTCGTGACATGGTCGGGTCAGCAGACGCGCTGACCATCCAAAAACTATTGACGACACACGTACGTAAAGATCGATTTTGTGAAGGTCATCTCGCCTCCATGATCAAGAATGGGCACATTCTTGGTTTATTGCGGCGTCTCCAGGAACTTCGATTGGAAATGAACCAAGACGTTGATGATGAGTTCGACTGACGTTGAATATTCATCAAATACGGCGGACGTTCATTCCCAGTCACCAACCGCACACAGTGCCAGCTCTCTCATGTTCCCTTGGCCATCGAATTCCCAGCCAAATGCTCCGCCGTCTCCTTCACAACTGTGGTGAACGATCATGCCACCCTCGCATGAGTGTTGACTGACCCATTTGGCAATTGCCTCTGCCTGCGACCACTTACCTTGGAGTGCAGGTACAGTGCCGTCATCTTCACACGGGTCATATGGACTGCCGTAACTTCCGGATGCCTGAAACTGCAAGAAACCTACTGTGTCGATTGCTATTTCGTTGATGAAATGCCGGATCTTTGCTACGCCTTTGCCCTTCTTGGTTTTGATTGTCTTCTCAACTGCCGCAAGGGAATCAGATTTAATTTCGACATCGACAAGATAAAGCGTTGTCTCGTATGCCATTATCCTTGATCCCTTTGATTTAATGTCAGTTTAATGCCAATCCGATAGCTGCAAGCCATTATCTCGCAAGCCAACCGACGCCCATCATAAGGTTTTCCTGAATAGGTCTGGCCAATCGTACTAGATCCAATTAACCAGTCGTGTGCCTGTAGGCTCGATGGAGCAACTCGGAGCCGCGACTGAGCTGCCGTAGCGTAGGACGTAGCGGGTCGGGGTTTGGGGGTTTACACATCAGCTCACTGCTGACTCTGGTACCTCGTCGGAGTCAACCTCGCTCAAATCTTCGAGCTGAAATAGCCGGCCAGCGAAAGAATTTTGGCAAAATCAGAGTTTCCGTGCCACGTTTTCGCCGCGAATCGTCCTCTGCTTGTTGCAGCCTCGAGCGGCGGTGTTTTGTTTATGCTTGTTGCTGGCCAATAAACCTTTAACCAATGGGGCGAATGTGAATCTTTTCAAAACTGTTGTTGTTTGTGTTGCTGTGGTTGTGATGTGCGGGTGTGATCAAGGGCAACCAACGGCACCTGTTCCGTTACCCGAATCAGCAGAATCCATTGGCATGGAATTCAAGTTGATTCCCGCTGGCACGTTCATAATGGGTGAGGGCGATCAGGCACACGAGGTAACGCTAACAAAACCATTCAAGATGGGCGTCCGTGAAGTGACGCAGGCACAGTACGAGCAGGTCATGGGAGTGAACCCGAGCAAATACAAAGGTGCTGATAACCCTGTTGAAACGGTAACGTGGGACGATGCGATAGAGTTTTGCCGCAGGTTGAGTGAACTACCGGCGGAGAAAGCAGCAGGTAATGTTTATCGTTTGCCCACCGAAGCAGAATGGGAATATGCCTGTCGTGCTGGGACGACGACGAAGTACAGTTTCGGAGATAATGAATCGGACTTAAGCGGTTACGGTAGGTACCTGGATAATTATGGCGGCACACATCATCCAGTGGGTAGTAAGCAACCGAATGCTTGGGGCTTGTACGATATGCATGGCAACGTTTGGGAGTGGTGTCAGGATTGGAAAGAAGATTACCCTGAAGGTGCCGTGACCGATGTGTCATCTGGCAGTGCAATCCCAACGGGGCCTGCATCCGGCCAGTACCGGGTGATTCGCGGCGGTAGCTGGGTCAACACGGCTGACTACTGCCGGTCGGCGATCCGCTTATGTGGTAAGCTCTCGTATAGCCTCAACGGTCTCGGCTTTCGTGTTTGCTTGATTCCGTCTGGCCAGTAGGCGGAGCCTAGGGAGTTGTCTGTAGGCTTGAACGAGCAAGGCGGAGCCGCGACTGAGCTGCCGTAGCGTAGGACGTAGCGGGGCGGTGGTTTAGGTTCGTGTTAACCCAGCACATCCCCTAACCCCTCACTCCAGCGGCCTATCCACCATCAACGCTGCTGCCCCTTCGCCCAAGACGTCAGCAAGCCACGCCTCGGCTTGCTCGCGGAAGTGGGCAGTGCCTTGGGTTAGCTGCCGCTCGATCATCTTCGAGCGAGGTAATTGAGTTGATTGACCTTCGCCTAAGGCTTTTTCATTGTGATGCCCCAGTGCTTTGAGTGCTCCTTGATCTTGACCACCTTCCAGCCCGGGTTCTTTCTCTCCGCGATCAAGATCGCCTGCGAAGATGTTTGGGCACTGATCTTGGAAATTGCGACAGTTCTTTGCATGGGAGCCAAAACTGAAACCACTGGCTCCGCAGAGTGAGCAGCTTCTAATAAGCCGACCGGAGCGATGGAAGCACAGACAAATAAAACTAGAGTGGAGAAATTCATACGCATGGTAGCTAGGGTCCGGATGACTGGTTTCGAACGGGTTTCACTAACTGCAATATCGCACCACCGTAACACCTCATGCCTTTTACCTACGAATGCCGCTGAATAGCTGCGTCTTCCCCGCAGTGGTGCATGAACAGTCAAGTTGTCTCATGTCAACTGTAACGTCCTCTCGGGTAAACCTGCCAACACTAATCATGTGGGAGTTACTCTCGGGCTGGACGCGTCCAGTAGGACACTTTGACGTTCATGTATTGCCAGTAAGCAAAGGTTCTATTCGTTCTTCATGCAGCAACGGGTAAAATGTTTTAATTCCAGAATTGAAATGACAGGGACTCTTTTCGGGTGTAGTCCAAAGTGGCATGGGAAGAACGTCAAAACGGTCATCAGTACTTTTACCTTTCGAGGCGACTGCCTGATGGTCGGATACACAAAGAGTACTTCGGCAAAGGGCTCAGGGCTGAAGTCGAATCTATGCGACTGGAGCAGAGAGATCGACAAAGGCAAGAAGACACACAGCGGAAGGCCGCGTTGGCCGAACTGGATTCCATGGCAGAGGAGTACGCCAGTGCAACGTGGATTCTGTTTGAATATCACCTTTACGCTGCCGGTTATCACAATCCCAAAAGCCGAGGATGGCGAAAGCGAAGGAACGAGCTAATGATCAGGACAATGCAGTGCGAAAATCAGGAACCAGCAAACATCGACCAGGAATCAGGTGAAGTCGTCACGGAGCAGGTAACTCTTGACGAAGTCATTCGCCGGTGTCGCAGCGGTGACCGGGACGCTGTGGTCACGCTAAGAAGCGTCATGCGGGATCACCCGGACCTTTTTCGTAGCCACGGCCACGTTGCCGCCAAGGTCCAGGCAGAGTGGATTCGGGCGATCTCAGGTCCAGACCTGTTCGAACGTGAAATGATGCTCAAGAGCAGTCGAGAGCTACGCCAAGAATTGCTAGATGAAGGCAGCGGAACCGAACTAGAGCGACTGGTCGTTGATCAGGTCGTTGCCACGCACCTTGAACAAGGCTTCCACCAGTTGATTGAAGCACGGTGTGTTGGCAAGGGCGTCGATTTACCGAAGTATCAGGTTGACGCGTCACAGCGTGCCACAAGGCGTCATGAGAAGGCTTTGTCAGCATTGACGACAATCCGCACGCTGACACCCAAGCTGGCGGCTGAGCCGGAGCCAGTCATCGAGGAGCCTACCGAGAACCACGAGCAAACGACTTGGCAGGTCCCCTTGGAAGGTAACCGCCTATCGGCCGTGTTTGATCGCACAACGCACCCGGTGCCGATGAACTGATCAGGCAGCAGGTAGCCAAGGGATTACGTCTTCACGGGCTTCCTGCCATTTCTGACGACCTTTCAACCAAGCCTCGTGGGCGTCGTCGTCGGTAAACCCTGTCATGTCGAGGTTGGCTTCGTCAGCCAGTTCTCGGATTTGCTGGGCAACAGCAGCAATCTGGTGTTCCTCAATGGCGACAGCCTTTTCAAGCACGCGTCCAAATCCAATCGAGTTGATCTTGTCCCTCGTGTAGATGTCGCCTTTTTCTTTGCGGACTTTGACCTCCTGAAGTTTGAACTCGAGGCGATCCCAGCTATTAACGCCCAGAGAGAAGTCCAGCTCGTCTTGCGTCAGCTTTATCTGGAATCCAAGCCACTCAACGACATCGCCACTGTTGAGGTCAAACAACGCATCCGTCAGCTTTTCCTTGATGGGCATGCCAATCGTCCTGGCACGCTGGTCAAGTGCGTTGAACGCGTCAATCGCAGATTGGCGACTTGGACAGGCGATAAGAATGTCGTCGGCGTAACGCACCAAGCAGGTTTCCGGGAAGTTCTCGACCCACCACGCATCTAGGAAGTGATCAAGATAGACGTTCATGGCCAGTGGACTAATGGCGACGCCTTGAGGGATGCCACGCTTGCGATCTTTGCCGAGCACTTCTTCAATCAGCCACATGATGGATGAGCCTTTCAAGCGTGACTTCAGCACTTCCAGTAGCGTTGGCTTGGGTATCTGGCCGAACGCGTCTCGAATGTCACACTTCACCCAGTGGGTCAGGCCACGCTTGACCAGTTGCTCAGCGGCAGCAATCCCATGTAGACGCGACCGACCGGGGCGAAAGCCGATGCTCAGGGGGTAGAAGCTTGGATCAAGAAGGGGACGCAGAACGTCTAGCATTGTCTTGGATACGATCCTAGTCTCCGTATCCGGCACTTCGATCGTGCGAAACCCTTGCTTGCCTGGCTTTGGAATCTTGTACGTCCGGTACTTGCCCGTCGTGAATTCCTGATTCAGCAGAGCGGTTTGTAGCCCTCTCAGCCAATCCCACTTTCC
>JBPCVE010000379.1:0-5122 GCA_051010795.1 Rubripirellula sp.
TCTCACTGCCATCTATCACGCACGTGTCAAATACCCCGGACAACAATCGGCTTGATGCCGACCAACCGACATTGCTGAATATCGAAATCATCGTGGACGAAGACGTGAATTACGTCGCCAACGAACAGAGACTGCGTGATGCATGCACGGCCGCGACCTCGCTGCGTGATTTCCATCAGGGAGAAATCGGAATTCGTGTGACCACCGATGCAGCGATTCACCAAATCAACCGCGATCACTTGGGACATGACTACCCAACCGATGTGATCAGCTTTGCTTACGCAGCCAATCGACCCCATATCGAGGGAGAGCTAGTGGTCAGCGTGGACACCGCAGCTGAACGCGCCAACGAATTAGGCTGGTCGGTTGATCATGAATTGCTGCTTTACGTTGTACACGGAACATTGCACATCACCGGAATGGACGACCATGAACCCAAAGATCGCCTTGCCATGCGTTGTGCAGAACGAGAGATAATGTTGCAACTGGGTGTCGGCGATATCGATCAATACGCCGCTGACGGCGTGAACTCAGAAGGCAACGGCACTGGGCCGCGAGCAGCTGCGTTGCCAAATCACGGGACGCAGCCAAACCACGACCATTCACGGCCAAGAAACCAACCTCTGCCGGAGGACTTGGCGTGAACGACGCGTGGGTCTGGGGATCGTTATCTCTGATTGGCTTCGCACTTAGCAGTGTGGGTGGCTTGGGTGGCGAATTACTTGATAGTTTTGCTGGTCGCCAGCTGGAAGCTTACTGCCGTTTAAAAAAGAACCGTGACCGTTTTGGAGCTGTCTTGGACAATCAGGACGCAGCCATCCGCGGCAGCGAATACCTGCGAATGATTGGGACGGTTTTATTCCTGATTGCCGGCACAGCCGCCATTTTTGTTGACGAGACGCAACCACCGCCCCTACGCTTGGTCTATTGGGCTCTGTCAGCTGTCCTGTTGATGATGATGGTTCATGTATGGCTACCTGCGGCTGTGACACGCTTTGCATCAACCCAAGTGCTGTACCACACATGGCCATTCTGGCGAAGCCTGTCCATCCTGATGAGCCCTCTTTCTGCGCCCGGCGAACTCGTCGAATTGGTCACACGCAGACTGACAGGCACGGCCGAACACGAAGATGAGGAAGAAGAGCTGCTTGAGGACGAAATCCGCACAATTGTCACCGCAGGAACACGCGAGGGATTTTTTGGCCCAGGTGTGCGAGAGATGATTCAAGGTGTGATGACGCTGCACGAAGACACGGTCGGTCACATCATGACCCCGCGTAGCGATGTCGATGCCATTGATGTCACAACCGACTGGAATCAGACGCTGGACAAGGTTGTCGATGCGGGCCGAACTCGCTTCCCTGTGTATGAAGGAACCCTCGATCATGTCGTTGGGATTTTGTACGTCAAAGATTTATTGCCCTATCTATCCAGCCAAACAATCCCTGACCAATCACTGCGGGAAATCTGCCGGCGTACTTGGACCGTACCGATTGACCGCTCGGTCGAGATCATTCTCAGAGAATTCCTGCACAGCCGAAGCCACATGGCGATTGTGATTGATGAATTCCAGCAAACGGCGGGAGTCGTAACCATCGAGGACGTGCTCGAGGAAATTGTCGGCGAAATTGTTGATGAGTCGGATGAAGAGGAAGAGTTCGGCATTGAAGTCATTGATTTGGACACTGTGGAAGTTGATGGCCGAGTGATGATGGATGACCTTAATGAAATGACCGACTGGGAACTGCCTGAGAGCGATGATTACGAGACCATTGCCGGTTACGTGCTATTCCACGTCGGCGCCATTCCCAAGGCAGGAGAACGGCTTGTCATCGAAAATACCGAAATCGAAATTCTCAAGGCCAGTGTCAGAAAAATCGACTCCATGCGAATCCACCGGATTGACGAGCAGGATCAAAAAGCGGGCTGACCGTGTTCAGAGCTCCCACGCACAGGCGGGACATTTCCGCAAGGGTACGCTCAGGAGCAAATCGCCGCCCATTCGGGCAATTAACCCCGCGAAACAGCGACAATGCGTGGGTACGTCTGATTGTCCGAAGGTTTACACACCGCTAAACTGCTGACAGCGTGACGAACATCTATCCACGCCCGCGTAACGGTGTTCCCGACCAATCGAATGTGGGGAAAACGTTGCTGAGACAGCCTGATTTTCCTCTGGAATTGCCGATGAGCCCGACATCAAACCTTGAAGTCCGAAACGCCGATACAGTCAAAGTGGCTTACGAAGGTCAGGAATTTGAATTGCCAGTGGTTGAGGGCTCGGAGGGCGAGCGAGCGATCGATATCAGTCGGCTGCGAGGACAAACCGGGCTGATCACGCTGGATGAAGGTTTCGTGAATACGGGCAGCACCCGCAGTGCGATCACCTTCCTGAACGGTGAAAAAGGAATCCTTCGGTACCGCGGCTATCCCATTGAACAACTGGCGGCCAAGTCCGACTTCATTGAAACAGCCTATCTGCTGATCAACGGTGAACTGCCCAACGCCAAACAAGCTGAGGATTTCCGGGTTGGAATTCGCGAACACACCATGATCCACGAGGACATGCGGTCGTTCTACAACGGATTTCCTCGCGACGCCCACCCAATGGCGATCCTCAGTAGCGTTGTTGGTGCCCTCTCAACGTTCTACCAAGACGCGATGGATGTGCATGACAAGGCCCAAGTTGAAATCTCCGTCTACCGACTCCTCGCCAAGCTTCCCACGATCGCAGCGTACAGCTACAAGAAGTCGATGGGACAGCCGTTCATTTACCCTAACAATGAACTGAGCTACTGCGAGAACTTCCTGCACATGATGTTTGCCACACCGGCACACGAGTATCTGGTCGATCCCGATTTTGCCGAAGCTCTGAACCTGCTGCTGATCGTGCATGCCGACCATGAGCAAAATTGCAGCACCTCGACCGTCAGGATGGTAGGCAGCAGCAACGCGAACCTGTTTGCGTCCATCTCTGCTGGCATCGGGGCCCTGTGGGGACCACTCCACGGCGGAGCCAACGAAGCCTGTGTGAACATGCTTGACACAATCGCCAAAGACGGCGGCAACGTTCAGAAATACGTTGATATGGCCAAAGACAAAGAGAACGGTTTCCGTTTGATGGGTTTTGGCCATCGTGTCTACAAAAACTTTGACCCACGAGCCAAAATCATTCGGGCCAGTTGCGACAAGCTGTTGGCCAAACTGGATCTCGACGACCCACTATTCGAAGTGGCTCAGAAGCTCGAAGAAGTTGCGTTGAAGGACGAGTACTTCATCGAACGGAAGCTGTACCCCAACGTCGATTTCTACTCGGGCGTCATCTACCGTGCTTTGGGCATTCCAATCCAGATGTTCACGGTGCTGTTCGCAATCGGGCGACTACCCGGCTGGATCGCTCACTGGAGCGAAATGCACAGCAATCCTGCTACGCGAATCAACCGCCCACGTCAGGTCTACACCGGCAGCACCGAACGCGATTTCGTGCCTATCGAAAAGCGATAAGCCGAGTTGCTGACTGACGGCTGATTACCCAACCTGCCTGTCTATCTGCGGGCAGTGCGACATTTAAGGCGGTGACCCTCGCGATCGCTTGCTAGTCATCATGCCAAAGTCGGATCAAGATCAGGTGCCGATGCGAAGTAAGGGTCGCACAATCACAACGGCAGAGTAGGGCAGTGGAAACGACAGGCTTTCTAAAGCAATAGGCCCGCGATTGCCCCGGTCATGCAACAGGCCAGCAGCCCACCAAACATGGCTCGCAGGCCCAATTGAGCCAGGTCTTTCTTACGCGATGGCTCCAAACCACCGATGCCGCCCACTTGGATCCCAATTGCACCAAAGTTGTTGAATCCGGCCAACGCATAGGTCATCACGATCGCCGTTCGCTCGCTGATTGCTTTCCCTACTCCTACCTCAGCTTTGCCTAACGCGTCATAAGCAATGAACTCGTTGGCGACTGTTTTCAGCCCAATTAATCTGCCAGCCTCAAGACACTCGGCCGCGGGAATCCCCATCAACCAAGCCAGAGGCCAGCAGAGGTAACCCAAAACAAGCCCCAATGATAATCTTGGATCTCCCGCCGCATCGACAAATCCCACCTGTTCCGATGCGAACCCCAAAATGAGGTCAACGAGGGCAAGTAACGCGAGGAACGCAATCAGCATCGCTCCGACATTCATTGCCAACTTGAGCCCATCACTCGCGCCGTCAACCGCTGCGGCGATCAAATTGACATGCTCAGAAGGGGCTGACAGGGTCATTTCAGCCGACACCTTTTCTGGCTCAACCTCGGGCACCATCACCTTCGCGATCAGCAACGCTGCCGGAGCGCTGATGACAGAAGCAGTCAACAAGTGTGAGATATCAATCCCCATGCCAGCGTAGACCCCCAATAAACCACCGGTCACTGTCGAAAATCCACCAGTCATCATCGCGCAGAGTTCACTGCGAGTCATTCTTGAAAGGTACGGCTTCACGACCAAAGGGGCTTCAGTGTGGCCAACAAAAACGTTGGCTGCTGCCGATAACGTCTCCGCGCCACTTGTCCCAAGCGTGAATCGCATCACCCATGCCATGCCCCAGACAATGCGTTGCATCAGTCCGAGATAGTACAGAATACTCATGAGCGACGAAAAGAAAATCACGGTCGGCAATACACCGAACGCAAAAGTTCCCAACAGTGACTCGCCAAGGGGATTTTCTCCGCCAGCCCCAAACAGAAAGCCGCTGCCTTCGGTCACCGTATCGAGGACAGAGGTGAAAACATCACCAATCTTTTCAAAAATCAAGCGCCCAGTAGCGGTGCGCAGCACCAAAAAACCTAGCAGGAGTTGAAGAAAAAGACCTCCCGCAACGACTCTGACGGGAAAACGCCGGCGATGACTACTGATCAGCCAAGCCAGAAGAATGAAAACCAACAGGCCCAATACACAAATGAAACGCGCCTGCATGCCTACCAACTCGGGTGGATGAAATCGAAATAGAAAAAGGCTCAACCCGGCTGGGGTGTATCAAAAATTCGATCACCTGCATCACCCAAACCCGGCACAATATACGACTGATCATTCAACACGGGGTCGATCGCAGCCACATAGAGCTTAACGTCAGGGAAATCCCGCTG
>JBPCVE010000380.1:0-33491 GCA_051010795.1 Rubripirellula sp.
TGTACGCCTGGTGCCCTACGTCCAACAGCAACCCAAACATTATCAAGCAACCTTCCGGGTCGGCTCGTCGAGCGTTTCAGGAGACCTGGAGGGTGAGATTTCTGAATTTCCGGACCTGCCCATCCCCACACGTGACCAACTGGAAGGGGCTGCCAAAAAACTGACCGGTGAGATCGAGCAGATTCCACCGGCACACTCTGCCATCTGGGTCGATGGTCAGCGAGCCTATCGACGCCTTCGGGCTGGTGAAGAATTTGAAATGCCATCCAGAAAAGTTCAAATCGATACTTTGGAAATCACTCGGTATGAATTCCCCGAGGTGAACCTCAGCATTGTCTGTGGTTCAGGCACTTACATTCGCACACTGGGGATCGACCTGGCCGTCAATGTCGGTTCCACGGCTGTCATGTCGTTCCTGTCAAGAATTGGGGTCGGCCCCTTCCTGCTGAAAGATTCAGTGTCCATCGACGCGCTCAAAAACGATGAGCTTGAACCCCACTTTTTGCCGGCATCCCTCGCCATACAACACCTGCCCTGCGTTAAGGTCACTGACGAAGATGCAACACGTTTGGGCCACGGCCTATGTTTGGACGAAGTAAAGCCCAGTGCAGCGACTCAACCAGAAACGACGCAAACCGAAGCGGCACCAGCCAACGGTCAAGACATCACGGAAGTTGCGGCAATGACCCAAGACGGACAACTACGTGCAATCATTCGCCTCAAGCAAGGGCAGTGGTGTCCCTATCGTGTTTTCCCAACCTGCGATCCTGAGTAAAAGAAATCGACTCTCAAACCCACGCCACAATCGCTGATCCTTTATCTTGAAGGTTCAGCAATCCCTGTTGTTGCCTGCACGCAACAACTGAAAATACTGCCACCTGCGTCAACGTGACGACTGCACACTACCAAGCTTTATGAAGAATCACACAGCACTCATACGCATTCTGATGACTGCGTTTTTTTTGCATGCTTGCAACACTGGGTCATCCCTCGCGTCGCCTCCTTTGCAACCCGATGATCCAACGGCATCTGCAGAGCAGCCAAATTTTGATGCCATTGAGTCCATTGTCAGACAAGGCATTCAAGACGGTCAAATGCCGGGGGCCGTGGTAGTGATTGCTGACCGGAACGGCGTTCTGTACCGACGTGCTTTTGGGCAACGCCAGGTCGAACCGACCGCTGAACCCATGACAATGGATACCGTTTTTGACCTCGCATCATTGACCAAACCCGTCGCGACCGCCACATCGGTGATGCAACTGATCGGCGACGGCTTGCTTTCTCCACAGCAAAAAGTCGTGGATCACCTACCTGAGTTTGGAAAGCATGGGAAAGACAAAATCACCATCGCGGACCTGCTTCTTCATGTGGGTGGCCTGATCCCCGACAATTCATTGCGTGATTACCGTGACGGAGTCGAGGCCTCGTGGGACAACATCTGCGACCTCAAACCCATTGCAGAGCGTGGTAAAAAGTTTGCCTACACCGATGTCGGATTCATTGTTCTGGGCAAGCTTGTTGAGCGTGTCAGCAAACAACGTTTGGACCAATATGCCCAGCAGAACGTATTTACTCCGCTTGGAATGACGGAAACGACCTTCAACCCATCGGCTGATCTCAAAAAACGCACCGCTGCAACGGAGCAACGAAACGGTCAATGGCTCAAAGGCGAAGTCCACGACCCACGTGCTCACCTCCTGCAAGGAGTTGCTGGACATGCAGGCCTGTTTTCCACGGCTGATGACCTGACACGATATGGCCAACAGATGCTGCGTATTGCAAGAGGCGAAAAATCGACTCCTCTCTCTCAAGCCACCTTCAAAACGATGACTCGCCCACGCGATGTGCAGCGAGACTCCAAAACCATAGGTACAAGAACCTATGGCTGGGACCATCGCTCTCCTTACTCCAGCAATCGCGGCGACGAACTTTCCGATTCTGCTTTCGGTCACGGCGGATTCACTGGAACCGTGATGTGGATCGATCCTGAAAGCGATCGCGTGTTTCTATTCCTCAGCAACCGCCTGCATCCTGACGGCAAAGGCAGCATCAACCGACTGGCAGGAAAAATCGCCTCTATTGTTGGTGCGAACGCAGGTGACAGATCAAACGCCGATACCGGTGCAAAGGCGAATCCGTAGTCGCTTTACAAAGCGAACCACTGCTTTGCAAAACAGACTGCCCATCGGACACCCGCCACAAGCCATACCTCTGGTCATTAATTGCCTTGACCACGAATGGTCCCGATCAAAGCAGGTTTATTGGTTGTGATTCCAAAGGCACCAAGATCCTTGAAGTACGCGGCATCTTTGAGTTGGTCAATCGTCCAAACATGGAATTCGTTGCAACCAGAATCCTTGAGTTGCTTGATAAACAATTGATCAATCACTTGTCGATTGCCCTTCATTCCGACTCCCGCCGCTCCACATTCATTCACCACTTCAGCAATCTCCTTGGCTGACGGTTCAAACCTTCCGTTGACCTTGTTCTTCTGAAAACCAGTCAACCAATGCGCACGAACTTCAGGTATCTGTTCGTGACATGCGGCCACAGTTGCTTTATCAAAACTGATGATCAACAGTCTGATGTGCTCTGTATCGAGGCTTTTCAACTGTGACGCAAGGAAAGGAACGATCTTTGCCTTTGACTTCAACTCGATCACAAACAGGCCACCTTCAGGAATGGACTTGAATACGTCTTTGAAGGTTGGGATTTTTTCACCTTTCCATTTTTTATCTTTCCAGCTCCCGTATTCCAATTGGCGCAGTTCTGCTAGCGTCGACTCCTCTACCAATTTCGCAACACCGGTGGTCCGTGATGTGCCGCGGTCATGAATACAAACAATCTGTTGGTCACGGGTCAAATAAAAATCACCCTCCACTCCGTCGCTACCTTGTTGCCACGCGAGTTCAAAAGCAGCAATTGTGTTTTCAGGTGCGTCAAACGAGGCACCACGATGAGCCACAATCACTTGGCTCGAACCAGGAACTTCCCAAAAGACAAGCAACAAAATCAATGGAATCAACAAACGCATGATATTAAACCGATCTATCCATGGTTGATTGGCCGAACGATTCACTGACTTAACATGCACACGAGACACGACGGTGTGCCAAACAGCAAAATCGACCCAAGAACAATTTATACTTGAAACCCGGCCATGGGTCACCCTACTTTTGTTTTGCACATTGACAACTGACACAAGGATTCACACATCAACTTTTCTGACCAGAAGCTTCACCGCGTGGGAACAACGCGGCAACCTGCTGTTATACTGACAGCAGCGATCACGAATGATCATCTGGTGGTTCACCCTGCTGTTTGAAAACAGCTGTACTCCTAAAAAGACCATCCAATCATTGTTGCTGGTCCCGCAAAAACCAACCTCATGACCGAGTGATTTGATGTGACTTTGCAGCCCTCGGCATTGTTACTCATCTATTCCCGCAATGCCAATTTCCCCAGTTCCAAAATTCCCAAAAACACCACTTCGGCGAACGCTGCAACATGCGAACCTCCATTCGATCAGCCCAGACAAACTACTTAGTGCATGGCTCACCACTACTGACCGTACTTCTGGCAGCCATTTTTCAGGTAATCCCTGTAGTTTTAACAAGCCCCGTACTAGCAGTCGAAACTGATTCGGCACGAACACGTCCCAACATCCTATGGATTTCCTGCGAGGACATCAGCGCGCATCTCGGGTGCTACGGTGACCCTCACGCGATCACTCCCAATCTGGACCAAATGGCTACCGAGGGAGTCCGTTACTCGAACGCCTTCACTGCTGCTGGTGTTTGTGCACCATGCCGTTCCACCATCATTACCGGCATGTATCAGAACAGCATTGGCACGCACCACATGCGTTGTAACGCCAAGTTGCCGGAATGGCTGAAGCCGTTTCCGATGTACCTCAGGGAAGCTGGCTACTACTGCACCAACAACAGTAAAACCGATTATCAATTCAAGAAGCCTTCTGCTTCAGAAATATGGGATTCGTCTGGCAGAAAATCTCATTGGAAAAATCGCAAGAACAAGAACCAGCCCTTCTTCGCGGTATTCAACTTCACTGGTTGCCATGAGTCAGGGATCGCAAGTGAGTCCAAATACAAATCAGTGACAGCGAATCTTACGCCTGATCAGCGGCAGGTTCCCGACAAACTCACCACCCTGCCCGACTACTATCCTGATACGGCAGTGACACGTGAGGACTGGAAGCGCAACTATGAGTTGATCACGGCGATGGATGCTTGGGCCGGAGAACTGATCCAAGAGCTCAAAGATGCTGATCTTTATGAGGACACAATAATCATTTTCTGGTCTGACCACGGTGTCGGCCTACCGCGTGCGAAACGCTGGCTGTACGACTCGGGCACTCACATTCCGATGATTGCAAGAATCCCCAAAGCCATGCGTGTCGATGGCCAAGGTAAATCAGGCAGCATTGAACCAGAACTTGTAAGTTCGGTCGACTTCGGTCCCACCGTGCTTAATCTTGCTGGCTTGCCAATTCCCAAACAAACGCAAGGTCGTGCTTTTCTGGGCAAGAACCTCACTGCCTCACGTTCCTATGTGTATGGCGCGAGAGACCGCATGGATGAGCGATACGACATCATCCGTAGCGTCCGTGGCCAACGCTATCGATACATCCGCAATTTCGAGCCACTGAAACCTTACTATCAATACATGAACACCCCGGAAAAGGGTGCCACGATGAAAGAGATTCGCCAAGCGGAAGCTGCCGGCAACTTGTCGCCTGCGATGGCTTTATTCTCTGCCCCAATAAAACCCGTGGAAGAGTTGTACGACTTGAAAAAAGATCCGCAGGAGATCCACAACCTTGCCGAAGATCCAAAACAGCAGGGAAGACTGAAGCAAATGCGGACGGCATTGGCTGCCTGGCAAAACGATGTCGGTGATATCGGCCTGATCCCGGAAGCAGAAATTGAGATCCAGGAACAGAACAGTGGCTCACGTTTTGAAATTCTGAACAATACCCAAGAAAGTCGGCAAGCACTCGGCAGACTTGTGGACATGGCCACCGAAGCATCCAACGGTCCCAGTGCGTTGCCAAAACTTGCCTTAGGACTGAACGATCCAGATCCATCTGTTCGATACTGGGCGGCAACCGGCATTGGCAACATTGGCTCAACTGCAGCAGATTCACAGCCAGCCATCAAGAAAGCTTTAGTTGACACATCACCAAGCGTACGAATTGCAGCCGCACGTGCGGCTGCTAAACTTGGGGACACGACCACAGCCATTCGTGTTCTTGAGCAGGAACTTGCTAGCGACCATCAATGGGGACGCCTTGCAGCAGCCATCGTCCTGGACGAAATGGACGAACAAGCCCGCCCCGCATTGCCGGCACTGAAGAAAGCGCTCGAGAACCAACCCAACAAGTACATTGTCCGTGTTGCCAATCGGGCAATCAACGAACTGGAAAACACGAACAATCAGGTCCCCTGATGCGCAAACACCAACACTTTCAAAGCAGAATTCAAAGACGCGAAATGACACGAACGACAACTTGCAGCGGCCTGATGCTGATAGCCTTGCTCTCAATCTCAGCTGCTGGGTGCTCGGCACCTTCTGGCCCAATGCTGATTGATGACGATGCCCCGACTGAGTTCACGACCACTGAATCAGGCCTGAAATATCGAATTCTGAGAAAATCGAATCAGCAAAAGCCATTACCAAGCAGCAGGGTTGAGGTGGATTATCGCGGCTGGCTGGATGATGGCAGCACCTTCGATAGCTCCTACAACAGCCGACAACCAGCCAGTTTCTCGCTGTCAAAAGTGATTCCCGCCTGGACAGAAGGCCTGCAGTTGCTGGGCGAGGGTGGCATGATCGAACTCGAAGTTCCATCCGAACTTGGCTACGGTGAAGCAGGCAACCCACCTTCAATCCCTCCGAAGGCCACTCTGCACTTCAAGGTCGAACTGCTACGCATTCTTAACTGATTGCTTGGGCTCACGACGCAAACATCCTGCTTGGGTTTCACTGCCCTGCTAACGGCCAAGTCCTGACAATGGCTGGCGGTTCATGGACGCTGCCTGCGAACTGGTTGCCTTCACAGGCACTGGTTTCATCCACGCGGACAGGTCTCTTTCACTCCTGAACAGACCCACGCGAGTTCATCAACGATCAAATGGCGGGTTCCCAGATCAGAATTTCACCTTTACCGGGTACTCCCTGATCACCGCTGTAGCGTCGATACCTGCCCTCAACTTCAGCGAATGGCAGTCGTACTCCGAGCGTACTGAGGTGCCGCGAGTAAACATTCAGGAAGGTTGGGTTATAAACACCACTTTCCGCAAACGTTGGCATCAGTGCAATGTCTTTCAAGGAGATAATGGTGCCGCGTTGCATCCATGCGCCGGTACGAATTTCCGCCCCGCCACAAAGGACGATTGTACCGCCTTTCATTTGCAAACCAGCGAAGTCTCGCGCGGCTCCGCCAATCACAATGATGCCCCGCCGCATCCGCATTCCCACTTCGATCCCGGCGTTCCCATCCACCAGAATGGTTCCGCCCTTCATTCCGATCATGCTTCCACGGTAAGCGGCACCCACTTGCTGTCCAGCATCGCCATGGATGTGGATTTTTCCCTTTTTCATTTCTCCGCCAACCCAATCACCTGCGTTGCCGAAAACTTCGATGACCCCACCATTCATGAGTGCTCCCAGATGCATTCCCACATCACCATGGATGATCACCTCTCCACGAGTCATCGCACGGCCCACGTGACGTACGCGATGCAGATCCCCATGAATTTCGATGCAGTCACTGCATTCGCCTTCGACATCAAAGAATTCGTCGAGTCGTTTTTCCCGCTTACCGTGATACACCACGCTCGCACAGATTTCTTCATTGGAACGTTCCAAAAAGTAATCTGGGGCAATCACCTCGGCCTCAAGGACCACGGTTGGATTTTTCTTCAGGGTAAGTTTGATTTTATTCATTCCGATGAAACTCTTTGGAATAGCGTTGCCTGGCTGACAGATCTTTCGCGCTGCATCACTCAGTCTTTATGCATTGCTGAACTGCGGCTCGCTCAATCCGCTCCATTTCGACGGGGTAGTTTTCAAACGACATGCAGTAGCGATCCTCGAATAAAGGACGCAGGAATTCATCTGTCCCAGGATCAAACGAAGGCTTGACGAGATATTCATTGCCATCGGGCGTCTCGCGAATATCACCTTCCTCAATCACGATCTCACCTCCCTTGATCACATAACGGGGATGCCCAAACATTCTCGCAATGTCTTTATCGCTGTGATAAATGACCATGTCAGCATCTTTACCAACACCAAGATTTCCTTTTTGGTGCAGTCCCAGCCCGCGTGCAGGCCCCGCGGACATGATCGTGGCGATCTCATACAGGGTGTATTCACGATTGATTTCCGGCAACGTGATGCGATTCATGATTTCAGGGGGTAAGCCTGCCATGCAATCTTTACGGAAATCAGCACACATCAACAATTGAATGATTTCAGGATATCGCCAGAAGCAAGCGCCGTTGGGATGATCTGTTGACAAGAACACTCGCCATGGATCGTCAATCAACAGCAACAACTCGAGCCCTGTTGCCCACTGCACTGCGTTGACCAGATTACTGGGCCGATAAGAGTAGGGGACAATGCCGCAGCCTGTTTCGTTTTCAACATCGAGGTTTCCCCATTTCCGTCCCGTCAGTTTGTAGAGCAAATGCTGCCATGGCCCATCTGCTGTGATTGTGACGGTATCACCGAAAAGAACCGCGCCCGCATCGGTGGTCATATTGGGGTGCGCATTGAAGTACTCAGCGAGCTGCGCAGCCTCCGATTTCATCGTATCCCAATCATCACCGCCATAGGCATGGTACTGCAGGTGAGCCATATGAGCTCGATGGCCCTCAAGGTGTTTCATTGTCTCGAGGGTCGTGCTGATGTTTCCGGGAGCCCCGAGGTTATTGCAATGAAGGTGGATGGGATGCGGCAGCCCCAGCTCGTCAATCATCTTTGCCAGACTGGTGACAATGGATCCGGGTGTCGTATTCTTGTAACCTTCCACGGGTTCCGATAACTGATTGGCATTTTTCCCCCACTTCCAGGCAGCGACGCCGCCTGGATTCACCGCCTTGACGCCGTACGCTTTTGCAGCCCAGACATGCCAAGCGACAATATGTTTCGCACGCTCGTACTCACCAGCCTCAAGCAAATCGAGCATGATCTCGTTGTTGGCCATCAGAACCAGACAACTCTTATCAACGATGGGGATATCAGCCATCTCCTCATGCGTATGTCGCGCCGATAGCACAGGCACAGCGGCCTCATTGACGGTGGTGAACCCCATCCCTGCATACAAATAACCAGTCGCAAAAGTGGTAGGTGCCATTCCCCCGATTCCACTGCGACGGGTCTGGCTGCGAATGAACGCCTGAGTTCGCCGATGGTCTTCAGGAGTCATGGCTCGAGCAAAATTGATCGACCCACCGGCAACGTGTGTATGCACATCCACCCCACCGGGAAAGATCACCAAACCAGTGGCATCGATGGTACGACCACCCGTGACAGACGAAACAAATTTCCCATCTTCTACATACAGATCACGTACCTCGCCATTGATGCCGTTGGCTGGATCGTAAATAGTTCCACCAGTGATTCGGAGCATGCGATTTGAAGCCTTTCAATTTCTCCGGTTGCCAACAAACAGGGGCATCACATTCACAGGGATGCCTCATAAAATCGATCACACGCTGAATCTCACCTTTTCAAAAAGCTGAAATCCCGCGCAGATCAAATCTGATTTTGAAGGATTTGGGGTCGTTCACCCATCCAATCAGGTTTTTTCAAGAGCGTCTCTTTGATCCGTCGAACGACTTCTTCATCAGATGGATAGGGAGACTTCAGTGCCGGACGCAGTGGCAGCGGAATCTCATCCATTCGATAAGCCGTCCCGGGAGCCGATATCCCGGCAGGTGCAGTCGTGATATGCACCCGCGCCAACTTGCTGGTATGGGTCACATGTGGATCGAGCACGATTGTGGGGACTTTTGCAAGATGATCAATCGCTGGCTGCGGCATGGTAGCGCCGGGATCTGCGCCAATGATAAAGGCACAATCGGTATCTCCCCGGACCAAGACATCGACCGTCGAGAATTCGCCGGGGTTGTATCGGGGATACCCCCGATTGAACGAGATACCGAACGGATAGCCGGTTTGCCAACGCATGATGACGTCAGCTCCGGTCACATTGCCATGCCCACGCATCGGCATGGCGACAAACTTTGTAAATGCATTCATCTCGGCAGCAAGTGTCAATAAAGCAGCCGAGTTCATGTGCTTACCACGTGTCATCGACAGCCCCATGCCGAAGAAGAAAACGCCGTACTTGGCGGCTTTCATTCTGGCTACAAAGTCCTGCAACTGTTCGATCGTCAATCCCGTCTCAGCAACCAGTGCCTGATTGATGGGTTGATCTTTGATCATCGCCCTCAAGACAGTGATCAGTTCAAAGTCTTTACCGGGTCGAACCTGCAGAAAAACATCGGATGCTTTGACACTTTTCGTCTCCCGGATATCAACCAGCACCATCGTGCGGTCTTTTCGTCCGCGGGGCAGAAAAGGACTTTTCTGCATCAGCGTGTACTTGGTGAAATGACGCGGGTGGCATTCTGCAGGATTCCCCCCCCAGTAAACAATGAAATCGGCACGATTCTTGACTTCACCCAAAGTGCATGTGACTTTACCACCCAACTGGGCAGCGATCTCCGTTGGACCGTGTCACAACGAAGTATGACTATCTAACAAGGCTCCCAAGTGATCCGCCATCTCGACGCACTCACGCTGGGCTTCGCAGGTTGTATTGCTCATGCCGTAGACCAACGGCATATCCGCCTGATAAAGATGCTCAGCTGCAGCGGCAATCGCCTCGTCCACCGTTGCTTCTTTCCCGTCAATCAAAGCATCAGGGTACTTTCGCTCCGTCGTGTGATTCAAAAACCACGCCTTACCGAGCACACAAGCTTTCTTCGCCTGATGTATGCGTTCTTCATCCGCGTGCAACTGAATGTCATCACACACGCATCCGCAGAACGTGCACGTTGCATGATCAATGACTTTCAAATCCATCAGATTTTCCGAAAAATGAATGAGGGCAATGAATAGATCACCAACGCAAAAGCATCAGGATGTGGTTTCATCGTTGGGCGTCTCGTGGACGCTGCTGTCTTGGCTGACATCACCGTTATCATTAACGATGTCATCAATCTTGGATTCCTTGTCGTCCGGACCGGACGACGGCACAGTGAACGTTCAGCCAAGGGCGCGCCCCTTACAACTACCGCGAACACGCTGCGGCATGAAACGTCCCTCCTCAACCTCCTGCCAAGCGACGACCTCGTCACCCTGCTGCGGCGTTTGAAAATGAGGGGAATCTTCACTGCCCATGTTACTGCTCTGACTCATGGTTTTCTCTCACTACGAATTAGCTTCTGGTTTCGCCCCGCCCACAGGTTCGATCTCAACTTCCCAACCCTTACTGGTTGGCATTCCGGTCCCATCGGTGCTGCCACCCATCAATTGACATGTGGGTGGACCATAGGGAACGAAGATCAAGCCCACTGGAACTTTGGCAGTCTGACACCCGAACTCGGCCTCACCAAACTCGGTTTTGACCAACACACGATCACCATCAGACACACCAATCTCAGCCATGTCGTCAGCATGAATCGATAACGTGGTGGTGATTTCAATATATTCATCCTCGTCTTTTCCCACATTCACTTGAACGCCCTGTTTGGCCGTACGCATGGGGTTCAGAAGATAGCGTTTCGCAGACATTACAGACTCGTTGTCGGTATGAGGACGGACGGTGAGAGTTTAAGGAAGTGCCCAATTTTGCTGCAATGCTAATCGAGATCGATTCGGCCAGACTCAGTGGGTGAACTCAGTATCAGTGCCTTGGCACCGCCCTGCCTCTTGAATCCCTGCCTCTTGAATCCTGATTTCTGTTTCTTGATTTCCGGCCGTCCGTCTCAGCTGTGACCTCGCGGTACCAAACATCCCTAGGGTGATCGACATCCACTTATGCGTCTTGTAGAAAATCCGCGATTTTTTGCACGTATGCCGCACATCCTTATTTATCCGCCCGTAATCTGCGGCTTCAAACCAGCGACTCCAGTACAAAAATCAGCTGACGGGCAGTGATTCTGCTTCCAGCTGATGAAGATGGAAATGATGAGGACCTAACTTTCCTCCATAGTTTCCTGCGGAAATTCGCGTTACGCCGGATGCTTGAGCAGCCGCCTTGAGCCCTGCCGCCATGGCTGCAGCGACAGCCCGCTCTGATAAACCATCGATGACGATTTCGTAAACGGCCTGCTCGTCCTGCAGAAGTGCGGTTTCGGTTTGCCCACGCAAGGAGGGACACCATTTCTCGCTGGTACTTGCCTTCAGCGGCTTGTATTTTGACCCCACCTTGGAACCACTGCGAACAATCCCGGAAGGAAACGGCATGATGACATCGGGAAGCAACCTGATTGCAGCAACAGCGGATCGCGCCGCAGCCAACGTTTCTCGTTGAGACCGTCCACAGATAAGCAGATTACCGCCACCAATGCCTTTCACGGTACCGACAACATCTTCACACAGAAACTCACCGTCCATGACTGGCACACGCCAAAATCGCCGATCCTCCAGTTTTTTTGAGAACTGATAACCATCCCCAAAGAAACGCAGTTGCGAACCAACTTTGATGCGATCTTTTCTTAACTCACTCTGCAAACCTGCGTAACAGGCTGTTGTAGGACAGGTCAGCACATTCTGGCCAACACGGGCAGTGACGGCTTTTTCCAGTGATGCCCGATCAAAAGCAAATGCCAAAACAGAAATACCGGGCCGACCATCCACAGTGTCTTCACTGGAAACAGGCCCCTCTATCCCTACTTCCGCATCACATCCAATCACGCTGGAAGCATTTCCACAAAATTCCCCCGCCGCAATGCCAACCAACTCTGCATCTGCCGCAGTGATGATCAACCGCGTGCCACGCATGGGAAAGGCTTCCGCGAACGTGTCTTCAATCTTAACTTGATTCGTCATGAATCGCTCTGCATGTGGAATCCGAACTTAGCTGACAACATTCACGCTGACACTTTAACAGAGTCCTTCCCAAAACATGACCCCAAGTGGCTCAAAAGTGCTGAAGGATCAACAAGCACTGGAGCAACCACCACGTCTTACAAAAACTACAACACTTTGCAATCCAGTCATGGAAAACGACCATGGAGTGCCAGGCCTCGGCGGCGATAGCCTGTTCGGTGAGCGCCGGTGAATGCTGGCAAAATCTACTTTGCAGTCGAATCCTACAAATCATTTGCCCGCACTTCGGCAAGCTTGGCGGCCAACTTGGCCTGCATTCTGTCCACTACGTTTTGATGCTCACTGGACTCGGCGAGGTTATCAAACTGCAAGGGATCAGCCACGGTATCAAACAATTCCATACCGCGAGATGCATCTTCACCATACTGAATAAAGGCCCAACGATCTTCTCGCAAGAGAAATCCTTTTCGCATGGGAGCGACGCTAAACGCAGCATCCCGAACGTCAATGTCAGGGTTATCTAACATGGCTGAAATATCCTTGCCTTGCAGCCTTTTCTCCACCGGCAATCCACATAATTTTGAGACGGTAGGATAAAGATCCAGGAGTTCCACCAAACTGTCGCAAACTGCCGGTTTTTTACCTGGCACAGAAATGATCAAAGGCACGCCAGCGGACTCATCACGTAGTGACACTTTTGCCCAGAAGTCGTGTTCTCCCAGATGGTATCCATGATCACTGGTGAAAATCACAATGGTGCTGTCCCTGAGTCCCTGCTGGTCAAGTTTGCGGAGCACTTTGCCGACCTGGGCATCCATGAAAGCAACCGAAGCATAATATCCGCCGACAGCTTTCTTTTGACGTCGGATGTCCATCTTCATATTGACGCTAGTTTTATAGTTAATCCCTGCTTTCGGAATATCATCCCAATCACCCGAACGTTTTTGCGGTAGCGTCATGGAAGAGTAAGGAAGAAACGGCTTGTAATACTTTCGAGGCGCCACGAATGGGACATGAGGTCGCACAAAGCCAACCCCCAACCAAAACGGTTGGTCACGCTCTTGCCCCAGCAACTCAACCGCTTTTGCTGATGTCATACCATCGGAATGAACCAGGTCGTCACCATCGGCCTCCACCACGACGAAAGTATTCCCTCCGACAACGGGTCGTTTTCCGTCCGGATTACTTTCAAGCGTCTCGCCGTCACCCGGAGCTTTCCACTCAGGTCCCAGACTGTTGAATCTTTCGGTCCATGATCGAGCATCGTCTGCACCATTTCCACCATCATGATTACGTCCATCACCACCTTTGAGGACGCCACCAGGTACTCCCATGTGAAAGATTTTGCTGACTCTGGCGGCATAGTAACCGTTGTTTTTGAAATGCTCGGACCACATTGCACGATCACCAATTTGTGGACGCGGGTTTTTGTAGCCAAGCACGCCAGTAGCATGCGGATAGTAACCGGACATGAAAGAAGCACGACTGGGACCGCAGTAAGTCCCCTGGCAATAGGCACGAGTAAAACGCGTACCACGTGCAGCCAAAGCATCAATATTGGGCGTTTTGCACACGCTGTTCCCGTAGCAGGAAAGCGCATTGGCCGTCAAATCATCGGAGATAATGAAAAGCACATTGAACGATGGCTTATCCGCTGCGGTATCGGGTCCTTGGTCCCCTGCAGCATCAGCGGCACGCAACGGGTCGGCAACGAGACCGACAACGAGACCGACAACGAGCTCAAGGAACAAGAAGAGGGCAGGGCGGCAAATCAAAGGAGGCATCAGTCACTCACAGTCGAGTATGGAATTTGACTCCCACATCTTAACTAAAAATCACTGGCCGATCGGACGAATTCACAGCAATGAATCTACGAATGCCCGCTTCAAGTCTTCCGCAGCGTCGATAGCACGTTTGGCATCGATGACCGCATTCACTTGCAACTCACTCGTATTGATCATTTCAACATTGATCGCATCTTCGGCCAACTGCTGAAACAGCATCGTTGCAACGTGAGTGTGACTTCGCAATCCAATCCCGCTGACAGTGACTTTTGCAATGTCCTTGCCACCCTGAACATCACGCATGCCATGCTTTTCGAGGATGGTTTGCGCGACTTCAAGACTCGCCTTCAAAGCAGCCTCATCAACCGTAAAACTGACGCTTGTCGATCCACCATCACCGTCGTATCCCTGCACAATCATATCAATGAAGATACCTGCTACACCGATCGTCTCAAACATATCAGCAGCAATGCCAGGTTCATCCGGAACCCCATGCAACGTCACACGCGCCTGTTTTTCAGTGATCGAGATACCCGTCAAGGTCAGTGCTTCCAACGCGTCATCTCTCAGGCGACTGACCAGTGTATCCACGTCGGCTTTGTCACCGCGATCTTTCTTGATTTCGCTCCACGACTGAGCGTCCCGTGGACGTTGGTGCAAATCAAACGCCTCATGCACGGCCCTTAGGGCAAGGGCAGCCTGGGACTTGGGGACCAGCGTTGAGATTTTAATTTCGCTTGTCGTGATCATGTGAATGTTGACCCCGGCATTGGCGAGCGCCCGGAACATACGGGAAGCAACGCTGGTTTGCGTGGCCATATTGGAACCAACCACGGACACTTTGGAGACCTGATTATCATGCGTAATCGAATCGGCACCCACCGCGTCCATCACAGACTGAACGGCAGCGAGTGTCACCTCGAGTTCCCCACTCGGCACAGTAAATGAGACGTTCGCTCGTCCCTTCTTGCCCACATTCTGAACGACCATATCAACGGCGATTTTACAGGCAGCAATCGCCGAGAAGATTTGCTGACTTTTGCCGGGGACATCGGGAACCCCGATCACTGTCACTCTGGCCTCATCGGGAGTCATGGCGGCTCCGCTGACAGGCTGCGTTTGAGACTCGGCTTCAGCCACAATCATCGTGCCTTCGGTATCCGAAAAGCTACTCCGCACGTGGATTGGCACACCGAACTTTTTCGCAAACTCAATGGATCGACTGTGCATGACCCCTGCGCCAAGGCTGGCCAATCCCAACATTTCGTCATAGCTGATCACATCGACTCGCCGTGCTTCCGGAAGCAAGCGGGGATCGGTTGTGTAGACACCATCAACATCGGTATAGATCTCGCAGGCATCCGCTCCCAAAACTGCTGCCAGAGCGACTGCCGTGGTGTCACTTCCACCACGTCCCAACGTGGTGATATTCAGATCATCGTCAATGCCCTGAAAACCTGCGGCAACCACAATGTTGCCGTCGCTCAACAGCCCTTCGATCCGTTCCGTCGAGATTGACTGGATGCGTGCTTTACTGAAACTGTTGTCCGTCTTCATCCCAATCTGGCCGCCGGTCAAACTGACGGCCTTGGCACCAAGAGAGTGGATTGCCATGGCAACCAGAGCCACGCTGACCTGTTCGCCCGTACTGAGCAACATGTCCATTTCACGAGCAGGCGGGTGATCACAGATTTCGCCAGCCAGCCCAAGCAGCGCATCGGTGTTCTTGCCCATCGCGCTAACGACCATGACGACCTGATGCCCCTGTCTTTGAGCGCGAATCGCTTTTCGGGCCGCGGCCTGAATCTTTTCGACGTCCGCAACACTTGTGCCACCAAACTTCTGAACGATCAAAGACATGAGACTTAATCTACTGCAATCCAGGGGTAAATCGGGAAGGGTAAAAACGATCTGGTGCCTGTTGCCAAAAAATGACGGAGCCTCAAGCCGAAGCCCCAGATCAGCTTTGGCATTCTCAACAGCATATCACTTCAAACTTGACAGCTACCAAGAGGCGTCGAGGGTCACCGGCATTGTGTCGATGTACCTGCCAATAAAATTCAGCTGGTTCGGATAAACTCTTCCATCAGGTCCCAGCCTTGATCAAACCTGCGACCGCTCGCCTCAGCAGCGTCTTCATCGTATTGGCTTTGACCATCAGCTTGGACACCAGCACCAGCAATTACCAGTGGAACCATGCCATGGCTGTGTTTTTTGGTGCCACACGGTGTCGGATGATCCGGCGTGATCAGGATACGATAGTCATCATGTTGCTCAAGTGCGTCAACCAACGGTGCAACAATATGCTGATCAATCTGCTCTAAAGCCTCAATTTTGGCATCGTGCCGCCCCTCGTGGGACGCCTCGTCAGGCGCTTCGATATGGACACACACGACATCGTAGTCATTTAATGCCTGCACCGCGGCGCGTCCTTTGGCAGCATAATCTGTATCGAGATACCCCGTAGCACCTTCCACCTCGATGCGTGGCCAACCTGCCAAAGCCGCGATTCCACGCAATAAATCCACGGCCGTGATCATGACACCGTTGACGCCATAACGTTCCCTGAATGACGGCAAGTTGGGCGCTCCGCCCAATCCCCATAACCAAAGATTCGTTGCTGGCTTTTTGCCCGCAGCAATACGAGCCTGATTGACGGGATGGCTGGCGAACAATTCTTCCGACCCACTCATCAGTCGCACCAACAAATCACTGCCGGGTCCACGAGGGAATTCATCCGCGACGGAAAGGTCGGTTAAATCATGTGGTGCTTGTGTTCTTGTGTCCCGTGAAAAGGGTGGAGACGTTCCCTCCTCACCACGATAGACCAACAAATTCCGATAGCTCACACCGGTTACAAATTCAAACCGCCCACCGCCAGGCATGTCCTCTAACAAAGCATCCTGCGCGGACGCCAATAACTGCTTTGCTTCATCGGTGGTGATGTGATCGGCCGTGAAGTCAACCATCACTTGATCTTCCACCGTCACCAAATTGCATCGCACAGCCCAGTCGTGGGGGCCGAGCGTGATCCCCTGAGCAGCGGCTTCGAGGGGGGCACGCCCTGTGAAGTAGACATCGGGGTCATAGCCAAGCAGACACAGGTTTGCCACCTCGCTGCCAGCTGGCAGATGCAGGGGTGTGTTATTCGCCAAAGCCAAGGATCCTGCTTTGGCAAGCGCATCGGTGGCTGGCATCCGTGCTGTCTTTAAGGGTGTTTTTCCGTCAAGTGCGTCGATCGGCTCGTCGGCACAACCATCCGGAATCACAATTACATATTTCATCGCGAGACAACGCCCTTGTATTTCGCCTACCAATCAGAAAAGGTCTAGTTTCCTTCAGGTTGCAAGCGGACGGAAGGGGGTGGTGTGCACATCTTGCCTGCCGAGGTTCAAAACATGCCTCAATGAGGCTTTTCCCACAGGGATGACAAACCAATCTCAGCTGATAGTGAAAACGCAGCAAGGCAGCATTCCGCAAAATCTGCTCGCTTTCAGAAAACAGCTTGGGACCCGAATCGGGTGAATGTTCGGCCTAAAGTACCTAGAACAACTCTCGAAGACGATCAGCAAATCGAGCCGGGCGTTCTTCGACAGGCTGCCCATCCAAGGCTGCAATCCAAGTCTCTGGATCATCACCGTAATCTTTGCCGGTCGCACCGCGTAAAGATGCAATGGCCAAATTTTGTGTCGATGGATCGCGATCAGAAAGTGCCAAGCGGAGAGCTTCGACAGCCTTGGGGCTGGATTGATCCTGCAACGCACGCATCGCTGCATGCTTCACATCTGTGCTGGTTTCAGAGCCAACGGCACTCGCCAACAACAGAACGTTTTCATCGGTCGCCTGATTGCCAAGAGCACGACAGGCTTGCATGCGTACTTTGACGCTACCATCATCCATGCCCTTTTCCAAAATCGGCAATGCTGGTGAACCATCAACATTTCCTGCTGCCATGACAGCCAAACGCCGCATTTCAGCACTCTCATCCGTATCCATGACGTGCTTCAATGCACTCAACCACTTGGTTTGGACAGCGTCGTCGTAACCACCAATGTCTTCTGCCAACTGAGCCAACTGCGCCCGACGCTCATGTTCAGTTGTGCCAAAAGCTTCGTCTGCCTGCCACTCGTGCCACCTGTAGTAGGGATTGGCATTCTTCATGGCGTACATCGGACCGTCCTGACAGCCCATGATTCCGCCGCAAGCAGTAATTACCACGGCTACCATCAAGGCGGCTGTGATGGGTCGTGAACAGAAGCGTAATTGAGTCTTAATCGACATCCTGAATTCCAAATAGGCCTGGATCAAACATCCCGTGCCATACCGCGACACCATTCTTGGTCACGCACTGCCTCGCAGCGCCTGGACTTTGTCTCGAAATAGCACATCGAGCGTCCATCACACCAATGGGGAACGGGCGCCTGATCAACCCTGTATCAAAGGCCAACCAACACCGCCAAGACCATTTTCTGTACAAGTTCGCCATCCCTTGCATTTGCTAGCGATTCGCGGAACATGCAGATCGGATTTCGCTCTTTCCGTGAAACATGAGTATTCGCTAAGGTTGGAGCGGGCGTGCCATTTTCAGGCAACGTTCGCCGGGCCCACCACGCCAACATTGGCTTAAGAAGCTCGGATCGACAAGGAAGTCGCAGAAATCACATCGCAGGGACTCACAAAGACGCAAAGGCGCCGAGTACCTGAATGGCCACGGAGGAGCCACGGTATGTTGTTGGATCGCATCGACATTGACACCCACGGACCGTTACAGCGAGTCGAGCTGGGACCATTTTCGGAACAGATCAATGTCGTACACGCTCCGGAAGGAAGCGGCAAAACAGCTCTCGCCCGATTTGTCAGAGACGCTCTGGTTGAACGACAATATCCACTCGGCATGCTGAGCTCTTCCACGGGCCGGGTCGTGTTCGCCGGTCGCCATGGACTTGTTCACTACTATCGCGAACAAGATGGCACCGCTCACGGTCGCCAGACGATCCAATACGAACCGCGTGGAACTGATCCTGTCAATTTTGGCGTGGAACTAACAGGCTGGTTGCCAAACATCAGCAATAGCAATGATGCCGAACTCGCCATTCAGGCATTCAACCTTCCCGAAGCGATTGCAGACTGCGTGATCACTGATTCAGCAGTGACCAACATCGCGCGGGTCGTTTCCGCATGTGTGCGTAGCGGTCTGGACAGCCAACAATCCTGCGGACTGGAAAAAGGAAAGCCTGCGGCCTCGACTTCCAACGCAGGCACTGCTCTCAATCACCCTGCGAAAGCTTCCACTGCAATGGCATCAGCTTTTGAGGATCACGCACCGTCCCATGCAGGGGCGTCCTCACAAGTTGGACATAAGCACTCAGGCAACCATACGTTCACGACACCCCACGGGAACCATGCTGACCATCAACATTCTGTAAAACAAATCCGAGCTGACTTGGCAGACATTGAAGCCGAACTTGCCAGTTTGCAATCTGTTGCAGGTCCACTCGAAGAACCAGAACACGCATCATTGCTTTCAAGACGATCATGGCTCACCCAGTGCCTCAACGATGACCCGTGCTCCGACAATCAATCGAAAGTCGCTGTGTACGATTCGTTCGTGGCCCGACCGACTGCTGGAGCACGATCCAACAGCAAACCCTCCCGTGCCTCGGATTCGACTGACACCCAACAGGGTGTACTGCGAGACAGTAAAACGGAACGAAGACGGCAATCACACTTGCAATCGCGTTTACGGGAATTGCACGACCGTGCCCGCACTCTTCGATCAAAACGCAATCAGCTCAGAAATCGCCTGAGTGATTTGAGCAAGCGACCACTCCACCCCCGTGCGAGCGTAGACGGGGCGAAACCAACCACCACTGGCAGAACGCAAAGGCAGCGTCAAATCGAAGAGATTGACGCACAAGTGATTCATTGGCAGCGTGCCCAGATGGAAGTTGCTGCCCTGCAGCACTGCCTGTTCACAGGGAAAAGCGGAGCAACCTCGACGTCTTCACCCGTCGATGAGCGATCGCTGCGACGAATGCGTTTAAACTGCTTCCTGCACACACTTGACCAACCCCACTCCCCAGAAGAGGAAGTTGCTTCCGCGAAAAACACACCCCTTAGCCGCGGTCGCGAATCGATCAATCAACACATCCTGCTCGCAACACGACAAATCGATTGGCTCGTGGATCGATACGCCGGCCCAGACCGCGCCAGCCGATCCTGGTACGAACAGGATCAGAGTATCCCCGGCACAGCAACAACCTTGAGTTCCACATTGCGAACCATCCGCGATGTCTTGCGACAGATCCACAGCTACAACCAAGGTCAGCCAACGCCAGCATCCCATCCACCGATGCACGAATTATCTCTGGCTCGCCGTTGCGAACAATGGTTACTGTCAGCCATCAAACAATTGAAGCGTCATCGTGACGAGGTACTTCGCCGGACTCATGCACTTGGTGATGTGGCGGATCCAGAATGTTCGGATTCCAGAACCCGTCAATTAGAGACATGGAATCGCGAACGCAAAGATCGAATATCCGAGCTAGAAAGCGTCACACTGAGTCTGGACATCTGCCTGACGGAAGCTGCGGAAGTTCGCCGAGGCATGCAGAACAGCGGCTTGCACGTACGCGGAACATCGACCAGCAGGCTCACATGGCTGAATGAAGACCTGGGAAACATAGACAGAGGAAGTACAGACCGGGATCTCGCAGATCAGGAATCAGCCCGCAGCAACCGGGCGCTACTGATCAAGGAATTGCAAGAAGTCGACGCTCGCATCAGCTCTTTGGCACGAGCACAATGGCTGCGAACGCGTCGAACGCAACTGCTGAGTGATCTTGGTTTTCCCGCCCATAAAGCAACAACGTCGTCAACACTCGCACACGAAGCCAGTCGTTGGTTGATTCGTTTGACAGGTGGCCGACTGCAACGCATTGAATGGTCAACAGAAAAAGTGACCGCAACCCCAACGGATCAACTCGGTGTTGAACAGGGCGTGATCGCAATCGATGGGGCGGACGCAACGAATTGCACCCCATTTGATCAAGCGTGTGCCGTTCTTGCCGTCCGAATGGCAGCCGGTAAACTTCTCGCCCACTCTGGCCGCCCTGTTCCCCTGGTCATAGAAACACTCGGCGAAGTGGAGAAAATGTTGCATGACCGATGCGTGGACCAAGACGAATCTGGCACGCCCTTTGCCCGCCCCAGTGTAAACGGTGCGTTTACTGCTGCTCTTCATGATTACGCAAGCGACGGCCATCAATTGCTTGTCCTCACTAGCAGTGAAAACTTGGCGGCGCAACTTCAGCAAGTGGGTTCGCGAATCGAAAAAATACATACTGAACGCATCGTGCATCCCCACAGACCACTTTGGAAATCAAATTACGCAGCCGAAAACTACGTTGGCCCTCACCCACATACTTATGGACTTCGGGATGTCCCCGAAGATGTACTTCCCATGAAAGGCAGCAACTACATGCCAAACGTGAACGCAAATCAACGCTTTGACATGGCGTGGCAGGATACCCAAGGAAATAGCGTCAACGCCACTGACCATACACGTGGTTCGGTCCCAAGTGAATCAACGGACTGGGCTTCGGACGGATCGTTGCACCGTGATGGCTATTACTACACCGACACTTACAGCACTGTTGAATCTCCCAACGCACACAGCGCGACAGTTGGGACTACGTCAATATCGAGCGCCCCAAGCCCCTCAACTGCCAAGGAAGCTATCCGGATGTCCCACCACCGTAACGTTTCAACTGCGGCTCCTGCCTCACCCTTTTTTCTTTCGGTAGACAGTTCCATCGACCAGGGTCCGTCCATCGATGCCGTCGCTGCTGCTCGCTTGAGGGGTCTGCAAATCAGCCATGTAGTTCACCTGATGCAACAGGATCCCTGCCGATTGGCCGATGCGTTAGGCTTAGCAAATGTGGAGGCGAACACGATCCGACGTTGGCAGGCAGAGTGCCGACTCGTTTGCCGTGTCCCCAACCTGCGAGGCTTCGATGCAAGGATTCTTGTCGCATGTGGTATCACAACCCCAGCCACGCTGGCAGCGACTCCTCCCATCACCCTGCTGCACAAAGTGGAGACTTTCCTGGCAACCGAAAGAGGACAACAACTTCTGCTAAGCGGCAGCAGTCATGAACTTGCCCGCATCACCGGCTGGATTGCCACAGCAAATAGCCAAGGTCTCAGGTCGCAAGCTGATGAGACCAACAGTCAGCTTGTGCGTAGCAGTAAACCCAATCAAAAAACATCCAACGCTGGAGAACGCCGAGGTGCTGCCACAAAGCACGGCACAGATTTCGCACCCGCGCTGAAACGGAATCGCCGCGGCGAGCACAATCGCCAACAAAAACGCAAACACACACAGGTGAACCACAAGCCTGAAACAAGCCGAACCAGTGTTGTACAGTTCGAACAGAATACTTCCATGGACGGGCAAGCCCCGCGTGCAACCACTAAGGTTGAAACCGAAGTTCGTGAATTACGCTTCTACCTTCAACAGGATGCCCCGGTCGTAGACGCACCTTCGATCGGTGAACGAATGGAAGAACGTCTTCAGGCAATCGGTGTCTACACCATCCAGGACTTACTTGACGGTGATTCTGAGCAAATCGCTGAGCAATTGGATCACCGACGTGTCGATGCAGATACAGTGCTGCAGTGGCAACAACAAACGACGATGGTTTGTTGCATTCCAATGCTTCGAGGTCATGACGCGCAGTTGCTGGTAGCAGCCGACATTGTCACACCAGAAGACCTTGCTGGCTGGGACGCCGAAGAACTGTTCCAGATCATTGATCCCATCGCTCGCAGCAAGGAAGGAAAACGAATCCTCCGTGGCGGCAACCTGCCTGATCTGGAGGAAGTCACCGACTGGATCAATTTTGCCCAGCACAATCGCAAGTTGCAGGCCGCTTGATCGGCGGCAGTCGCCAACGCAACTCCGAACGCAGAATGCAAATCCGCGTGCTTCTGGCTGAATCGATCAACCGAGCACCTAGATCAGGGTGCTTTTGGCAACACGCATGACGTTGCCGCCAATGACTTTGCGGATGACATCATCACTGTGGCCACGCTGCACCAGCCCCACCGTGAACAAGGGCCAGTTGGTCCAGGCAAGACTATCGTTTGCCTGTTGGCTGGTCTGGTAATCATCCGCCGGCCACAACGATCGGAACTCCGTCCGCCGCTTTCCCCGACTCGGTACCTTGGCTCGCTCACGACCGGCGTCTTGCGGCTGGTAGGCAACGTCTGTTCCGATGGCAACATGATCCGGACCAAACTTGCGAATCACGTGGTCAACGTGATTCAGCAATACGCTAATGTCCCCGTCCCCACGCAGGAACCTGGGAATGCAGCATATGCCAATGTAACCGCCGGAATCAGCAATGGCCTTGATCACCTCGTCCGGCTTGCTTCGTATATGTGGATAGATCGCCCCACAAACCGAATGGCTTGCAACAACCGGCTTGGTTGAAACACGCGCTGCTTCGAGGCTCGTTTGCCAGCCGCTATGAGCACAGTCGGGAATAACACCAACCCGATTCATTTCAACAATAGCTGCTTCACCGAAATCGCTTAAACCGGCATCTGTTTTTTCCCCACAGCCGTCACCGATCATATTTCGTCTTTGATAAGTCAAATGCATCATTCGAATACCGAGTTGAAAAAAGATCCGCACGTATCTCAACTCATCTGGCACGGAAACCCACTGCTGGGTTAACGGTACGCCGTTGCCTGTCATATAAAGACAATGCCGACCTTCCTGTTTTGCAGTCAGAACATCCTGTGGGGAGGCAGCTTTGGAAACAAAACCACGCATCACGTCTGTGACGTAGGTAAACCGCGCCAGTCGTTTCAGCAAACGCATCGGGTCCTGCCCCTCCTCTCCTGCATTCTGGAAAATGCAAGTAACGCCCGATGCCCGCCAAGCATCACGATACTCCTGTTGCTGAACGGGATCGGTTGCCACGCGGGTCATCATCATGTCTTCGCGGACATCATCCAATTCAATTGATGAAGCACCACTGTTCACAAGTTTGGCAAGTGCGTCACCATCAACCGCCGCACGAGGCGAGAATCCATAGGAGTCGAACACTACCGATTCGGCATGCAACCGCAGTCCCTTTTCAAGCTCCGCAGACGTTGGCTGAAGGATCTTCAGCGCGGCCTGTCGCAGACTTGCAATCTTGGGATTCAATCGCGAGGTCAGTGCAGAGACCGATCCACTTGACGCAAGACTGTCACCCACCAGATCCGAAGAATTCGTGAGTGGCTCCTGAGCACGTAAGGGTTGCTGCAGCGTCTGATGGACAGCACCCGTGGCAAGGACACCAGTGGTTCCAAGAAAGCGACGACGGTTCAGCGAGTGAGTGGGTTGCATGGGATCCTCCGGGGGGCGTTTGCCCAACCATGGTAAACGATCCATCGGCGCTCAGGTGAACCCTGACATCAGCAAACCAACTCATCATTGCAACCACGCCAAGAATGTCTAGCGAGCGAAGAGCTTTCCGCTTCCTTGGACTACTAGATAATCGCCGGCGAGATCATGCGTGCCAAATGACTCACGCGTTCCATCTGGCCAGTCCACTACGATTTTGCAGGATTCCGACTGCGTCCCCAAACCAAAGCTTACACAACGTTCGTTGGAGCATTGAAACCCGTCACCCGCCAGCAGATGCCCCACGCGATTTTTCCCTTCGCATTGCAACGTGACACGTGCTCCGATGGCGTCACGACCAGACTTGGTACCTACAAAAAAGAACCTGCACTGCAGGTGATCTGTCTTGGTCTCATTGACCAGCAGAGCGATCGGTTCAAATAAATGAGTGACAACAAGATCTGGCTTCTGATCCCGGTTGGCATCGAACTTGGCAACCGCGCGTCCCAAATGCTCACGCTCAAAGTAATCTCCCAAACCATTACTTTTCGCCTGTGTCCACATGCCACCTTTCTGACGCTGAAACAACTGCGCCGGTTGCTGATACAGACGCCCCCGGTGAGTGAAGTCGTCAATGTCTCCATTGGCAACCACCAACTCAGGTGTTCCATCATTATCCGCATCAATCCATTGCGTTCCGTAACCCAGCATGGCTTGCGTGGGCTCAATCATGCCAATCCGCTTTGATCGATCCGCCCACATACCAGAGGCAACCTGCTCATAGAAAGTGTTGTAATCACCCGAAAAGTGAGTGAGCAGGAAGTCGAGGTCGCCATCTTGATCCGCGTCACCTGCAGCGATGCCCATCGATGCCTGAGACAATGATCGTTCGTTCACAGCAAGCCCGCGGACACTGGCCTGCTCAGAGAGTTGGAATTCAGGACGGTTGATGGGTCGGCCAAGTCCGGTCGCCACCTGACGACTGTCTGCTGCGTCACTGTCTGCTGCGTCACTGTCTGCTGCATTCGCGGTATCATGGACACTCTCACTGCGTGACCAATAGTGGTTAGCTGTCATGTCGTTCGCAACATAGACGTCGACACCGGGTCGATCATCAAGTGCCCCTACAACGATCCCCAATCCCCTACCGGACTCATGACGACTCAACCAGTCTGTCGTCACGTCCACATAGCTACCATCAGCAGTCCCCCGCCACACGCGATCCTTCTGAGCCGCGAACGCTAACGGGGCACAAGACCGCGGCTCTTCCAACTCCGCATCGACACACAACTGCTGTAACGCTTTCTCTGTTTCGCAATAGCCAAGTTGAAACAGATCAGTCAAACCATCACCATCCAGATCTGCTAAAGCAGCGGAACTGGTCCAGGCTTGATCAGCCAACGCTACTTGCTGTGTAACATCACTGAAGGTGCCATCACCATTATTGCGCAACAATTGATTCCGACCGATATTTGCAACAAACAGGTCGGGAAAACCATCGGCATCATAATCTCCAACAGCAAGCCCCTGGGAAAACCCACGACCTCCGACAACTGAATCCCCGGTAACGTCCGCAAATACCCCGTCAAGATTTCTGAAGAGACGATTTGGAGTGGAATCATTCTTCATGGGTCTTCCATCGATTGACGTCAGACACAGATCTGGCCAACCATCGAGATCAAAATCCAAGACCCCAACACCACCGGCCCCTGATTGGTAGATCGCCAAACCACCTCCCTCGTCTGCCGACTTACCCAACCGACAAGTGTGAACTAACTGCCGCTCTGCTGCTTGATTGGCAAATCGTATTGGCCGACTGACAGCACGATCAGATACCACGGGACTAATGGAGTCAGACTCCAGCCAGATAGGTTGGGGATAATCGGAGAGATCGATCTGTTTGACGACCGCAAGTTCTGGAATTTGCCAAGGTGTTGCACCAGTCAGATTGGCCCGAACCGACTTATAAATACTGGTAAGGTCCTGCTGCGGATTCTGGTTCATACGAAACGCCGCCTGCAACCATGCAGTCGCTTCCCAGCGGCGTCCAAGGGCCTCTAAACTCTCAGCGACATTGACCGCATCCGACTGCGAATTATTTTTCCACGCCAGGAGCGAGTCAACTGCATCCCGCATGGCCGTGATTCCAGCAGCCCGCTCTGCGAGACGCCGAGCGTTTTCAGGCTGATCCAGCTGGGCTAAACTGGCCGACAACTTGAGCAGGGCCTCGCCGCTGTTCCCATCAACCAGGGTTGCTTTCCAGTAGGCCCTCGCCGCCATGGGCAGATTCCCGTTTTGCTCCGCAACCCCACCCATTGTTAACCAATACTGGGGCTGACTTTCGATGCCAGAGGGCACCCCCTTGAACCACTCCGAAAGTTCAGATGTCCGTTGCAATTCGTGAAGAGCACGACCATAAAGCGCCTGCCCTGGAACAAAATCAGGATGCTTCTTAACAACAGGTGAAAGCAATTCCGCAACTTTCTTCCACTCCGAATGATAAGCCGGAAGTCTGGCCAAGGAGTAGTTGGGCCTCAGGTCAGCCGGGTAGGTTTTCAAAGCGTAGTTGCACGTCGACTCGACGGTCTGAGGACGCGACAGGTCAGAGAGCACAATCAGCAGATTCAGTCCCCCGTTCCCCCGCTGCACCAACCACTGTAGTTGCTGCCGACTTTCAAATTCCAGACCAACTGCCATCTGCATGCCGACAAGCTTCATCCGGTAATCAACAACATCCGGGTAAGCTTCCACCGCAGCTTTCAACACTCGAATCGACTCGAATGGTCGGCCCACATTCACATACTCCTGACCAAGCTTCAAAAGAACTCCAGCATCTGGCGCTTCAGTCGCAGCAAGAGCCAGTTCATACAACTCGACAGCTCGGGTTGCGTCTCCCCGTGCAACTGCAACATCACCGGCAATCGACAACAGCTCTGGGTCTTCTGGGCTTCGCAATAAAGCAGCATCAACCTGCTGCGAAGCTGCCGCCACATTACCGCGTCTCAACAAAATCCGCACCGCTGCCACTGGGTCCTGTGGTGAGGTCACTACCTTCTCGGCAGGAGTTGTGGCAGCAGAATCCTTGCGATTGCAGCCGCAAGAAAGCACCAACAAAACGGCCAACAATGAAACCAACGATAAAACGAAACGACGATCTTTCACTCAATTCACACCAATCACCAGGCATCATTTTGGAACACAAGAGCGAATATTGTTGATAGCAGCATTGAACCCAGCTCATCGCTGGCGGCACGCGGCTCTCTGCATGCGACTTGCAGCACAAACAGCCATTGTTTTCCGATGCAAAAATATTCCCTACCATCATCTTAGCGTAGCCAACCCCACCGTGAAGGCGAAGATTATGCCCGCAAGTTATGTAATCTCGACATTTACGCGGGTAATCCGTTGCACATCCGCAACCCTCACGGCTACTCCTTCATCAGGCTTTGTGAGTCAGCCTCACAGACGCGTTTTGACAGCCTCACCCCACCAGCATTGAAAACGCAGGTGATTTTGGGATTCAAAACTCCGGAGCGATCGAGAGGTGTCATGACCCTATGCCGCAAGCTGAGGTCGATAAGCTGATTTGCTAAATCCGCCTGATCGCCACAACAAAGGCTTATCGCACGTGGTGCGTCAGCAAACCACTGCTCAAACCATGATTCAACGCGGATTTTTTTGCGTGAACTTTGTTCCCTGACGGTAAACTGGTGCCAGACGGCTCGTCTCAACAGAACAGTCCCGCAGTCATCATCAAGACAATCCTGTGAATCAACCACTCGCCAACCGATTGAGCAATCGCTGCCTAGTATTGCAAATCCTGCTGTGCTGCTTTGCGTTCTCTGTTTTGACTTCATCACAACTGCACGCATCTCCACCTCTCAACTCGGACCCGTCCGTCAAATACATCGGGTCGAAAGCATGCGTATCCTGCCACGCCGACCAACACAAAAGTTACTTGGCAACCAGTCACAGCCAATCGATGCAGCGAGTCGATTCGGGCAAGGAAGAAACGGCAGGCTCCTTTCGACATCAGTTATCTGGAAACGATTATGAAGTTTTCCAGCGTGATGGCCAATTATTCCATCGCGAGATCATTCGGGGGCCGAACAATGAAGAGCTGGCAACCACGGAACACCCCATTCTCTACACGATGGGATCTGGTAGCCATGGCAAAAGTTATGTGTACAAGAACGGTGAGTTCTTTGGACAATCGCCACTATCCTGGTACGTCGAATCACAGCGATGGGGCATGTCGCCGGGCTACGATCGCGCGAACCATCCGGGTTTTTCCCGAAAGCTGAGTTCAGAATGTTTTTTTTGCCACGTGGGCAGTATCGATGAAAAAGAAGGAAATCCGAATGACTTCACAATCATGGAAGACACCATCGGCTGTGAACGATGCCATGGACCGGGCGAGCTACACGCCAAGAAATACGGGGACACGAAATCATCCGCGGTATTGAACCTCGATCCCAAGGACAGGACTCCTGACAACACCATCGTAAACCCGGCAAATCTGAGTCGGCAACTTTCGGAGGCAATTTGTCAGCAGTGCCATCTGCAGGCGGCAGGCAAAGCACTGCGTGCTGGAAAAGACGAGTGGGATTTCCGCCCGGGCACGCCACTGACTGATATCCGACTGGATTATCAATATCGCCTTGGTGACGACAAAATGAAAATCGTAGGGCACGTCGAACAACTGCACCAAAGCAAGTGCTACCAACAAGCTGAAACATTGACTTGCATCACGTGTCACAATCCACATGACACACCATCGCCCGAAAATCTGGCCGCACACTACCGTTCGATCTGCCTCGACTGCCACGACAACCAGGCGTGTGGAGAGCCACTGCCAAAACGCATGAGCACGGCCCAGAATGACTGCGCTCAATGTCACATGCCGAAGCTTGACACAGAGATACCCCACACGGCATTCCACCACCATCGCATCGGCATCCACAACCCAGAGGCCGATACTCCGGAGGTCGCCACAGGGCTCAGTCCAATTTTGGACATCAGCAGTTTGACGCCATTGGAACGTGCTCGTTGCGAGGCGTTGGCCAAATTTCAAGTCGGGCAGGAAGAACCAGATAATCCAAATTTTCAGGACTATGGAATTGATGCGGCCAAGGTGTTAATTCAATTAAAAAACAGCGGCAAGGCAGATCCCGATGCCAACACAATTTTGGCGTTATTAGCCAGGTCTCAAGGTCAGGCGACAATCGCCCGCGACCTCGCCACCGAGGTCGTCAACGAGGAAAAAAAACCGACTCGTGCGAAAGTCGAAGCATTGCGATTACTCGCACAACTGGCTTACCAGAGTCGCAAGTTTGCGGATGCGGCCAAACTTTATCGCCAAGTTACAAAGTACCAGTCCGAGGCTTACGACTATTTTCAACTGGGGATCTCAGAGCAGAACTCTGGACAAACCGAACGTGCGATCAGTGCCTTGAAGACAGCAGTCGATCTAGCCCCCAGTTATTTGGAGGCACACCGTGTCCTCGCGGCGATCCTTGGCTCGCAAGGGAAAACCGACGAAGCAAAGAGATATGAACAACGCGCATTGCAGCATGAACAGCGGATGCAGCGTCTGCGGCAGTCATCACAACCCAAATGAACCGCATGCATTTCATCCTCAACACCTGCAACTTGTAATTGCGATACTGTCGTCTTCATCAATCGCGATCGACTGAACTTTGGGAGTAGGCCTCCGCATCATTTTCGACCAGCAGCAGGTAACGATCAACGGCAGGATCGGCGTAAACCTGCTGATCTCCAGAAGGCCATGTGACAACAATCTTGCTCACTTTATCGGCAGCTCCCAGCCCAAAGTTGACCGTTGGTTGGTTCCGCGACAGGTAACCATCGCCACCCACGATCCAATTACTGAGCACCTGCTCTCCGAGGTGAACGTCGACCTGAGCACCAATGGCATTACGCTCTGATGAGGTGCCCACCAACTGAACTGCCAGCCAATGGTTGGGCGTTTCCGTCTGGTTCATCATCAACGCTGATGGTGCATCCAAGTGCGTTATCAAGAAATCTTGTTTGCCATCATGGTTAAAATCAAGTCTCGTCATGCCCCGTCCGAGATAGGCACCCTGCCAGTACCCGGACGCATCCTGCACTTCAGTCAACAAGAATTTCGATCCCAGATTGACAAATAACTGCGGCGACTGCTGCAGAGGTTCGCCCGGGGCCTTTTCAATATTACCATTGGTAACGGCAACATCCGGTCGTCCATCGTTGTTGTAGTCCATCGCTTGACAACCGAATCCCAACACGGAAGAGCTATCTCGATGCAGTCGATATTGCACACAGCGATCCTCAAACGAACCTCCGCGGTTCATGAATAAACTGACAGGCTCCTGATAGAAGTTCGTGATGTGAATATCCCGCTTCCCATTACCGTCAAAGTCAGCAACTGCGATCCCCATTGACGCTGTCGATACGCCTCCTGAACCGTGTGCACAGCCGGTCAAAGCCGCGACATCTTGCCACCGACTGCCGCCACCTGAAGCGGCCGCATCGTCGTCAGGTGTTTCCGCTGCATTGGAGATACGGGACCACAGGTGGTTAGGCCTGACATCATTTCCTACGAAAATCTCGTTACCGGGTTGCCCATCCCAATCGGCAATGACAACTCCCAATCCAGTACTGGGAGCCTGAGCGGAGCGACTCACTTTTTCACTGACAAAGCCTCCCCTACCATCATTCACGGCAATGCGATCAACACCGGGCACAAACGAAGCGGGTGACACCGTCAACACATTCCCATCCTCGCCTAATTCCGGCCGCTTGAGCATGGTGTTGTCCTCAACGTAATGCAACGACACGATGTCGGGCAACGCATCACCTGTCACATCTCCCAACGCAACCGAACTGGTCAATACATCCAAAGCTGGATCAGAATCAAATTCCTGTCGCCGAAACGTGCCGTCCCCGTTATTGAGCAACAAGACTTTATTGCCGACATTGGCGACCACCATGTCATCAAACCCATCCTGATTCCAATCTCCCGCCGCAACACCGATCGAGTACCGGTTATCTGCTGTGCCTGACACTTCGGTCGTCTCTACAAATTTTCCCGCGACATTCCGATAGAGCAGATTGGACAGCGAACCGACAAGACTGGGCGGATCGCCATTCCCTTGCGCGAGATACAAATCAATTTCGCCATCGAGATCATAATCAAGCGCAGCCGCCCCGCCCCCCAGCGATTGGTAGAGTGCAAAGCGGTACAACTGCGGTCCACTGGCAATCTGGTAACTGTGATCCAGCCCGACCTTGGTTGCGACGTTCTCGAACACTGGGGTTGCAAAGGTCTCATCGGCCACCTCGCCAACCGTGGGCAACGCCACCGAAGACAACTTTGGAATTTCAATTTCGGGAAGTGGATACTGCTCGCGAGAAATACCGCACATCCGCTCGGACTCATCTGGGAATGCTTGACCCGAGGCAGCAATTTTTATTCTCTGCTGGTTGAGCGATTCAACTTCTTCCCGGCTCGCCTTTCTCTGAAATGCTTCGAACAGTCGCCAAGTGATCGCCTCCAAGGGACGATTCAACTTATCAAGCCCTTCAGCGACCGTTTGATAAGACTCGAGTGACGCAGAATTTGACTCGCCAATTGCGTTGCTGGCGAGTGTCACGTCACGCTGCACAACGTAACGATCAATCCACTTCTCGGCAGCTTCCTGCTGCCCCAACGCAGTCAACGATTGATTGATGCGGCGCATGGATGCAATATCCGTGGGATCGCGATTGAGCGATTCAGCAAAGGCTCGAATTGCCTCTGGAAACCTACGTTGGTTCAACAAATGAGTACCAATCGCAGCCCAATACTCGGCGTATTCTTGCACCGATGCATCAGCGCGTGCTAACCACCACTGGAAACGTTGCTCGTCCTGCGACTCCACAGCAAGCAACCCATAAAATGCGAGAATCGATGGCGTCACTTCGCCCGCGTGGACCGCCGGGTCAAGCACTGCCAATGCTTCCTGATAACGACTGGCCGTGTACAACATCCTCGCTTCGGCAGCAGGGCCGATGGGGTAGTACGCTTTTTTTCGCGGCATGGTCGTATTCGGATCATCAAAAATCGCGTGCCCAAGAACCATCATGGCGTGCAACTCATCCTGCTGAACATTTCCTAAGCGACAGAGTTCCTGCAGATGACTAAAAGCCTCGTGTCGCCTGCCTTGCCGGTTGTAAAGAAAAGCCAACTGGCGATGCACCACAGCCGCCTCGGGCGCGCGGGCTAGTACTTGACGGTAGAGTCGCTCTGCATCATCGAAACGCTGCAATTGCATGGACCAGTCGGCGGCTTGCCCCAAAGCGGCCAGACCTGCCTGTGGATGATTCTCTGGAATTGCTCCCAACAACTCCACTGCGATCGCCAGTTCCCCAAGACTCGCTTGCGCATTTGCCATCCGAAACAACACCTCGGCATCTGTGGGGTCGGAGACCAGGAGACGCTGCAATTCAGTAATCCCCTGCTGCGTCTGACCAGCACGCAGCAAACGATCGGCTGCCTGCAGAGCTGTTTCACGATCAAATTCAGGTTCCTTAACTTTGCCCGGGTCACTTTCATCACGACCCGAAACCTCCCCCGTGATGCCTCCTTGGGTCGACACTGACTGCCCATCTGCGGCTGAGTTTGACTTGGGCTCAGAATCACATCCGGTGAACAAACACGCGATGCAACCACAAAGGCAAAGCCAGCGATTCATTAGGCAGGGACGGTTGCGTTGGTTGAACATTCGTGTGGGTGATTGAAGAGGCACTTTTACAGGAGGCCAAGCCGCGCAGCCTTTACCCGTCCGCTCATTGTACTGGTAATGTCCAACCGTGTTCCTTGATCTGCTGCGCCTGTAGAGCGTCAAGCCAACGTGACCAATCCAGATACGTGGGCAGTGACACAAAGCCTCGCAATAGGTCGAGTCACCCAACTGTTCGCTGATAATACGAACTCGCGCCCCGTCTATGTGATGACGAAACGTCCAAGCAAATGGTTTGCTGAAAACAAAAAAACGGGTGTGGCTAATCTAGCCACACCCGTTTCATGTGTAATTCAGGAAATAAAAACCAGGAATCGATTACTGATTCAACTGCTCTTCGATGGTTTCCTTGCCGTTCTTGGTGCCCAAGGCTCCCCAAAGTCCGTATGGACTTTCGCGGCCTGCGCCACCTTCCCAGCCACGCCCATCGCCGTT
>JBPCVE010000381.1:0-4009 GCA_051010795.1 Rubripirellula sp.
TAGCAGACATTGTTGGAACTGTGGGTGAGAGCAATATTGTGCGGGACTTTGCGAATTTCTCGCAAGCGGATTTGAGTCTGACGAAGACAATCGATAACGCATCTCCCAACATTTCTGATGTGGTGAACTTTACGATTGAGTTGACTAACAATGGGCCCGACACTGCGACCAACGTTTCGGTGAGTGATCAGTTGCCCAATGGTGTCAGTTTTGTGGGGGCTTCGGCCACGCAGGGCAGTTACAGCAGTTCGACGGGGATTTGGACTGTCGGTACTGTCAGCAGCGGTAGCGTCCCGAACCTTGTGTTGAGCGGTCGTATCACGTCTGCCGGAGAGCGAGAAAACTTTGCGGAGGTGAGTGCATCCGACCAGTTTGACCCTAACAGTACACCGGGCAACGGTGCCCAAGCGAATGAAAACGATCAAGCGAAGGTTAGTTTTGTCACAGAGTCGATTGACTTGTCGTTAGTGAAAACAGCGGACCCCACCTTGGTGATCGTCGGTAATACGGTCACCTATACTCTGGATGTCAGCAACGCGGGGCCAAGTACGGCAACCGGGGTCGAGGTCAGGGATGAGTTGCCTGCAGGGATTACGTTTGCGAATGCTTTCGCGACCCAAGGTGATTACAGTGTTGGGACCAGTGTGTGGACGGTCGGAGCGATCGCACCTGCGTCGACTCAAACGCTGACGCTTTTGGGGACGGTCGTAACGCCAGGCCCCAAAATCAATACGGCGGAAGTGATCGCAGCAGATCAGGTCGATATCGATAGTACACCTGGCAATGGCGACCCGACCGAGGATGATCAAAGTTCGGTGACGATTCAGGCACCCGAAGCAGATCTTTCGTTGGTCATGACTGTCACCAATAATGCCCCGACTGTGGGGGAAGATATTGCATTTGAGATCACGGTGAACAATCAGGGGCGGGATGCTGCCACTGGCGTGTCGGTGCGTGACCTGTTGCCTATCGGTCTTGAGTATGTTTCGAGCAGTGCAACAGCTGGGCAGTACACAAGCAGTACGGGGATTTGGGAGGTTGGTTCTTTAAGTGTTGGTGGCAATGTCACGCTTACGATTAATGCGAGAGCCACAACTGCAAATGAGTTGACCAATACTGCGGAGGTCTTTGCAAGTGACCAGTGGGACCCCAACTCAACGCCGGGCAACAACGACCCAAGCGAAGATGATCAGGACTCGCAAACGATAGGCGCCACGCAGATTGACCTATCAGTCACGAAAACAGTAGATCATGCCACACCAAACTTTAATGATACGGTCACCTTCACTGTGCTTGTCGCAAATGCTGGGCCAAGTGATGCAAGTGGTGTTGAAGTGCAGGATATCCTGCCAAGCGGGCTTGCCTTTGAAAGTTTCACTGCAAGCAATGGGACGTACATATCGTCCACGGGGCAGTGGGTTGTTGGGGCGGTACAAAGCCAAGAATCTGAGCAATTGCTGATTCGGGCACGGGTGACTGATGTAGCTGCTGTCGTGAACATGGCTCAGATTACGAAGGCCGATCAGGAGGATCTTGATAGCACACCAGGCAATGGGAGCGACGCAGAGGACGATCAGAGCAGTGTGACCGTCACGCCTCAACAAGCTGATCTGGAACTATCCAAAGCAGTTGACAATGACCAAGCCAATGTTGGGCAAGACGTTGTATTTACCATTGTGGTGAGCAACCAAGGGCCAAACGCGGCAACCAATGTAACGGTGACTGATAACTTGCCTGACGGGATTACCTTTAAGTCTGGTCAGGCACCTCAAGGCAGTAGTTACAACGCTGGAACTGGGGTCTGGGCTGTGGGGACAATCCCTGCAGGAGCCCAGCGAACTTTGACGATTATTGGTGCCGTTAACAGTCCTGCTCAACAGAGCAACATGGCTCAGGTGGCTTCCGTGGATCAGTACGATCCTGACAGTACACCGGGCAATGGCATTGAGTTGGAGGATGATCAGCAGACTGTCACGATATTCCCACCCGTGATTGATGTTAGCCTCACCAAGGATATTGATGTGTCGCGGCCGATTTTCGGTCAGCCGATTCGTTACACAGTGCAGGTGACTAACGCTGGGCCAAGCGATGCGACCAACTTGGTTGTTAAAGATGAGTTGCCGACTGGTCTGACGTTCTCCAACTCAGCAGCGGATTCAGGCAGTTATAACCTTGGTTCCGGCGAGTGGTTTGTTGGAAGTCTTGCCAGTGGTGCCACGACTACCCTAACCATCGATGCCGTGGTCAATACCATCGAGTCGACGACCAACGTTGCTGAGGTGAAGTCGGTTGACCAGTATGATTCTGACAGCACACCCGGGAATTCGAATCCGAACGAAGATGATTATGATTCGGCCAGTTTCGAATTGGCGACTGCAGATCTTTCTGTGACCAAGGAAGTGGATAATCCCAAACCAAACGTGGGCGAGCCCGTGCATTTTACGATCACGGTTACCAATGATGGGCAAGATGATGCGACGGGCGTAACGCTATTGGATGCCTTGCCGGATGGGCTTGTTTTTGAACGTTCAGTTGCTGGCGTTGGTTCCTATGATTCGACTTCCGGTATTTGGGATGTAGGTGAGTTGGCGGTTCAGCAGACCGTAACGCTGACCATTACCGCCCTATCGACCAACGATACGCCGTTAACCAATGTCGTTCAGGTGGCCACTCTGGACCAATTAGATCCCGACGCAACACCGGGAAATAACGTGCCAAGTGAGGATGACCAAGCCAGTGTGGATGTCGTTGGTCAGCAGATTGACCTGTCAGTCACAAAAGTGGTCGATAATGAACGCCCCAATGTGGGTGACCTTGTGCACTTTACGGTGTCATTGACTAATTCCCGAGCAACGGAGGCAACCGGGGTTTCGGTAAGGGATCCACTGCCGGCGGGACTAAAGTATCAAAGTCACATCGCGTCACGTGGTTCTTACAGTGGATCAAGTGGAGTTTGGAATGTAGGTCAGGTTGCAAACGGTGAAGTTCTGACCCTGAATGTCACGGCGGAGGTCACCGCTGTGGGGGCAGTGGAGAATGTTGCTGAAGTGCTCACTGCCAACCAACCGGACATTGATTCCACACCAAATAACAATGATCCCAGTGAAGATGATCAGGCCTCTGCCACGGTGACGCCCCAAGTGGCAGATTTGAGGCTCGGGAAGTTGGTCGATAACGAACGCCCTGACGTGAATCAAGTTTCGGTATTCACGATCACTGTGACTAACTTGGGACCCGATGCGGCAACCGGGGTTGCTGTGACTGATCAATTGCCGGATGGATTGACTTACAGCGCTGACCAGCCCAGTCGTGGAACGTTTGACAATGCGACCGGTGTTTGGACGATCGGGCAGATTGATCCTAATGAAGTTGTCACGCTGCAGTTGGGGGCGCAGGTCGAGAATATCGGAGTCAAAGAGAATTCAGCGGAAATTACCTCCGCCGATCAAGCTGATCCCAATTCTACGCCTGGTAACAATGTGCCGGGAGAGAATGACCAAGATTCTGCATCTGTCCGACCAACCATCATTGATCTGTCTCTCAATAAAGAAGCCAGCCCCTTCCGACCTTCTGTCAACGGTGAACTTACTTACACACTCACTGTGCAGAACGCAGGGCCTGACACAGCAACTGGCATAAAGGTGCAGGACTATTTTCCAAGTGGAGTAACTGTTTCCAGCAGTGATCCTTCGTTGGGGACATTTTCAGATGGGGTCTGGTCCGTTCCGTCCCTGGCCCCGAACACCGACGCAACCTTGGAGATTGTGACTGATGTGAAGATGCCTGGCACATGGACGAATCGTGCTGAAGTGATTGCCGCTGATCAGTTCGATTTTGATAGTACCCCTGGAAACGATGACGGGATTGATGGCAACGGGAATGATGAGGATGACCAGGCATCCATTACCAATACGACCGCGAGTGCTGATTTGTCGGTTACCAAAATCGTTAGTGATGATCATCCAAGCGTGTTTGATGAGGTCGTTTACACCCTCACATTGAACAACAG
>JBPCVE010000382.1:0-3649 GCA_051010795.1 Rubripirellula sp.
GAGGAAACCTGCACCACTCTGAAGTCAGGACGCTGCCTGAACACATCGTGCTACATTACTGCCTGCGGACCCAAGGATTCCGCGTGTCGCTCACTTTGACTTCTGTCTCAATGAACTTGGTGATCGCTGGTATCACAGCGGGAATATCTTTTACCAACGAAGCATTCATCAGGGCGGTATTGTAACGCTTGTATTCAAATCCTTTGGCGTCTCCTCCTCGCTGCAATTTTTTCTTGGACGCTTCGATCCGATTGGCGATCCGCTCAGCATCTTCGGCGTTCGGGCTTTCAGTTCCTGAGACCACCATGATGGGCAATTGCAACAACACAGAGCGGCCTGAGAATATCGGGTCGATGGGAACACCCTTGGCTTGCTTGGTTGGTGAAATGAAGACCAACCCTTTGACGTCCCGCCCTTGCTTGATACGCCCAACGGTTGGCCAGTTCCAATCGCGAGCGGCCCAATGGGCGGCCATCACACAACCTTCACCAACTCCAATGACAACCATTGCGTTAAGGTTAAGACTTTCTTCATCGTTCTCGCCCTTGAGAAAGTTCTTTGCCTTCTCGAGGTCGTATTTGATGATATTTTCGATGTCACGCTTTGACATTTTCGACGTGTCCATCTCGGCCTTGATGCCTTTACTATTGATCTGCTCGCGACTACCGCCATGCCCCCGGTAGTCAGGCACCAGCACAGCGCAACCCGCGTCACGTAGTGCGACAACCAGTTTGGCATAGGGGCTTGCCTGACCTCGCCACTCGTGGACAAGCAGCACAGTCTTCGCAGCCTTTCCTTTGTTAGATGGAAAATAGAACGCACGCAGTCGCTTCCCGTCCTTGGTCACCAATTCAATGGTGCGTGGCTTGGGTTTTTCGTCCTTATCCTGAGCACAAGCGATTGGCGAACCAGCAATCGGCGTCAACACCATCACCGAAACGAATAAAACAAATGCCCAACAACGCCGGCCCAGATGACAGCACGCGTCGTTATTTGTGGCTGCAAAGAATCGCATCCAACTTCCCTTCACACAGAGTACAAACACTTGGCGAACACTGATCGCGTTGCCTATCTCTAAGAGTAAACACGAGGCATGTTCGGGTCAAATTAGCTGAGTCACACGCTGCGTTTCTCGTACATACCCAGTATACTACACCTCATACTACACGTCTCCCCTTTCCCCCTCTTCATACTTCCTTAAGGTGCCTCGTGCCGGTACGCCAGCCCTCTATCCTCGTCACATTCCTAACGATCCTTGCAACCGCGATCCCTTGCGACACGCAGGCACAGCGAAACCTGACGGACATCCCTGAGCCTGATACTGCTGCCGAGCTGGAAGCAATGCAAGTTGACGACACGGCGGCGCTCAATCTTTTTGCATCTGACCCGGACATCAGCAAGCCGATCCAGATGAATTTCGATTCCACTGGGGGACTCTGGGTCGCAAGCAGCGAGGTTTATCCGCAGATCAAACCGGGAGAAATAGCCAATGACAAGATCATTGTGCTGCGGGACACCGATGGTGACGGCGTTGCCGATCAGCGAACAGTCTTCGCAGATGGCCTGCTGATTCCCACCGGCGTTGCCCCCGATAGCCCCCACTCTGCCTACGTTGTTGACAGTACACGTCTGCTTTACCTGCAGGACACGGATGGCGACGGGCGAGCTGACAAGAAACGCGTGGTCTTGAGTGGTTTTGGAACCGAAGACACACACCATCTCGTACACACCTTGCGAATCGGCCCTGACGGATGCCTGTACTTCAATCAGTCCATCTATATCCACAGTCATGTGATTACCCCGTATGGCACACGCCATCTGGATGGAGGAGGAATTTGGCGTTATCGCCCGTCAACAGGACAGTTGGAAGTAGTGAGTAAAGGACTCGTCAATTCATGGGGTCACGTGTTCGATGCCAGCGGTGAATCATTCGCAACCGACGGTGCCGGCTCCATGGGCCTGAACTACATCTTTCCTGATTCAGTTTTCGTAACCTCGCCAGGTGCAAAACGCTGGCTCAATGGACTCAACCCCGGCAGCCCCAAGCACTGCGGACTCGAAATTCTTTCGGGGACTCACGTGCCATCGGATTGGGTTGGCGATTTTGTAACCAACGACTTCCGCAGCCATCGTGTTTGCCGATTCACAACCCAGCCCAACGGCAGTAGCTACATCAGTCGCCAGCAACCGGAAATCATTACCACACAGCGCGTCGCGTTTCGTCCCATCGATGCAGCGATGGGACCGGACGGCGCTCTCTATATTGCTGATTGGTACAACCCCATCATCCAACATGGTGAGGTTGACTTCCGTGATGAAAGACGTGACCGGACCCATGGAAGAGTCTGGCGAGTTTCGTTTCCAGAACGTGCCCTGGACCCATGGCCAGACTTCGCAACCCAAAACGTTGACGGCTTACTGAAACTGCTGCGTGACCCGGCACTGCCAGTTCGCCAGTTCGCCCGAGAAGAACTGTGGAAGCGGGCAGATCAAAACCAAAGCAAGGTCCTGGCTGCTTACCAGGCATGGACTTCGGAAGATCCCGGTGACCGAGCATTGGAACTGTTCTGGTTCTACGAAGTCCTCGGCATGCCCGTTACCAATGAGATGTTAGGCATGTTCAATTCTGCTAACCCCGCCGTTTGGAGAACAATGCTGCGAAGCGTTTGGCGAAGCCGCCTGAATGAAGCTCCTGAAAAACCAATTTCTGCTTTATCGCAGCCGCTGACAGACCTGCTAAACCGAATCCTTTTGGAGCGAGATGACCCGCGTCTGCTTTTGGAAGCAGTCGTCTGTGCCGGACAACTTGATGCAAGCGTCAGCCCCGAGGCGTTGAAGACGGTACTTCTGGCATCGCAGCAAACCAACGACCCGAACCTCAACTTTGCCATCTGGCAATCACTCCGAAGCCTGGACGCGACCTACTCCCAACAATCCATCCTCGCATCAAGGGAAGATTGGACGGGCAACTTGAACGAACTTGCCTCTGCGATCACAGCCATCGCTAACCCGCAAGCCGCCGAGATCGGGGTGAAACTCATCGAGTCGCCCGAACTGTCGCAGCAAGCGATGGACCAACTGGTTGCCGCCGTAGCAGTGGCTGGAGATGCGAATCAACTCGGGAGAAGCTTCCGTGCCCTGGTAAAACGGGACCCTGCCGCTGTAACACTGGCACGTGTCAAACCACTTCTCGATCGGACGCAACGCGACCGCACTGTACCGACCAACGTGGGACCAGCGTTGGTCGAATTCTTCAGCCAAAAAGCACCTGACCCGCAAGGCACACGCCTGCAAGTTGTTGCCAAAATCGCCACCATCTGGAAAGTCAATGAACTGGAGTCAGCTCTGCTCGAAGCTTTGACGACAACCACGGGGCCTGCACAACAGAAGATCATCGACACCCTTGCCGCCTACGACTCGGCAGAGGTACGAAAAACCCTCACGACCCTGTCAAAGTCTCCCGAAGTCGGGAAAAGGATCGCAGCAACACGAGCGATCGCTGCAAGACGTCCTCGAGCAGCCATCCCGATGATCCTAAAAATGTTGCAAGATAAGGAAACCGGCGATGCAGCCTCAGCGATCGTGGTCAGCATGTTGAACCGCAAAGACCTTCCGCCAGTACTAGCTGCAGCGATTGATAACACAGAAC
>JBPCVE010000383.1:0-6955 GCA_051010795.1 Rubripirellula sp.
GGGTGCGGCTTCCTGTCCGCACGATTCCATCGCGATTTCACGGCTGCCAACACCAAAATTCAGATTACCATGGCGTCCGGGTACGATAATTTCTCTTCCGTAGCGGTTTTTCAGCATGAAAACGACTTCAAAGATCATTTTCCTCAGTTCTCTGATGGCTTTGCTCTGTGGCTCTCCCACTTTCGGCCAAGAGTCGGAAAATCCAGCCCCCCCCAGCAGCGCGGAGCCGATTGCTGCTTCTGACTCGGGTAACAACAGCGAAGATGAGAAGACGGAGTCTGCCGGCGCAGCGGAGGAGGATGCCTCCGAATCCGAAGATGCCCCCTACGAAGCCGACCAGCCTGTGACTGAGATTGATGAAACTGCAAAGACAGCCGAATCAAAACCTGAACAAGCGAAACAGGATGTGGCCGCAACCGAAACCCCCGCTGCCGTGGAATTGCCAAAGCAGGCAGCCATGCCAGCGGCAAGAAGCAGCCTGGGTAAGTCTGGTGACTTGAGCTTTAACTTCTCCGGTGTCACGTGGCCGGCAGTTTTAGAATGGTTTGCTGACGAAGCTGATTTGGCATTGCAGTTGGACCAGGTACCGATCGGCAGCTGGACTTTTGCCGACCCAACTCGAAAGTACAGCGTCTCGGAAGCCTTGGATGTCATCAACTTGGCCTTACTGAAGCGTGGTTATTGCCTTGTTCGCAGAGGCCGAATGCTGCAGGTCATCGACTTGGAAGAACAGAACGCAGACAAATTGATCAGCGAGCTCGCCGAACTGGTTCGCCCTGAGCAACTCGAAGAACGCGGCCGCAGCGACATCGTGAGTTGTGTCTTTCCATTGGGCAGCATGACTGCCGACGCCGCTAAAGAAGAATTGGCTTTGATGATTGGCCCTTGGGGTCGCGTGATCGTGCTCGATAGTGCACGCCAAGTCAAAGTCACGGAGGCAGCCGACAAGCTAATCGCGATACGTGACTTGCTGAAGCAAGCGTCAACTGCCGACACCGACGTTGTCGAGATCATCTTGGAACACAGAGCCGCCGATGAGATTCTGGAACTCGCTCGACCACTTTTGGAGTTGGAGCCCGGTGAAAACTCGACGGAGGGAATTCGCATTTCGGTAGGGCTGTTCGGTGATCGCCTCTACGCTGCCGGGCTGCCAGGCAAAACAGGACTTCTGCAAAAGTTAGTAGAAAAAGCCGACCAACCACTGACCTCCACCGAGTCCGAGGATGGAGCCGAGTTGACCACCCCCGTGTTCCAAACTCACTCAGTTCGAAGCGCTGATAGTGCAACCGTCTTTGACGTACTGCAGACCCTGTTGGCAGGAACGCCCGACGCTCGAATTGCGATCGACCCCAAAACCAACGCCATCGTTGCCTGGGCACGGCCCGAGACGCAGCAAGTGATTGTCAAGTCGATCATGGAAATGGAAGGTTCAGGGCAGGACTTCAAAGTCATCGACCTGAAACGCCTGGATCCAGCCCAAGCATTACTGACGATCAACAAGTTTTTCGGGATCACCGAAGAGGGTGGTGACGGCCCGATCGTTGATGGTGACCCGACGACCGGCAAACTCTGGATTCGCGGGACTACTGACCAAATCACACTGGTTGAAAAACTCCTTGTCGAACTGGAAGGCGGCGACTCCCTTGGTGCTTTGAGCGAAAAGGTGCGTATCCTCCCTTACACAGGACGAGCCGCTGAGGAAGCTTTGGGACAGGTTGAAGCACTCTGGCCCGTGACGGGACGGCCCAACAAGATCCGAACGATTTCGCCATCGCAAAGAGGCTCGAATGCCGCCCCAAGTAGGCAGATGCCTCCCACACAGCAGCGTTCCGGTGCCATCATCGAAGCTCCGGATGCCCGTTTCACCCCCAAACGGACTTCGGACGAGCGTGACTACCGGTTCGTCACGGAGCCAGTGAGCCCGCAACGACCTACCGCACAGGCCCCTGCTGACGAGCTTCCGGCCACCCCAGAAGTAGCTTCCCCAAGCGACACAAAAGCAATTCCTCAAACAACGATTAACGTGGGCGGTGCCGATATTGTGGTGCAATTCACTCCAGCCGGGATGATCATCGCTTCTGATGACACAGCAGCACTCGATGCGTTCCAGTCTCTTATGGACTCAGTGGCGTCGCCTTCAGCACTCGCATCAGACCTGCCGACGATCATTTGGCTCAAGTACATCAAAGCTGATGTGGCAGCTGAATTGATTTCGAGCGTTTTGGGCGGAGCAGAAAGTTCCATCTCATCAGCTGTGGACTCTGTTGCTGGCGGACTGGGCGGCGGCATGCTCGGCCTGCTGGGCGGCCTTGGTGGGCTCGGAGGCGGAGGCGGTGACACTTCGGCTAGTAAATCCGTACTCACATCAACCGGATCGGTGAACATCGTTCCTGATGCACGACTGAATGCACTGATTGTTCAAGCCAATGCAATTGATCTTCAAATGATCGAACTGATCCTTGAAAAAGTCGACATTGCAGAGAGTCCCGAGGACATTGAAATCGCCTCCAAGCCGGCGTTGATTCCCGTCATCTACCAAGAGGCCACGGACGTTGCGAACATCGTAAAGTCTTTGCTCGGCGACCGGATCGCCGGAGCACAGGCATCCGGCGGACGCGGCGGCGGGCAACCTTCTCCTCAGGAATTCATCGCTGCACTTCGCGGTGGTGGTCGTGGAGGACGTGGCGGCGGCGGTGGTGACTCTGGGGCATCCGAGCGATCCAAGATTAGCGTTGCTGTGGACACGAAAAGCAATTCACTGGTTGTGATCGCAACGCCGCAAGACTTCAAAGAAATCGAGGAACTTGTACAAAAGCTTGACCAGAGCAGCATGGTCAATGAAGAAACCATCATGACCTATTCAACCAACGGCAGCGTCAACCCAGACGTGATGAAGCTTGCCTTGGAAAGCATTTTGGGGACCCAAGCGAGTTCAACCAGCGATGGTGCGAAATCGACAAGCAGCTCCACAAGCAGTTCACAACGAACCGGCTCAACCGGATCCAGTGCTGCAGAGATTCAACAGCGAATCGAGGCATTTCGAGCGAGATTCGGCAGCGGTGGCTTTGGCAGCCGCGGTAGCAGTGGCGGTGGCTTCGGCAGCCGTGGTGGGGGTGCTCCCGGCGGTGGTGGACGACCAAGCGGCGGCGGTGCTCCAGGCGGACGTGGCGGCGGTCGCTAGGCTCCTTGGAAGCAACAGCAATGAACTTGGCGTCGAGAACAGCGGCCACAAGCCTCGCACGCTATCACAAGATCATGGCACGAGATCAAAACGGTCGCCGTTGTGATCTCCGTCAATCAGTGAGTTGGCCAAAACCCCAGACACAAATTGATTCTGCAGCAGCGGACAACGAAGCAGCGGACAACGAAGCAGCAGACAACGAATTGGTAAAATCATGATCATGCATGCGGGTGAAATACTGAAACGTCGTGGCTTAATCAGCGAGGAACAACTCGCCCAAAGTCGCAGCAGTGATTCGAATAGCGTTGTTCAAGCAGCGATCACGCTGGGATACGTCGAAGAGTCCGAGGCTTTGAAAGCCCTAGCCGAAGAAGTGGGGCTCGACTACGTCGATCTACGCGAGACTGAAGTCGATCCTGCTGCACTTGAAGGATTTCCGCAAAAGCTGATCTACCGTCAGTCGCTATTCCCCTTGAGATTCGAAGACGACTCCATCGTGGTTGCCACATCGGACCCGTTGGATCTGTATCCACTGGATGAAGCAAGCGCCGCGACCGGAAAGAACATCATTCCCGTCGTCGCCGAGCGTGATCAAATCGCGAGATTGATGAACACCAATCTCGGTGTCGGTAGCGAGACAGTCGAAGGACTGATGGCTGCGAAAAGCGAAGAGGAAGTTGAACTCTTAGAAGGTATCGAAACCGATGGAAGCGAACTGAGCGAAATGGCTCAGGAAGCTTCTGTGGTTCGTCTCGTTAACGAAATCCTACTGGAAGCGATTCAGACGCGAGCCAGTGACGTTCACATCGAGACCCAGTCGAACGGACTATCTATCCGATACCGCATCGACGGTATTCTTCATCTTCAACCCACGCCCCCCGAAATCAACCGTTTTCAGGCAGCGATCATCAGCCGCTTGAAGATCATGGCACGATTGAACATCGCGGAAAAACGATTGCCACAGGATGGCCGAATCAAACTGCGTGTACACGGCCGCGAGGTAGACATCCGTCTGAGCGTGATCCCAATGATCCACGGGGAAGGGATGGTGATGCGTATTCTTGACAAGTCATCCATGGTCTTCGACCTCGGACAACTTGGAATGAACTCGCAGATCTACGACACCTTCAGCGAAATCATTAAGTACCCGCACGGGATCGTCCTCGTCACTGGCCCGACCGGTTCAGGTAAAACGACCACGCTGTACAGCAGCCTGTTGCAAATCAAAAGTCCCAAGACCAAGATCATCACGACAGAGGATCCGGTCGAGTACCAACTCGATGGGATCAACCAAATCCAGGTTCACTCCAAGATTGGCTTGACGTTTGCTGCATCGCTGCGAAGCATACTGCGACATGACCCTGACATCGTACTTGTTGGTGAGATCCGCGACCTCGAGACGGCTGAAAACGCGATTCAAGCATCGCTAACCGGACACCTTGTTTTCAGTACTTTGCACACGAATGATGCTGCTGGTGCCTTCACTCGAATGAGCGACATGGGTGTCGAGCCTTTCCTGGTCGCAGGCACAGTGGAAGCCGTCATGGCACAGCGTCTGCTCCGTCGCCTATGCACGCATTGCAAAGAAGCGTTCACTCCAACGAATCAGGACGCACCGAAGGATTTCCCATGGGACAAGTTAGGTGACCAACCGATCTACCGTAGCGTGGGCTGCCGCGAGTGCCGCAATGTTGGCTACACAGGCCGAATGGGTATCTACGAGTTACTTGTTGCCAATGATGAAATCCGCCAACTGGCTCTGGAGCGTAAGAGCAGCTGGGAAATCAGAAAAGAATCAGTGAACGCGGGTATGCGAACGCTTCGCATGGACGCGTGGGACAAGGTTGTGACCGGCGACACCTCCGTGGATGAGGTACTTCGTGTGACCAAGGGTGAGGCTCTTTAAACATGCCGATGTTCGCATATACAGCCCGCGACAGGTCGGGCAAGCAGGTCTCTGGTACCGTAGAGGCGAATGCCGAGCGGGAGGTCGCAGGCATCCTATTCGAGAAGTCATTGTTCCCGGTCGAAGTCAAGGCAAGCACCGGCGCTTCGCAATCGCTCTTTGGAGGACAGAAAAAAGTCAAAGCTCAAACCATGGCGATGTTCTATTCGCAATTGGCCGCGCTTTTACGAGCTGGTGTTCCTATGATCCGTTCACTCAATGTGATGGCAGATCAATCCAGCAATGCCACGTTGAATGAAGTGATCACTGACATTCGCGCACGCGTGGAAGAAGGCGAGAGCATTGGCGACGCGATGGCACGATACCCCAAAATATTCAACGAAATGGGGTGCAACATGGTTCGGGCGGGAACCGAAGGTGGATTCCTTGAGGACGCGTTGGACAGAGTAGGGAAATTTACTGAACTGCAAGAGGACCTTAAAGGTCGAACGATTAGTGCGATGGCTTACCCCATCTTCCTCTTCTCGGTAGGTAGCGTTGTACTCACAACGTTGCTCGTCTTTTTTGTTCCGAAATTTGATCCGATGTTCGATCGCCTGCGCAAGAAAGGTGAGATGCCGAGTGCGACAGAGGCACTTCTAGCCGCAAGCACATTCCTGCAAACTTACGGCTGGGTTGTTTTGGTCGCAATGGTGGTTGCTGCCTTTGCCATCCGAGCCAAGATCCGATCCGAATCCGGCAAAGACCTCGTCGACCGAGTCAAACTTAAAATACCTGTGCTCGGGGAGATTCTGATGAATCTTGCCGTTGCCCGTTTTTGCCGAGTTCTGGGTACGCTGTTGAACAACGGCGTGCCAATCTTGCAGTCCCTTGAGATCGCAGGTACCGCAGCCGGTAACCGCTTATTGCAGGAATCAGTCAGCGATGCGACCGAGAACATTCGTAGTGGTGAGAGCTTGGCCACCCCACTCCGAGCCAGCGGACACTTCCCACCTTCGGTCGTCGAGATGATCAGCGTGGGTGAGGAAAGCAACTCGCTGGATACCGTGCTGCCTGAGATTGCTGACTCGCTTGAGAAAGTTACCTTTCGTCGACTTGACCTCTTTGTGCGTCTACTCGAGCCAGTCATGCTGCTGATTATGGCGCTGCTGGTTCTTGGAGTTGTACTCGCCTTGATTGTGCCAGTACTCAAGAGCAGTAGCCAAATCTAGTTCCGGCAAATTTGCCTCCGTCAAGTTCAGTTCCCCTGAAGCTTGGCGGATCGCCACCCCGCCTGAGTGCAGGTGAACTCCAGACGCTTTCACCTGCAGATGCCCCTCTGTCAGTCACCCTGCTTCCACTTGCCGACATTGCGGGCGCGATCGGATGGGGCTCTTTTGTGCTTCTAAGCAAACGCCCACTGAACAAACTGTTTTTGCCATTCCGCTACATCTACATCCGCGGAGGCGATTTCACCCGGCAAAGTTCAGTAACCAAGCCACTTTCAGTCAGCGTCGCGGTAGGTAGCTATCCAAAATGCTCACCCTGCACTGAGACAAGCAGTGTTCGCTGCAAGTGTTCCCTGCACGGGTACCTGAGAAGGTGTTTCCGCACTGACAAACCGCAGTATCAGTCATACCGTCTCCCCCCGTTAGGAAAGTTTGGGTGTGATCGCCTGACGTGTTTAAAATCATGGTGAATTTCGTTAATCTACTGCCCACCAAGCGTATGAGACTTTTTACACGTGACACTTGATCGGCAGAGCGATGATTGACGGCCTTACCTACTTCGCATGGGCAGTGATGGCGATAATGCTCGTCATTCTGACCGCTTTATTTGTTTTCCTGGGCTCTCTTCCCAAGAGGATCGCAGACAAGCACAACCACCCG
>JBPCVE010000384.1:0-7856 GCA_051010795.1 Rubripirellula sp.
GTGTTAATTCCAACCAGATCAAGTGACGAATCTTCGTTGATCGTCACCGAACCCGCTGAACTGAAGGTCAACGTGCCGGCGTTGAAAACAGAAACACCTGAGCCGAGAGTAATCGAGGTGCCCGACACATCAAGCAAACCAGTCACATTCACACTGACTGCACCTGCGTCGGATACACCTGCGACTGAAACCAGGGAAGCACTGCCTGCCGTATTAGTTCCGACTAGATCAAGTGACGAATCTTCGCTGACCGTTACCGAACCTGTTGAATTGAAGGTCAACGTGCCAGCGTTGAAGACCGAAGTCCCTGACCCGAGAGCAATCGAAGCCCCCGACACATCAAGCAAACCAGTCACATCGACACTGACTGCACCAGCGTCAGACACACCTGCGGTGGAATCCACGTCGGCACTGCTTGCCGTGTTGATTCCGACCAGATCAAGCGAAGAGGCTTCACTGATCGTCACCGAACCTGAGGAACTGAAGGTCAAAGTGCCCGTATTGAAGACCGAAGCACCCGAACCAAGAGCAATCGACGTGCCCGACACACCAAGTAGACCAGTCACTTCCACACTTACTGCTGTGGCGTCAGATACACCTGCGGTGGAATCCAGGTCGGCACTGTTTGCCGTGTTGATTGCAACCAGATCAAGTGACGAAGTTTCACTGATCGTCACCGAACCTGCTGAATTGAACGTCAACGTGCCGGCGTTGAACACCGAAGCACCCGAGCCAAGAGCAATCGACGTGCCCGACACATCAAGCAACCCAGTTACATTTACACTGACGGCACCAGCGTCGGACACACCTGCGGTGGAATCAAGGTCGGCACTGCCTGCCGCATTGGTTCCGACCAGATCAAGCGATGAAGCTTCGCTGACCGTTACCGAACCTGCGGAACTGAAGGTCAACGTGCCCGTATTGAAGACCGAAGCACCCGAGCCAAGAGCAGTCGACGTGCCAGACACATCAAGTAGACCGATCACATTGACGCTGGCTGCACCAGCATCAGATACACCTGCGGTTGAATCGAGGTCGGCACTGTTTGCCGTGTTGATTCCGACCAGATCAAGCGAAGAGGCTTCACTGATCGTCACCGAGCCTGCGGAACTGAAGGTCAAAGTGCCGGCGTTGAATACCGAAGTCCCTGAGCCAAGAGCAATCGACGTGCCAGACACATCAAGCAACCCAGTCACATCGACACTAGCTGCACCAACGTCGGACACACCTGCGGTGGAATCCAAATCGACACTGTCTGCCGCATTGGTTCCGACCAGATCAAGCGATGAATCTTCACTGATCGTCACCGAGCCTGCGGAACTGAAAGTCAAAGCACCCGTATTAAAGACAGAAGTACCCGAGCCAAGAGCAATCGAAGTCCCCGATACATCCAACAGGCCTGTTACGTTCAAGCCTGTCGCACCAGCATCAGATACACCTGCGGTTGAATTCAGGTCAGCACTGCCTGCCGTATTGTCTCCTACCAGATCAAGTGACGAATCTTCGCTGATCGTCACCGAACCCGCGGAACTGAAGGTCAAAGTGCCGGCGTTGAAAGTACCCGAACCAAGCACAACCGAGGTTCCCGAGACATCAAGCAGGCCAATCACGTCCAAACTGGCTGCACCAGCGTCAGACACACCTGCGGTGGAATCCAGGTCGGCACTGCTTGCCGTGTTGATTCCAACCAGATCAAGTGACGACGTTTCACTGATCGTCACCGAGCCTGCGGAACTGAAGGTCAACGTGCCCGTGTTGAAGACAGAAGCACCTGAGCCAAGAGCAACCGAGGTTCCCGAGACATCAAGCAATCCAGTTACATTCACACTGTCTGCACCAGCGTCGGACACACCTGCCGTTGAAGCGAGGTTGGCACTGTCTGCCGTATTGATGCCGACCAGGTCTAGCGATGAATCCTCACTGATCGTCACCGAACCGGCCGAACTGAAAGTCAGCGTGCTGGCATTGAAAGTACCTGAACCAAGAACGACCGACGTACCCGATACATCAAGCAGGCCAGTTACGTTCAAACTGGTTGCACCAGCGTCGGATACACCTGCAACCGAATCGAGGTCGGCACTGCCTGCCGTATTGATGCCGACTAGATCAACCGACGAATCCTCACTGATCGTCACCGAACCGGCCGAGTTGAAGGTCAATGTGCCGAAGTTCGTCGCATTGCCCGCATCATTGCCCAGTTCAAGACTACCCGCCGTGAACTCGGCCAAGCCTGCAATCGCCAGGTCACCATCGCTATCGTCAGTGATTGCACCTGATGCACTGGCATCAAGAGAATCGCCAGTCACAGCACCTGCCAAGGAAAGGGAGCCTGCTGCATTGGCAAGGGTTACTGCACCAGAAGCGGAAACAGTTGATGTCGACAAATCGCCGCCACCCGACTGATCGAAGCTGACTGAGCCCGTTCCCGTGCTTAGCGAGGACACGCTCACTGCGGTGCCAAGGTTGTTAGCTATCTCGACATCACCGGTTGTTGTGTCTGCCGTGATATTGCTCGACGACAACGCAACTCCTGTCGTGTTGCCAATCCCGCTGGATGCATTCAGGTCAACGGTGTCGCTGGTCACCAAACCGGAACCATTAATCGAACCACTTGCGGAGGTCATCGTGACCTGGTCCAAAGCGGTCGTCGTGCCTGTTAACGTGATGTCTCCGGTACTCGCCCCTGTCGTGACAGTGATGTCGCTACCCGAATCAGTAGTCTCCAGACTGCCTGCCGCTCCAAGAATGAAGCTACCGCTGCCATCCTCACCCGCGGAAACCGCGATCAGCTCTGATGCCACGACCGCGGCATTCACCGTGATGTCATCATCAGCGTTCAACGTCACCGTGGTCGGATCAATCGATGCATCGATCGTTATTTCATCAGCCGCATCGAGAAGAATCGTGCCACTGCCGTTCAGCTTGGCATTCACAGCGATGCCACCTGAAGTCGTGCCTGCAACGATGCTCGTATCCCCAACCACTGTCACGCTGCCATCAAGCGTGATGTCATCGGTGCTCAAAAGGTTCAAACCTGCGCCTGCAGTGCTGACGCCAGCGACATCCATACGGCCATCTTCGGAAACATCAACGACTCCAGAAGCGTTGAATGTCAGATTCCCAAAACGGGCAATATTTCCAGCGTTATCCCCGAGCGTGACTTCACTTGCAGTGAAGCTTGCGTTACCGGCAACCAAAACACTACCGGCTTCACCATCGGAAACATTTCCGGCTGCCGTGATCTCCAACTGGTCAACATCGACAGCTAACAACAGCACATCACTTTGGGCAGCAAGAACGACATCCTGAGCGTCTACATTGATTTGATCACCAAAGTCATTCCACTGATCGTCAAGAGTAATCATTCCCGATGCTGTGAGTGTCGCGACACCTGCCACATTGACATCAGCACCATTCGCGTCTGCTGTGCCGTCATCGATGGCTCCACCGAGGGCAGTAACAGAGAAGGCCCCCGCAGCATCAATGTCCCCCAGACTGATGCCATTGGAATCAGCAAAACTCAGTTCAGTCCCTGAAGCATTAACGATGCCCTGAAAATCGTTCGATGCATTGTCAAGAGTAATTTGATTCGCGGATACCGTCGTATCACCCGCTACCAACACGATCCCCGGGAGCCTCTGCGAGACCTCTCCAGATGCATCAATGATCAGGTCACCAGTCGCAGTGAGAGCCGCATTCAGTTCCAGATCACCGCTAACCGCATTCAGACTGATATTATCTGCAGCAATCGATGCACTGGCGTCCTGCGTAATGAACTCAGCATCCACAAGAAGATCACCACCATTGGTGCTGATCGTGCTGGTCTGAAAATGAACGGTATCAGCACCGCCGCCACCATCTACCTCCAACCGTCGCTCAATTCCTTCAATCGTCACTGTGTCATCCAAGCCGGCGGCGACAACAGCGATTCCATCGCTGCCCGTAATATCCAGCAGGGCAACGCTTACCGAAGATCCATTGATTCGAGTCACTCCAGCCCCTGCAGCGATAACGCCACTGGAAGAAGAGATAACGAGGTCACCCGCCACCACAGATAAAGTCAGATCATCAGCCGTTGCCTCGCGGATATCAGTTACGGAGACATTCCCGCCCACGAGCAGCACCTCCGTTGAGGCAACCGCATAACTCTCGTTGGTACCACTGATGACAGAATCAATCAAATCATTTCCTGCCACGTCCTGAATCGTAGGTGTGGCAGCTAAAATCAAACCAATCGAACCACTGGTTGTCCCTGTATTCACGGTAACGGTGTAAACCGAGTTGCTTCCAGTAACAGTGTCAATGGACGCGCCGACAACTGATGTCACCAAACTGAAATCTGAACCATCTGCGTCTACCCCAGTAACATCCTCACTAAATGTAACCGTGAAGTCGACGGTTCCCGCATTCGTGTAATTTCCGTCCGCCCGGACAACTGATGTGACTGTTGGATTCACGCGATCAATCAAAACCGTGTCGAAACCCGCAACACCAGCATTGCCGTTCAAGTCTTCATAGGTGCTGTTGGCAGTCACTGACCCCATCATGGCCACACCATCACTTGCAGTGAAAAGTGCTGTGTAACTATTGGCGTCGACCATCGTGAAGTCCGAGATGGAACCACCCACCGATGACAAGTCAGTGACATCAAAACCAGCAACATCCTCGCTAAACTCAAATGTCACCAATGAACTGGTGTTTCCGTCCGTCAATTGGCTCTCGATGACATCGACCACCACCGTCGGATTCAGCCGATCGATTGCAACCGTATCCAAGCCAGTGGTACCCGCATTCCCCAGCAAATCGGTGTAGGTTGCTGCTACCGATACCTCACCCAAGGTATCTACGCCATCAGCAGCAGTGAAAGTCGCCTCGTAGCTACTTTCATTAACCGACGTAAATCCGGTGATAGAACCGCCCGTCGCCGTCAAGTCACCAACATCAAATCCGGTAACGTCTTCGTCGAACTCAAACGTAACCAATGAACTCACGTTGCCGTCAGTCAATTGACTTTCAATAACATTGACTACCACGGTGGGATTCAGCCGATCGATTGCAACCGTATCCAACCCTGTCGTCCCAGCATTCCCTACCAGATCGGTGTAGGTTACTGCCACCGATACCTCACCTAATGCGTCCACGCCATCATTGGCTGTGAAAGTTGCCTGAAAACTGTTGGCATCAACAGACGTGAAACCGGAAATCAAACCACCAATCACTGACAAGTCGCTCACGTCAAAACCGGTCACGTCTTCACTGAACTCAAATGTCACCAACGAACTGGGAGTTCCATCGCTCAGTTGGCTCTCAACTATGTTGACCACAACTGTTGGGTTAAGCGTATCAATCGAAAACTCCGCTTCAGCGGCATAATTCGTTTGAGCCTCTCCTGATGCGTTTTCCGCCCCAGTGACGTCGATTTCAACATCCGTAACCTCGACGCCCACATCGACCACGTCAAATGTTTTCGTAAAAACGGTATCACCTGCTGACCAGGACCCGGCAGAGGGATTTGTCAACGTGCCCGCCAGCAACACATCCGGATTAAAGGTGAGCGTTGGCTGGACAGCCCCCCCTGGGTTCATGACCTGATCAAATGTGACAGTCACAGTGAACGCACTTCCGTCATCACTATCGGTAATTGTTGTGTCACTGACCTCGACGCCCAGAACGCTTGGCGGAGCCAACACGTGGGCATAGCCGGTCATGACCGTATCATCGATCAAAACAGCGGTCCCAACTTCACCACTCTTGGACTCTAACACCCAGTCCCCGCCGAGCCCCGCGTCACCTGTACGGTCATTCGAGGCAGCAACATCTGCATCGCTTGCCGTCGCCAAAGCTGAAATGAACGCTTGACCGATTTCACCCTGCGCGACATCACACCCATAAAGCATGAGGTCACCACTTTGAGTCAATGATGAGCCGATTTGCGAGAGAGCATCCGCGTACTGTGCCATGCTTTCCGATGACAACTCGGCAGATCCGAGTCGTAAACTCCCAGCAGAACCGTGAGAGATCAGGTGAATCGCATCCAGATCTGCTCTGCCTTGCAATGCCTGAGAAATCTGAGTGACACCGTCCTGCGTGCCCTCGAGAATCAAAACCTCGACGCCTTCTCGAAAACCTGCTTCCAATGTCTCGTGGTCCTGAACTCCAGCATCAATGAAAACGATTTCATTGGCATCTGGGTTGCTCTGACCCGGGCCCGCCATCATCAGATCGCTACCCGAACCTGGCACGTCAGCATCATTTCCTTGGGCAACCTGCGGGAAGTCCAAAGACACCACAAAGCCCGACTCACCCTCTGAATCATCCAGAGAAAGAGGTAGACCTTCAGAATCCCTCGCTTCGATGACGTGGGTGGCCCTCTCATCTGCCGCAAAACGAGCCCCAGGGCTACGTTCCACCTCACCGAATTCAAACTCCACAGAATTCGAGTCGCCAGCCATGGAATCAGCTTGGGGATCAGCGATAGCCAACGACATATTGAGTTCACTGGTCAGGTCCGAACCAAAACCCAGATCGAGATCGAGCCCTAAAGCGTCGTTGCTGGCACCAGTGCTAGCAAACTGTCTTGCCTCGCTGAAGCTATGGCCTGGAACTGTGGAAGAGACCTCCACCGACTCAAACATGTGTTCCTGGGATGCAACAGCTGCGCCATGCGAGGCATCGCTTTGCACCTCCGCAGACTGGGCTTCCCAACCAGAACTCAACGCATCGAGCCCCACCAAGGCGGCGGAAGCATCGAGTACAAACCGCGATTCGAGCAGACGGACCTGCGGTGCGGCCAGTCTCTCCTGCCTGACTGGCAGTGGTGTTTGCGCGAGCAAATCATCGAGCCGTTCGCGCAGCCGCGACCTCATTCGTCGTTTTTTCGGGTTATGTGACGTAGGTCGGGTCATCAAGAAGTGCTTTGCGACTGCTGGTGCGCAGGGGCATGGCAAAACCCACCCCCCATCAGCGCGAAACGGGCACGCGCCTCATTTTGGACACCAAGATCAACCGAGGAATCTGCCCCAACGGGCAAAATAGCGGAAAAACAGGGCTGTAACGGTGTCCAGTTGCTATTCCATATTAGCCCGCTCCTTAGAACTGGGCGTGTTAAAGTCGTTGAAATCCGACAAACCAGAATCATTTTTACGGCAAATTAAGCAAACAAGGAGCCTTAGGTCGGTTGCGACAAATTTTCCGACTAACCAGTTTTTCCTACGACTTTAGGGGGGGAAAGATCGACAATTTTAATGTCTAAAGATCTCTGGACTCGAATTTCCTTATGAATTGCTCTGATTACAAAGTGACGATTACCCTGTTGCTCACCCTGGTGGTGTTTTGCGGGGGAGATACGGATGCTGTCGGGCAAGTGCAAGACACAGAAGTAGTGCAAACGGAAAGCCCGGGAGCCAAAATCGCTGAACCTGCAGAATTGCTCGGCGATACACCGGGGAACAGAAGTACACTCGCCCCTCTACTGGGTTCTCCGCAAGCCATTGCCATACCGACCAGTGACCCGGCCACTAGGCCAGCGGCGGCTGCAGACTATTCGCCAGCTACAGATTCTCCGCCAGCTGCAGAGGCAACCCGAGTTCCTGCCGCTGCACCGCAGCAGACCAGCGGTGGTTCACCGGAGCGTGGGCAAGGGACGCCCCCTAAGGCGGATGGCGAAGATTACTGGAAACCCGTTCCGGCCAAAACAGAAACTGTCGAATACGAGAAGCTTGATGCCGAGACGTCTCGTGACCTGTTCAATGCAGACAGCATTCGAAACCTTCGCAAGCCGATGAGCGATATTCGGATTGTGGCAGAGGATGACGCTGACGCCCCACAGAATCTTGCGTCTCGTTTCATGGTGAAAG
>JBPCVE010000385.1:0-21421 GCA_051010795.1 Rubripirellula sp.
GATATTGCACCCCAAATGCTTGCTGGTCACGGTGGCGGATGCCAGCGATCGTGTCATCATTCAGATTGCGGTGCGTGACTTCGAGGCAATCCGGCAGAGAGTTATCTTCCACAGCGAAGCCGTGGTTCTGTGTCGTGATTTCAACTTTGCCTGTTTTCAGATCGAGTACCGGTTGGTTCACCCCGCGATGACCAAATTTCAGCTTGAATGTTTTCGCTCCGCAGGCGAGCGACAGGAGCTGGTGCCCCAAGCAGATGCCAAAGATCGGGCTACGGCCCAGCAGGGAAGCAATGGTCTCGTGAGCGTACGTCAGTGGTTCGGGGTCGCCAGGACCGTTGGAGAGAAATATGCCGTCGGGTTCTAATGCCAGGATCTCGTCCGCCGTGCTGGTTCCCGGAACGATGGTGACGCGATTGCCTCGAGACGCAAAGTGTCGTGGAATGTTCCACTTCATGCCAAAGTCGATGCAGACGACATGCTTCCCTGTTTGCTCGCTCTCAGGACCAACCCCAATTTCAGCTTCCGTCCACTCGTCAAGCTTCTCATCCCAAGGGAGGATCTCTTTCGACATCACTTCCTTCACCAGGTCTCGTCCAACCAGTCCGGGCGCAGCTTTGGCTTTCGCAACGAGGCTGGTATCATCCAAGTCGATGGTAGAAATGATTCCCCGCATCGCTCCAGCGGTGCGGATCCTTCGCACGAGTGCTCGGGTGTCGATTCCCGCAAGTCCGAGCAGGTTGTGTTGCTTGAGGTAGTCGCCCAAGCCACCTTCAGCGCGGTAGTTGCTAAAGATGCGACTCTCTTCACGGACGATGAAACCCGATAGCGAGGGCTTTGCATTCTCGACGTCGACGGAGTTGACCCCATAGTTGCCAATTTCGGGGTAGGTCATGGTCACGATCTGACCACGGTAGCTGGGGTCAGTCAGGATTTCCTGATAACCCGTCATGGCAGTGTTAAAAACGACCTCTCCAGTCACTTCCCCGTCAGCACCAAATGAGTGACCGGAAAAGATTGAACCATCTTCAAGGGCAAGCTTCGCGGGGCGCATGTCGATTCAGAATTCAAGAGGCTGGAGGAAACAGAATTCAAGCACAACTGCAGGGAGGATAGCAGAGTTTTAGAATTTCGCGAGGCCCTCATTCAACGATTCTGGAGGGATCAGCGAAATCGTGCCGTGGGCAGTCTAGGGAACCCTTCGCCGCCTACGCCTGTGGGAAAGCCCTCAGGATTCTCTGGAACACACTATTTTTCGAGACGCGTATTTCTCAATACGCGTTTAGAACGCTCGGGAACTTCCCATCGTTTCCGACAATGGGAGCTGTCGGGCGATGCAGTTTGCGCATTCGTTGAATAGCACCTTGGCGGTATCGACAGCGATCGTCGGCAGGCAGTGTCATCCACGATTCAGTCGTCCAGGATTCAGTTATCCACGATTCAAGTGTCGATGAGGTCTTCGGCCGAGAGGATTGGGACGGCATTTTCCTCTGTTTCCTGCTTTTCTCGCCAAGGCTTGTTGTCTTCGTAACTTTTCAGTTCCGCTTCGAGTTGCTCGATCTGTTCGTGATCGACTTTTTCGCCTAGTTCGACTGCTTTCTTGCTCCACTTGACGGCGGCTTTGAAATCACCGTTTTCCGCGTACGCGGCAGCCAAAGTGCTGAGAATATGGGGCTCCGCGTAGTCGGTCAACTCTGCGGCCTGCTTGGCATATTTCTGTGCCTTTTTACCATCGCGTACGGATTTCGTAGGCGATGTTGCTAGGACCCAAGCCAAGTTGTTGTTGATTCCCGCAGCCTCGGCCTTCGCTCGTGCATCAGCGTTCTCTTTCGTGACACCAAGTGTCTCGATTGCGTCCTCGTAATCATCTACCGCTGCCGAGTGATCGCCGACGCTCAGCAGGGCATCACCACGCGACCGCAAAACGGCAGCGTTCTTGGGATCTTCTTGCAGTACGGTGGTGTAAAGGTCGATTGCTTTTCGAGGCCGATTGTCGAGCGAGTAAAGGGTGGCAAGTCGCAAACGCCTGAACAGATCGCCCGGTCTGGCATCAAGCAGTAATTTCGCGTCATTGATTGCGTCTGCCAGTCGGTTCTCTTGCAACGCGATACGCGATCGCAGTGCGATGGTAGCTTCTGCGTTGATGATTTGGGGCGCTGCCTGCAGGGCAGCACGGAAGTCAGCTTTTGCCGCTTTCACATCGTCCCGGTCCAGTGCGAGTTCAGCCCGTTGCAGCAAGGTCATCGGGTCTTTGGGCTGGATTGCAATCGCTTTGTTCAAATCGGACAGTGCCTCGTCGAACTTTTGCTCGGAACGGTACAGGATGGCCCGCATCCGATACATGCCTTCACTGGGCTTTGCAGCGAGCATTTTAGTGATCAACGCCATCGCATCATCCACGCGATTCAGATCGACCAGTTTCTGAACCGCAGCGCCTGCCACAGCTTGATTAGTCGGGTCTTTAAGGAGCACCTTTTCCAAGTCGGTAATCGCCCCCTCGACATCGTTGCTCTGCAGACGCAGAGCGGCTCGAGCTTGGTAAGCTTCAATATTCGTAGGATCTGCTTCGATGGCGGCATTCAGGTCGGCCAGCCTGGAGTCGTTGTCGTCTTGCGTCAGAGCCCGAAGCACAAGTGCCGCACTCTGCTCAACAGGGTCATCCTTCAGTAAGTCAATGGCCTTCGTCGTTGCCTTGTTAACCGCACCCTTGTCTCCACCCGGCAGCAGGTTCAGGCGAGCCAGCATCAGGTACGCTTCGACCAACGAAGGGTCGTTTTCAACAGCCTCCTCAAGAGCGGCCAGTGCTTGGTCCCTGAGTTCCAGTTGTTGTCTGCCACGGGCTTGCATCATGCCTGCTGCAAAACGTTGGCTCTGCTGCAGCAAAACTGATCCGAGCATTTTCTTCGCAAACGAGGCGTTTTCGTCATCCAAGCCCTTCTTCAAGGCTGATTCGAGCAACGCAGCAACGGTCTCCATTTCCTTTTCGGATTGGGCATCGATGCGGGCAACCGTCGCCTCGTCCAGGTCACTCTGCCCTGCGTTCTTGTTTTTGCTGTTCTGGGCTGGCTTGCCCTCAGAGGGTTTGTCTTTGTCTTCTTGCTCAGTTGGGGCCGCAGCACCAGCATCCTGAGCCTGAACCGTAGGAGACCATAGCAGTGTCAGGATGATTATAGCGGCGGCCGAAGGTAGGGCCGAGAACATTCGATTGAGGCAGAAAAGCATTTCAGGACACTCGAGAGAGTAATGGGTTTCCAACATTATGCCGGTTTGACCAGCGCAGGCGTAGGCGAGCTTCTCAAAATCCCACCAGTTTCGTCTCATCTGGCAAAAAACAGCGAGAAATGCTGAGAATCCATGCCCCAGCCTAGAAGAAAAATAACATTTTCTGCTCCTCGCCTCAATATTCATGGTCTGTTCATAAGGCAGGATTGACCTATCTCACGGGCTATCTGCCAGGTCTCCACTGGGCTGCCCAAGTTCAGTTGGGGCGTTTCCTCACGATCGTCCGAATGGGGCCCCGCCAGATTTCGTCGCGTGTGCGATCGATTTGTGTCGCCCTGCACTCTGCGGATGGGGAATTTTTCGAACTGGATGCCATGCTGGCTTGCAGCGCCGCTGTGGATGTCCCGTTTCAAAGGTTGCAAAGACCTTGGAACCCTGAACGTAGTTCTGGGATCGGGCATCACGTCACTTGAGGGATGCGAGGCAGTGCGGCACAGCATCCCGACTCCATTGCAGGGTTGTGCGTGAGAGAGGCTGTGATCGTCCCCGTTTGTGGTCGCCCCACTTGGAAAAGGTGTCGAGCCTAGGGTCGCTCTGGGTGTTGATTGGAGAGTGTGTGGCACTGGGAGTAGCCGATTCAAAAAAAATCGAACGGCTGCAGGATCGTTAAGATCGAATTCTTCGAATGGCAGACCGCATAATCGCTTTTCCTTTAAACCCCGCCAGTGGGATCTCTTGGACAGAAATGCCGATCGTCGTCTTTGGTGGGGTGTTTGGAAAGCGATTCGCTCGCAACTCGCACCGCAGACCGGGTTACATCATCGGTTCAGGAAGTACGCCTCATCTCACAGATAACGCGTTGCCGAAAAATCAAGTCGTTCACGGAAGAAATGAGTGTCATCATGCGTTTAGGATTGGGAAGAACACTCAGCCTCTGCCTGCTGGCTGCAGTAATGACGTCTGCCCTTGAGGTTGCAAGTCACGCGAACGCTGCGGAATGCTCATGCAATACGGTTGGGCGCGTGTGTGACTGTGCCGGTCGCGCTCTGGGGATTGGTTGGAGCGATGGCTATCATGCCTGTAAATCAAGTGGGCAACACTGCATCGCTGATTTACCTCCCCGATCCTATGTCGCTTACCAACGCCATCATGCAGCGGTGCGTGCAAAGTCATGCAAAAAGTACGCCGTGTGTTCGACCCTTTACGATCATTTCGATGCAGGCTGCGACTCTTGTTGTGATAGCGGATGCAAGATCGTACGCGGCCAATGCGGCTGTGATGGCCAAGGTGCATGTGGAAATGCCACCGCGTGCGACGGGGGATGTGATGGTAATTCAGGAGGTTCACCAAGTGACGTTCACCCCGTTCCTTTCGAGGATGCCGGTGAAGAATCTTCGGAAACAGAAAGCAGGACTTCGCGGCAATCAGCTCGCTTGGACGCGGCGGCGAACCCGATTCCACAGGCGATTGTCCCCGTGCATCCATACCAGCAGCGAACCGCAGCGCCACGAACGAGTGCTAACTCACAAGGCGATACAGCCCGAGTGCCGCGACGGTCTAATCGCGGGACGGGAGCAGCCACGCAAGTTTATCCTACGCTTGTTGCACCACCTCGGGCTGAGCGGGCGATTTCGAGCGAACGTGCAACTCAGCCCGCTTTGAGGCAATTTGATCGTGCGGGGGTATCGAACTCGCAGACTGGTGGAACACGCACGCGACTGCATGTGCCGGAGTCATTGAAGACGTACAGCACCGTTAGTGAAATTGAAGGACGCACCGCGCGTGCTCTCCGATCGGAAGTGCCCGTGCTGCCCAAGTGGGGTGTTGATGCAGCGGAAGATGTTCGTCCGATGCCCCAAAGAGGTGCTCGGCAGGCCAGAGACGCCTCTCTGCACAGAGGGACAAGAGCACCAGTGCTCGAACTTACCAATCGTCCCAGTAGTCCTGTCGATAACGTAATTCGGCAGCCAGACATCCAGCGATAAGTGTGCTGAGGGCTGCGGTTTCCTTTGGCCTGAGCAGGACACAGGACAACGGAGCAACAATGGCCGTGGCCGCACTGCAGCCATCGGTGGGCGGTCACGTTGGTGTCGGGCAAAATTGGATTGAGCTGCTGCTATCTTTTCTTGGCTGGGCCGGGACGACAGCTGAGCTTCTGACTGCCGAATCCTTCGCTGGCCTGAGGGCAGCGAATCATCGCTCAGAATCATCGCTCAGAATCATCGCTTAGCGACGTTGCTCAGCGACGTGGAATGCGAGAATTCTGCATTTGATTGTCCGATCTCTCTCAGTTGCCATTGGCAATGAGGTTCCCCGTTGCCAAGATATCGGCGCGGAGTTGGGAGGCATGAGCCCCAAACACGGAATGAACCTGCTGAACAAGCCGGCAGTAGCGTTCAATTGAATGAATTTGACTGAAGGAACTCCGGCCCCACCAAACAAGGCTCGCAAAAAATACGCGGGCGAACGGAGCTGAATTGCGATGCAACGGACACTGGTATTGTTGAAACCGGACTGCGTACAACGTCGTCTGATGGGAACGATTATCAAACGTTTCGAAGACAAAGGTCTTAACATTGTGGCGATGAAAATGATCCGGGTAACGCCGGAATTAGCCCGCCAACATTACGCCGAGCATGTCGAGAAGCCTTTTTACCCAAGTCTCGAGGAATTCATCACGTCAGCACCCGTCGTAGCCATGGCGATCGATGGACTCGAAGTCATCTCCGTCGTGCGAGACATTTTGGGTGCCACAAGCGGGCTCAAAGCCTCGGCTGGTACGATTCGAGGTGACTATAGTAGCAGTCGACAGATGAATCTTGTGCATGCAAGCGATAGCGAGGAATCTGCTTCTCGAGAGCTGGAGCTCTACTTCAACGCAGAAGAACTTTGCGATTATGAGCCGGTCGCTACAGCATTCATGCGAGCCGGCGACGAGTAGAGTGGGGTGCCCCTGTTGCTGCTGGACTCTGGACTCTGGACTCTGGACTCTGGACTCTGGACTCTGGACTCTGGGGGGCAGGTAGACAGCACAGCCACACAGCAGAGGCTAATAACCACAGCAGAGTTTGTGGTTGATCGGTCCAGACCGTGGGCTTTTCCGTTTTCGGCAGGCAAGTATGGCCATCGACCGTGAATCGTTACGACGATTCAGGTGGATGGATGCCTCGAGTTCTTCAAGGGCATGCGTCTGCCAATGAGGTTTGCTGCCGCTAGGGTTTGCTAGCAAGAGGGTGGTGTTAGCTCGGAGCCACCTGACGGTTTCGGAATCGGTCCAACTTGCCTTGCTACGTGGGTGCAACTGGCACCACGAGTCGCCTTGCGGCTGGTCGAGCAGCGAGGCGATTTCCGGTTGGGTTGTGTCCGCACCTGATCGCTGGGATACAACCGTGAGATGAGCTCGTCGCAATTATTTGCGATTGAGCTTCTCTTCTGCTCGAGCGGCCTGCAATGCAGCGGCCTCGCGAGACAGTTTGAATTCAGGCCCTGCTGGGAAGTATTGAATGTCGTCCTGCAAGTAGTACGGGCTTGGCAGTGTCTGGCCGTTGAGAGACACCTGACAACCTGTTGTAGCTACAAGACACATCCCAACCGCGAGTGTCAGGAAGATGCTTTTGACGGCACGTTGATTGATTGCTTTGCAGTTCATCTGGGTTGCCTTCGAGTCCAGGCGAGTTCTGGGAGGTTCGCTTTTACGCGGGAGAAGCATGTCTGGCTACTCCTCGTCACAACCGGTATCGGCCTGACAACCGTTACATCTTCACCTTCCTCGAGGGAAATCCGAAAAAACCTTGACTTCCGGGGATGCTGAGGAGAGTGAAACACGCCAACAACTCGGTTGTTTGTTCCTCGGTCGACGGTGGCCTAACCACGTCAAAAGCCGGCTTGTTGAGGGGGGACGACCTCGGAGAGCCGTGCGTGAGGAGTTGAAAAGGCTGTGTTTCACGGCTCGATCTTCCCACCGTTTGGGGCCAAGGTTGTTGGACTAGGTCGCTACGTTGAGGCCTGATGCACGTCGCTTACACCGACCGACCGCAGCGATGCAGTGGTGAAGAGCCGCGGGGAGGCAGTGGCTTAAGGCAGTCGCGGGAGACAGTTGTCGGTGGCCCCGTCAGCAGGCTGCCCAAATCAACAAGTTCTCGTGTTACGAACTGGATGGATGAGTTTGCGAAAAAAGAGCGGGACGAACTTTGGCGATGGGGGCGGATCGGACGGCAAGGAAGAAGCGGTGGAGCAAGGGAGTGATTCAACGGGGAATAAGTCAGGGGTGAGGTATGCACGGAACAGTGGTCAGGCTACTGGCAGATGAAAGGCGGACACGCTTTGAGGCTGCCTGAACGTGGCTGGATGGAGGGATGCCTTACCTTGTGAAGCACCAAGTCTTGATTCGATGGAGCGTCTTGTTTCGGTGCGCCGTGGAAGACTGGCCGGGTGAAAGCGGATTCGGTAACTGTTTCGGATCGGTGCTTGCTGTGGTTCAGGCAGTGGTTGGCGGCATGGGATGGCAGCTTGGGCTGGTATTTCGTGTGGCGTGGCTCAGGTCGGTTCGGGTTATCCGAAGTGGTTTGCCCACGCCCGTTTGTGCGTCATGGGCCTGTAGTGTCGGTCGAGGCTGGCCACGATAGGAAGTTCGCAATGTAGCTATTTCGACTGTCAATCGCCGTGTATGGCGCTCTCAAAGTTTATTCGTATGGAACAGTATGACGCGACGATGTGTTTGTTATCCGACCAGGAAACTAATGAGATTGGCTCTCTACCATTCACTTCTCCCAAATTGGGGATGGTTGCGAGAGTCCGAGCGTCGACGTGATTCGGTCCTGAACTACCCCACAGTTGTCACCCCTCCCTCGGTGATGGTTGTGCTGAAACTGCGTCACCGCTCGGTACTCTCGCGCCGAATTGTCTTTGCTAGTGCTTGTGTCGGATCCTCCAAACCCATCCATGCTGACTCCTCCCGAGGCACTTATGGCTATAAAAGACACCTTTCGCATTGTCACGCGTGGCAGTGACGGGTCGCTGTTGATCCGAGACTACCCCAATTGTGATCCTATCTCTCAAATGCATCTGCAAGTCGGTACGGATGACTGCAGCACTGACCTTGCGATTCGCGGCATGCCCGTTTTTCGCGGGCTGATTGGGCCGATTCCCGAAGGTAAAAGTATCGTTCGTTACGAATCCCCCGAAGTCTTTGAAACGCTCACGAAAGAGTGGATCAACAAAACCCCGAAACGTCGTCGTCGACGTACCGCAAAGAGCGAGATGGTCAACGAGGAGGTCAGCGCAAGCGACAGTATGGTCTCCCCCGACGATGTTGCTGATGCAAGCATTGCGAACGCTGGCATTGCTGCCAGCAGCATGATCGCCAACGGGGTGGTCGATAACCAACTGAGCATGAATTAGCCGTCGCTGCTCGCAGTGGTTGACTCTTGAACGCTCCAAGCCCCTCCTGAGGGGCTTGCGACCTCGATGGACGACTGGGACTTATGTTTGAGAATGCTGGCTTCAACGCCGCTTTTGTCTCGTAAGCCCCGTGTCTCTATGCATTGCTGTCTCTATGCATTGCTGTCTCTATGCATTGCTGCCTCTATGCATTGCTATCAAGTCGTGCTCTCGTGTGGCTCCCTTGAATTGCCGGCGTCGGGGCAGTTGTCATTCGCAACCCCAACAGTTGCTTGCAAGGATGCCGTTGGTGAAGCCGCTCAATGAGTATGCGTCCCAAGGGTGCTCTTCAGGGGTGGTCGGGGGCTCGTGACGTGCATTCGGGGTTGCGTTCGGTGCTCGCAAAATGTTACGCGAACGGTTTGAGTTGGTCTTACCGACTTTGTCCCACCGCATTTCGTGAGCTGGATTTCGAGTTCATGCACCGCTGCCCTGTTTCCCACCCTTTCTCTCTGCTGCCGTTTCTTCCAGTGCTGATGTTGCTGGCGGTCGGTTGTGGAACGACACGATCTTATACGGCCACCGAGCAGTTGGTGATGAGTGATGCTGTGGACCGGAGCATCGGGCAGCTCGATTTTCGTCCTCTTAGTGGTAGCAAGGTATATTTGGATACCAGTTATTTGAGGCACGTGAAGGGCGAAGGATTTGTAAACGCCGAGTATGTGACCAGTGCATTGCGTCAGCAGATTGTGGCAGCCGGTTGCTTGATTCAGGACGCCAACACCGAAGCTGAGATCATCATTGAGGCGCGGATCGGCACACTCGGGCAAGATGATCATCGAGTGACATTTGGGGTACCCGAAACCAACGTGCTGGCAAGTGCAGCGGCTTTGATTCCCGGAGCGCCAGCCATTCCGAGAACTGGCGAGCTTGCGTTTGCCCGTCGTGAGGCGCGCGAAGCTGCTGTCAAAGTTGCTGCGTTTGCTTATGACCGCGAAACGAGAGCCCCCATTTGGCAGTCGGGGGTTGATAGTTCTGTTGCCACGGCGACTGATACGTGGGTGATGGGAATTGGGCCATTTCAAGGCGGTTCAGCTCGTGGGCAAACCAAGTTGGCCGGAAGTGAAATCAAGTTTGGATCGAAGAGCGCGACGGGGTCACCGGTAAAGTTTTTTGAGCGTCCTACTGTCGACTACACCGCGGAGATGCGTTTTCAAAACGGAGATCCTGTTGTCGATGATGGTGGCATGGGCAAGGACATGCTAGGAATCAGTCCTGAAGAGATTGCGAAGCTTTTGGAGCTTTACTCTGCTGATGTGCAGCTTGCAGCAGCGGATTCAGAAGCTGCCGAGCCCGGCGCAAAGGATGACAGTGCAGCAGTCGCCGAGGGTGATGCAACACCCATGAAGTCCAACGAGGAAACCACCAACGTTGCAGCCAGTGCAAAGGTCGACGACAGTGTGGCTCAAGTCGTTGCGAAATCAAAGAAAGATGCCGCATCGAAAGCAACGGTGACCGAACTCGAGAATGGGACTGAAGTGGCCAGTGCTGCGGAAGCGGAAAGTAAGAAAAACTTGAAATAGCAAGTGGATGAATGTGGTTGATCATCGTTACCAGCTAATCGACTTTGGCATGGGACGCAAGTTGGAGTCGTTGGCAGGCTATGTGGTTGATCGTCCTTCGCCAGCGGCGGTGGGCGCCGTCCAACGCAGTCCCGCGCGATGGAAGCATGCTGCCGCAACCTATGACGCTGACAAACGCGTCTGGGAATATCGTCAACCATGGCCTGCTGGGCTTGCAGTTGATTGCGGTTTGTTTCGAATGCTGATTCGGCCGACTCCCTATGGGCATATTGGACTCTTCCCCGAACAGCATCAGAATTGGCGTTGGTTGGGAGACTGCAGTGAGAATACCGACATGGATCTCGTTGAGAGTAAGACTGCACTCAACCTGTTTGCGTATACCGGTGCAAGTACCATGGCGTTGGCCTGTGCTGGCTTTGCGGTGGCTCATGTTGATGCGGCCAAACCCAACGTTCAATCGGCTCGTTTAGCTGCCGAGGAAAATGATCTGGGTGAGGCTGCGATTCGCTACCTCGTGGATGATGCTGCGAAGTTTGCTGCAAGGGAAGTGAGGCGTCAGCGGAAGTATCATACCATCCTGATGGATCCGCCCGCCTACGGACACTCGCCCAAAGGAAAGGCATGGCGTCTTGAACGCGATTTGTGGCCCTTACTCGATGACTGCTTGAAGCTGCTTGATCGAGAGTCGTTTCGGCTGTTGGTAACGGGGCATTCACCCGAAGTGGGGCAGCAGGAAATTCTTCGGTTTTTACGTCAAACTGAGTTTCTGAAACCGTTTCAGGGTTCGTCCCGTTTAATTATTGAGGCAGGCAGGTCACAATTGAGGGATGAAGAAGATCGGAGTCTGGATGCTGGCTTCTTTTTAAGGGTGCAAATGCCCTGAAATCATCCTCACCTTCCGACAAGACGTGCGTCCGTGAATCAATCGATTGAGCAAGACGCTGAATCTCTGGTTTCGCTGCTGCGTGGCTACCAACGCGTTGTGGTAGCATTTTCGGGGGGAGTCGATAGCAGTGTGGTCGCGGCGGCCTGCCAGAAGGCCAACCTGGAATTTACCTGCGCAGTGACGGCACAGTCACCAAGCGTTCCGGCATGGCAACTGGAAACTGCGGTCACAGTGGCATCAGAGATTGGGATTCCCCATCACGTGGTGGTCACGGATGAGGTTGAAAATTTCGATTATCAGCGAAATGATTCGAATCGCTGCTTCTACTGCAAAGATACGCTCTACGCATCGATCACGGAGTTGATCGACAAAGTTCTTGGCGACCAAAGTCATGATGTGACGGTCGTCTCAGGAACCAACCACGATGATTTAGGTGACCACCGCCCCGGGATAACCGCTGGCAACCGGCGGCAAGTGGTGACGCCCCTGGCAGCACTGCAATATGGAAAGTCAAAGGTGCGTGACTTGGCTCGGCATTTCGGGTTGTCAAACCATGATCTGCCAGCCGCACCCTGCCTGGCAAGTAGAATCGCTTATGGAGTGGAAGTTACCCGCCAAAGACTCAGGCAGATCGAACAGGGAGAGTTCTGGCTAAGGGCTCAGGGAGTTGATGAGTGTCGTGTAAGACTGCACCATGACGGACTTGCTCGCATCGAGGTGCCGCGAAAACTGTTAGAATCAGTTCTGAAGTTGGAGTCGGAGGGGCACCTTGTGAACCAGTTCAAGCAGTTTGGCTTCAACTTTGTCACACTTGATCTGGAAGGATTTCAGTCAGGAAAGTTGAATCGGGCAATCGTTCCACTGGAATTACCGAAGCCGCGATCGGAAAAAAGGGATGTCAATTAATGAGCAGGGATGAATTCGAGCAGTCAGACGGCGATAGCAACGCCGGTGACGAACCTGAATCAGAAAGTTCGCGCGCGGTGGGTGAGACCCAAGAGGGTAAGACCCAAAATCAAGATACCAACCTTATGTCTGCGGGCAGCACACGTGAAGCCGCCTATCCAAGTCTGGTCGGTAGTCGCCTTGGTGATTACCAATTGCTTCGAAAACTTGGGCGTGGTGGAATGGCGGACGTCTATGCGGCGCGGCAACTTTCGCTGGGTCGCGAGGTTGCCTTGAAGGTGCTCCGTCCCGACTTTGCACGCGACAATGACTACATTCATCGGTTTCGTAGAGAGGCTCGCGCTGCAGCGAAATTGAATCATCCGAACATTGTTCAGGTGTACGAAGTCGGAAATGTTGATTCCGTCCATTACATTGCTCAAGAACTGATTGATGGAGAGAATCTTCGGCAATCGCTCGATCGAAGTGGTGTGATCGGTACGGAGGAAGCGATCGAAGTCCTGGTTGGTGTTGCATCGGCACTCGAAGTGGCGGCCGAAGCCGGGATCACGCATCGGGACATCAAACCTGAAAACGTGATGCGTAACGTGAGAGGTGTCATCAAAGTTGCTGACTTCGGCTTGGCACGAATTGGCACCGACGTGGATGCGACCCAGTCGAACTTGACTCAGGTGGGGCTGACTTTGGGAACGCCCCGCTACATGAGTCCTGAGCAAGTGCAGGGCAAGACGGTTGATACTCGCAGCGATCTCTACTCACTTGGGATCACGGTGTATCACCTGCTAGCAGGACGGCCACCGTTTGAAGCAGAAGATTCATTGGCGTTGGCGTTGATGCATCTACACGAAACGCCGCTACCGCTGGATCGAAACCGGGCGCGTTATAACTCCGATGGGGAGCCCGATCTGCCGGAATGGTTGATTGCAGTTACCAGTCGTCTGATGAGTAAGTTGCCGCAGGATCGTTTTCAGTCACCGAGTGAATTGCTCGATGCGATTCGTAACGAAGCTGCCATCTCGAGCTTGGGGGGGCTAGGCGTTGGAACAGCAGCGGCAACCATTCGACTTCAGCGTGCAACCGATCGCACACGCAAACGCATGGCAAGGCGTAGCGTGGCAATGGCAGTCGGCATCTTGTTGCCCGTCGCTTTTGGGGGATTGGTGTGGTGGTTGGCCAGTGGCAGGCCGCGAAAAAGCGTGAATGATCTACTCAGTCCTGAGGTCGTTACCAAAGCGGATTCGGTTGACCAGCAATACATCACAGCGATGTACCGAAATGATGAAGCTGCCTGGCGGTCCGTGATGGAGTTCTTTCCCATGGAAGATAATGCCACCAACGCGGCATACCATGCCAAGGCGACTCTGCAATTGGCCCGCCTTTTCATCGGGGATGGTCGACTGGGGGAAGCCAATGTCTTGCTTGATTCCTTATTGCAGGAAGCCAATATTGATCAGGTTTACCAAGTTCTGGCGTTAGCACAGTTATGTCAGTTGTTGGATAAGTTGGATCGCGCGGAAGAGTTTGCAGAGTCCCGCCGTGAATTTCAAACGATGTATAGCGAACTGCAGATCAATAATCCCACGGCTGAACGTCTGATCGATCAGACACTGCCCTCTGAAATGCGTTTGACTCTGGGCATTGACGATTCTTGAACAGGCGGCCTATGAACACGGGGCCTGTGAACAGACGCCCCATGAATACGGGGCTCATGAAAAAGGCGTCTGGCTGTAGGCTGCATTCCCCGTCGCCGTAGGCAGGGGCATGCTGGCCAAGTGTGGCCCCAGAGGGTGGGTTCCAAAAAACATGAGGTGTTTTGCGGCTGTCACGCGTCGCCCGCAGTGTCTGGGAAAGTCTTGCGTTTTGCTCTCAAGTACCCGAATCACGCAGAAAACGGGTGCCTGCTGTACGTTCAGGCGAGACGTAAAAAGTGGTAGAATTCGGAAATTGCTTCTGAACTGCTGTTGAACTATTGTTTTAGCTGCTCCGGTTTTGCTTTTATCTTTGTCTTGAACCCCTCTGACCGTCATGCTTTTTTTCTCTCTCTGGGTCGCACTCATTTGCTTGTCCATCATTGCCATTCCAGTTGCGGCCACTTTGGATAAACGAAAGCTGAGAGCCGATTTTGCTGCGGCCGAAGCTGAGGCCATGAGTGGCGTGGATGAGCCAATGGCCGAAGTGGCCGAAGTAGAAGCGTCCCAAGAAGAATCTACGAACTCGCTTTTTGATGTGGAAGTAGATGGATCGGAGACGCGACAGGCAGACGCCCTCGATGGCTTGGGCGGTGAGGAGATGGTGTCACAGTTTCCTGATTTTGATGTTGCTTACTTGACGGCTGCTTGCCCGGGTGGCGCTGCCGATGCGGGTAACGCGAATGTGACACTGCTGAAAACTGGCGTGAGATCCTGCGTGCGAAAGAGCTGGCTGTTGGGACGAGTATCTTCCTATTGGCAGGTCAAAGGGGATGCGGACAAAGCGTTTCAGTTTGGGATTCAATCCCTGTTGGCAGCGGGCGATATCACGGCACAGGACGTTGCTGGAACGATCCACTTTTTGCAGCCAGTGTTTGCAGCGGCTAAACAGAAAGACCTGGCGACAAAGTTGGAAACGATGCTGCCAGGAACGGATGGGGCTGTCGATGCCAAGCAGATGAAAAAGCTGGTCAAGAAAATGGGCAATCGGAAAAGCAAGGCGACTGTATCCGAAGCGGCAGCATTGCTGTTTTCAAAAGGTCTTTGATGACAGTGGTGTCATGGCTTGACCTGCACTGTTTGACCCGGTCTCTGCTGATTTGTCAGTATCGAATCAATTCGCCTTCGGGTTGATGTCAGGACATGCTGACTGACTCGACTACCAGTTGATCGATGGCGTTGCAAAGCAAAGGTGACAAGGGACGTGCCAAAGCGGTTTCACGGATTTGGTCTGGTGTGTGTCCTCCGACCAATGCCATGCTGATCCCAGGCTGCGACAGCACCCACCCGATCGCTAATTGAGCCGTCGTCAGTTCCGCTTCCTCTCCGATGCGATTCATTCCGTCCACGATATGGTGTGCTCGCTCACGGGCCGCACCCTGAAATATCGGATAGCCAGGCCTACTGTCACCCTCAGCGAATTTGTGGTCGCGTCTGATCTTCCCAGCGAGTAGGCCCTTCATCAGAGTCCAGAACGTGTAAACGTCTACATCAGACTCTTGGCAGTGTGGAACCAGGTCGGTGAGCGAGTTGCGCTGCATCAGATTCAATGGGCACTGGATGGCGTCACACTTCAGGACGCTTTGGAATTTTACCAGCTGGTTGGTGTCGATGTTGCATACCCCAGTTTGATGACAAAGCCCGCGTTGTTGCAGAACAACAATCGCTTCTGCAGATTTCTCCAGTGCCACGTTGGGGTCAGGACTATGCAACATCAGCGTGTCAAAATACTCGAGGTTCATGCGGCGTAAAGACGTCTCTGCATCTGCGATGAGTGACTGTCCTGATCCGTCGATGACACGCTCTCGGTGGCTATTCCAACGTTGCCCGACTTTACCGATCACGGTGTAGTTGTCACGCTGCCCCTTGATTTGTGTACCCAGAATCTGATCGCTTTCACCCTCGTAGCCATAGCTGAATGCAGTGTCAAACGTGGTGATGCCAGACTCAATTGCGGCGTTCACCGTTTGTTCCGCGTCTTTTGCAGTGACTCCGACAGTGGTGATGCCAGCTATCGGCCACAAGCCAAGTGCGATGTGAGGATTGGGCATGAATAGCTCTATTTAGGTCGTGCGTTGGGCGAACACAAAAAAACAGCGTGAAGACAAAAGTCTCACGCTGTCGAAGATTGTTTGCTGGGGCTTCTCAACTGGGCTGAAGCAGCTTTTGCAGCCGGAACTGAGCTCTCAGTCAGACATGATTTTTCCTAGAAATCCCACCGGAGACCGAGGTCAAGCCCCTGTACCCACATTCCAGAATCATTGAATTTGAAAGCTGGGTTAGCAGTGAATGGACCGCCGCTGACAATGGGCAGTGGATTGATGTTGCGATCAATTTGCGAGCCCGCCAACGCCACGTTGTCAAAGTATAGGAAACTGTAGCCCAAACTCAGGCTCATGTTATTTCGGATGCAATATTCAAGTTTGAAATTGGCTTCGGGAATGAATGCGAATTTGTTGCGTTCGTAGTTACCCTGGTTGCCCTGTGCCAGCAAGCCACCGTCTTGGTAAACGATTGGGTCGCCGAGACCAGCGAGTGCATGCTCACCATTGATTGAAACCTGCTGGTTCATGTTCCCAAGGTGCACCTTGGTCATGGAACGGAATGTCAAACGCCCTTCGGTCACACTGATTTCAAAGCCAAGTTGTCCACCATTGAACTGGTTGCGAGTCGCGAATTCGTCGTGGGCGAGGAATACATCATTGGGTATCACAAATGTATCACTGCTGATTCTGAGAGTGTCGTCCAAATTCAGGTGGGAGTATCCGGACAGGAAATCGACTTTGCAGTTTGCGTTGCATTTGAGTCGTAGTCGTGTGTAGGCTTCTGCTGCCCACATATTGACAGCACTGTCCGCCCAGACTTTACCCTCGGTTCCGCTGCCTGGGCTCAGAAGTAAGCCTCCGTTTGTGCTGATCGCCAGTGCATCCTCTGATCCAGTGTTGGTATTAAAGAATGGGCGGCTCATCGAAATCACTTGACCTGGGCGAGTTGGATCCTGGGTTGCCGTGGCGAAAAATGAATCGTTATTATTCGCAAGGATCCAGAATCGTACGCCGACACCGAAGTTCTCGGTGACATATTTGCCGGTGTCTAATCGGAAACCGCCAGAGAACTCACCCTTAAGCTTATCGCCGAAAGCAACTTGAGCGTCCGGCAAGATTGGGAATCCAGGTACTGGTCCCGTTGCAACGAGGGCCGGTGAATCCCGATCCTGCGTGTGCCAAAGCAGAAATTCCGTGCTCATCCAACTGTCTTCTGGGCAGCGGTCAAACAGACGCCCAAGACGCGATTTCCGGGGGGACTCGCAGGAAGTGTCGCAATCGCCGTCGCAGGTCTCACCACAATCACAGTCTGTCGTGGTCTTTGACTCGGACTTGAAAGCGATTGCCTGGAACGGTTGAACCCTAACGTTCTCGAGGCCATCGGGTGTCGTGGTGCTGCCTTCCGGCTTTGGTGCCTTTTTATCTGTGGCAGCCTGTGCTTTCGCTACTTCGGCCGGGTCAATCAGGGCCTCGGAAGCCACAGTCGTTGGTGGCGCGATAATGGGCAAAGGCACCGCTTCGACAAAGTTCGAGCGGGCACCTTCGGGGACGTCCGTGAGCATGCTGGGGGCCAAACCGATGACAACGGTCCCGCGTTGGCCGCTAGGAGCGAAGTTTGGCACAACGTCACCAACCACGTTTGTGCCGAAATCCGAGACGACATTCGTTTGGTCGTCGCTGACATAATTAGATCCCAGATCTGACACGGTGTTGGGACTGTCGGAACCAATGAAACTCAGATCGCCAACGTGGGTTGCTGAGGATCCCAATGCAGGCAGCGTTGGAATGGCTCTCGATTTTGAAGCGTATCCAGGTAAATCGCCAACGGCGCTTGCACCCTCGTCCGCGAGTGTCATGCTGGTGTTCGAGAGTAGGAGGGCGGCGAAGGTAAGCCTTCTCAACTTGCTTTTCATAGGACGGTCCGTGCAGGCCGGGTACGTATATTGACTTATACGACTGAATCGACCTATTTCATCGGTAGATCAAGTACCATGCGAATCGCCGGAAGAGTTGTCGCATCTTACCCAGTTTGTTGTAAGTGGGCGGTTGCCTGACTCCTGAGTAACGGTAAGTGTCGTTAGACTGGGTGTTTCCGGGCGTCGTCTTGGGAAACACTGATTGCTTTGCCCCGTGAAACACAGCACTTCGTTCTTCACTATTTTGAAATAATCCTGATGTCAGCCGAAGAACATCGATCCGGTACAGATAAAACGCCAACCGGAGCAGACGATCGCTCGACAACCGATGTGCAGCACACCGAGGTCCAGCACACCGATATTCCCGTGCCCGAAATGGGGTCCAGCGCTGGAAAGGGGGGTGATCCCGAAGTTGCTTTGAACAGCGAGACTGGTCTGCGACCCACAGATCATCCAGAAGCCATCGCTCCGACGCATGGCGAATCTGCTATCGGTGTGCCCAGTCAGGATGAATTCGATGCAGCGGGTGAGGAGACGGCAAGTGATCTGCCGGCCATCCCCGGGCAAAATTCTGACTTGATCGAGGCAGGTGCCGCATTGGAAGCAGGCAGCACTGAGGTGGTTAGCAGCGATGGTCGTGGCGAGTCACAGCGAGCCTTGTCGGTGGCATCGGCACGTGGGTTCCGGTTGAAGATGCTGCGTTGGCGGCGGCAACTCGCCGAAATCTCGGCCATGGAACCAACGTTGATGACCGAGAGCGATGCTCTGTTGCGCAAGCGGTCACTCGCGCTTCGCTACCGTGCGATGGCCGGTGAGCGACTTGGCAGTTTACTGCCTGAGGGATACGCACTGGTTCGTGAGGCTGGGCGCCGAGCTTTGAAGATGCGTCACTATGACGTGCAGATTGTTGGCGGGATTGCTCTGTTTGAGGGCTGCGTTGCCGAAATGCAGACAGGCGAAGGAAAAACACTTACCGCGACGCTGCCTCTTTATCTGCATTCATTGTTAGGCAAGGGAGCCCATCTCGCGACAGTGAATGATTATCTCGCTCACCGCGATGCGGAATGGATGCGCCCCTTATTCGAGCGGCTGGGATTGACGGTCGGAGTGATTCAGACACCAGATGATCAGGGGAGTCGACGAACTTCCTATGGTGCAGATGTGACCTATGGGACTGCCAAAGAATTTGGGTTCGATTTTTTACGCGATCGTTTGTTGTTACGTGCCCAGAACCGCGTTGAGACAGAAATGCTGGGTGACGGTGGCGGTGGCTTTTCTGGGTCGGGTGATCAAATTGTCATGCGGGGCATGCACTTTTGTCTTGTCGATGAGGCCGACAGTATTTTGATCGATGAAGCACGGACGCCGCTTATCATCGGCAGCATTGAAGATACCGTCCGCGATCAGATTGTCGAAACCTATCGCTGGGCCGCAGAGCATGGTGCAAGCTACGTCAAAGAAGAAGATTACACGATTGACCCCGAGACAAAGCAGTACGAACTGACGGCTCGCGGCAGGCAACGTGTCCGAGCACTCCCCAAGAGTGATCTTGTTCGCACCATGGGACTGGTTGATCTTTACGAGTACACCGAACGCAGCATCAAAGTACATGAAGAATTTCTGCTCAATCGGCAGTATGTCGTTCGGCCAGGAGACAAAGGTGTCGACGAGATCGTCATCGTGGACGAATTCACGGGACGGCTGGCGGAGGGGCGGAAATGGCGTGACGGAATTCATCAGGCGATCGAGGCCAAGCAGGAATTGGAGATCAGTGTACCCACTGGACAGGCTGCAAGGATCACGGTGCAGGACCTGTTTTTGCGTTATCCCCATTTGGCAGGGATGACGGGAACAGCTGCGTCCAGCGCTGGCGAGTTGAGAAAAATCTATCGTACGCCTGTGATCCGCGTCCCCACCAATAAGCCTCCCCAAAGAAAGCAACTTGCAGACCGTGTTTTCGGCACCATGGAAGCAAAATTCGAAGCGATTGTGCAAGAGATTCAGGAGGTTCATGAAACCGGACGCCCTGTGCTCGTCGGCACGCGCTCAATCGACAAAAGTGTGATCCTTTCAAACATGCTGGAGGAACTCGGGATCGAGCATCAGGTTCTGAATGCCAATAATGTTGAGCAGGAAGCAGAGATTGTGGCTGCAGCAGGAGGTCAGGGAAAAGTAACCGTGGCTACGAACATGGCAGGACGCGGTACCGATGTGAAGCTGGACATGCAAATTGAAGCCTCAGGAGGCATGCATGTGATTTGTACGGAACTGCACGATGCCGCTCGGATTGACCGACAGTTGATTGGACGGTGTGGTCGGCAGGGTGATCGGGGCTCCTACCGACAGTACCTATCGCTTGATGACGATATTCTCAAAGGCGGACTGGGCCCCAAAAAAGCAGAACGTATGAAAGAACAAGGTGCACAGGTTGACGGAGCTGTGGACCGCTATGCCGGACTCTTTCGAAGAGCGCAACTCAAGGTGGAAAAGACACATTTTCGGGATCGTATGATCCTATTGCACCATGAAAAAGAACGAAAGAAAATGCAGCGCGAAATCGGGCAGGATCCGTATCTTGATACGCCTGATTGATTGAAGCGGCAGGCCCACTGGTCCTCGCCAAAGTCATCAACTCAGACGCCGTTGGCTGAAGGCCAGCTAGCTGCGATCGGGACGCTAGAACTCGATTTTCAGCCCATCCTTGGCAATCAGAGTTTCCGCGTCGATTCGTTCCCGAATCAAATCGCTTTGGACAGGGTCAGAGGCATGTTCGAGTGGATTCATGTGAGTCAGCAGCAACTTCTTGGGAGTATTCAGGGTGGCGATCTCCGCCACTCGATCAGTCCAGCTATGGCCGGTTTCTTGCGCCCACTCGGAAGCCTCATTGCGAAAGTAGCACTCATGCATCAACAGATCCGCATGGCGACTCCATTCAACGTACTCGGGGCTGCTATCGCCAGTGGTGTCAGTCGAGTACACAAGCCGTTTTCCATTCGGCCAATCCAAGCGGTAGGCCACTGAGCCACCTGGGTGGTTTTGGCGACGCCATGAAACCTTGGTTTCGCCAATTGCAAACTCCGCAGCGTCATCAATTGGGTTCCAACTGGCATTCAGCTTCGCAGGAAAGATCAAGGGATGGAATAAATGGTCACGCACGGCTGCAAGTTTTTCTGATTCCCCCCAAATCTGGATTTCGTCAAGCGGATGGTTGGCAAGCACGTCCAGCAAGAATGTCAAACCTGCGGTGTGATCCAGATGCGCGTGCGAAAGCAGAATGTTTAGGGAGGTGCCAGCTAGGACGTTCGGGAGCCGATAGGTGCCGGTTCCGGCATCCAGTGCAATTCCGGCCTCCGGCAGGTAGTAGCAGGAGGTCTGGCGCGTGTCGTTGGGATGATAGCCGGCGGTCCCCAGACAGTGGATTTTCATTGATGATGCCCTCATTCACGAGCGTAAGCTTCCAGCGTCAATTCCATGCGATGAAGCAAAGCCTCAAGTCAGCGGTTACAGAACACCATTCTACTCAATCATAGGACAGGCAATGTAGGAACGTCCAACAGGCAGGACGCCCAAGGATGACCCTTGTCAGTAATCCGACGAACTATTATTCTCTCCTGAAGTCGTGATGGCAGCCCGGACGGTTTGCCACTATTTTCCTTCACAAAAGGAAAAGCCAAACGCAGTGCAATTCGCGGATGTGGCGGAATTGGCAGACGCGCTAGATTCAGGTTCTAGTGCCCGCAAGGGCGTGGAGGTTCAAGTCCTCTCATCCGCACTCGTTATTTACGGGGTTTCTCGCTAT
>JBPCVE010000386.1:0-3606 GCA_051010795.1 Rubripirellula sp.
TCCAAGACAAGGGCTATCGAACTGCCTGCATCGGCAAGTGGCATTTGGGGATGGATTGGGACGGAGGCATCCGTGGAGAAAATGGCTATAGCATGCGAAACAATTCGGACGGAATTGATTTCACCAAACCGATTCAGAATACCGCCCTCGTCAACGGATTCGACGAGTACTTCGGGATTGCTGCATCTCTGGACATGCCGCCCTACGTTTTCATTCGCAATGACCGTGTTACCGAGCAACCTACGTCTAGCCTGAAGGAAGAAGACAAAGGTGGTCGGCAGGGGCCAGCGGTCCCTGGGTGGCGGCACAAACATGTCATGTCGACGTGGACCGACTAGGTCATCTCCTTCCTGTAACGCAACAAGCAAAGTCCCTTTTTCGTTTACATGCCGCTCAATGCACCTCACACACCTCACGCGCCCGGTGATGCTTTCGTAGGTAAGAGTAAGTTGGATATCTATGGCGATTTCATGGTGGAAGTGGATCATCACATAGGAAGGGTGATGGATGAGTTGGATCGGTTGAAACTCTCAGACAACACTCTGGTGATTGTGACCAGCGATAATGGACCTGAGACCAACATGTATCAACGTCGCAGTAAGTTTGGTCACGACAGTTCCTCACACTTCCTGGGAGCCAAACGCGACAACTGGGAAGGCGGACACCGGGTTCCGTTCATTGCCCGTTGGCCAGGCGTGATCGCGTCCGGATCGAAGTGCGACATTCCGTTCTGTCTGGTCGACATGATGGCGACCTTTGCTGAAATGGTCTCGGTTGACCTACTCCAGGATCAGGGTGTCGATAGCGTTTCCATGCTTCCGTTGATGCAGGGTGAAGGTGGTGAATCGCGAGAAGACCATGCGATCATCCATCACTCATCGACGGGGCGATTTGCGATTCGCAGCGGTGACTGGAAATTGCTGTTGCATGCGGGCTCCGGAGGGAACGGTTACGGAGCCGGAAAACGTAGCAGCAGGTACAACGGAACGATCGAACAGAAGTCATTCAATACAGCGAATCGCCAACTCTACAACCTGCGAACAGATCCGGATGAGACGATCAATCTGAACGAGAAACATCCCGAAGTCGTCGACGAATTAACGGCTCTCGCCAGCGGATATGTCAGAAGAGGACGCAGTACGCCCGGATCTCAGCAGAAGACCGTCTTGCGGAACTGGCCTCAACTTGACTGGCTATCGGTGCAGCCAGTTCCAGCGACATCGGGGGACGCCCCGATACAAATCAAAATACGCGCAAGCGGAAAAAGTAAACCTTGATTGAGCAACTGAGATGAAAACCTCCCTGACCGCTTTGTGCTTTCTGTTGCTGGCTTGCCCCTGCTTTGCCAAGGACAACCCACCGAACGTGCTTTTTCTTGCTGTCGACGATTTGAATAACTGGGTCGGCTGTTTGGGAGGACATCCTCAGGCGAAGACACCGAATATCGATGCTTTGGCAAAAAAAGGCGTCTTGTTTGAGCAGGCGTATTGTGCTGCGCCGCTGTGCCATCCGTCACGTACCGCAATCATGACAGGGCTACGGCCATCGACGACCGGCATCTATGGCAATCTGAACTGGTTTCGCGACATGCCGCAGTACAAAGACTGGGTGACCCTTCCGCAGTATTTCGGTCAACATGGTTATCTCGCTTGGGGTGGAGGCAAACTTTATCATCAGGCACATGGCAAGTTCTCCGATGCAGCTGCGTGGGATCATGTTTATTCCACGCGCACAGGCGCCGTCCCGCCTCCGCCGGGCGATCGCTACAAACACGGTCTCCGGCCCAAGTTCGAATCCAACCCTATCCTCGCCCGGCTTATCGACTGGGGGCCGACTGATTATCCCATCGAGGCGAATCCGGATTGGAAGACCGCCGAAGGTGCTGCTCAGTTCCTCGAGCGAGACCATGATCAACCTTTCTTTCTCGGCTGTGGTATCTACCTGCCTCATCTTCCCTGGTATGCCCCGAAGAAATTCTTCGACATGCATCCCCTCAAAGACATCGAACTACCACCCTACAGGTCCGATGACTTCGACGATATCCCCGCCATGGGTCGGCGAATGGGCGAACGCCATATCAAGCACATCCGTGAGAGCGGCAAATGGAAGGAAGCTGTTCAGGGTTGCCTCGCAGCTGACTCCTTCGCTGATGCTTGCGTGGGGCATGTGCTTGATGCACTTGAACAAAGCCGTTATCGCGACAACACGATCGTGGTTCTGTGGGGCGATCACGGCTACGACGTCGGCGAAAAGAAAATCGCGAAGTCGGCGCTCTGGGAACAGACGACTCGCACACCGCTGATTGTCTACGCGCCTGGCAAATTGCCTTCAGTGGCTCCTGCTCATGGAAAAATCTGCAAGAGCCCGGTCAGTCTCGTTGACCTCTATCCAACGTTGCTGGATTTATGTGGCTTACCGGACAACAAACAACTTGACGGGCGCAGCTTCGCATCGCTTGTCAGCAAGCCCGCCGCCGATTGGCCGTATCCGGCTGTCATCACGCACTCGCCCCATTGGCTCGGCGTAAATCATGCGGTTCGCTCAAAACGTCATCATTACATTCGTTACTCCGATGGGGGCGAGGAGTTGTACGACATGCAGAATGACCCAAATCAGTGGCGAAATCTGGCAGGTAGTCCTGCTCTTGCTGATGTGAAAAACGAGCTTCGAACGTGGTTGCCCAAAACGAATGCCCCGCATTTCCGGGTGGCTCCCAAGTAAGCCTGCTTACTCTGGTTATCGAGGGTTTCTTGTGATCGATTCTCCTAGTGTGTCGCAGCTGCTTGGCTTGGATGTCATGGGCGATAGCTGTAGCTGCCAACTAGCGTTCCAGTGTTGTGGTCCTGCTAGCGAATGATTTGCGGGCGAACGACATCGGCTGTTGCGGGGGAATCGTGCATGCTTCACAGAATTGTCTCGTTTACCGTTTTGAATCTGATAAAGTAATTCTTAACGTTTTGCCGTTCAAGATTCTTTGGGAGACTGGATTCATGCTTCATTTCGCTCTGCCTCGCCTCGCTGCTTTAGCGGCGACTCTCTGCCTGACGGCAGTGGCTGTTGCTCAAACCAACCAAAATAAGATCGGAAATGGCTACCTGCCAGCGGACGCTGTAGCCACAGCGGTTTTGACGGTCAGTGATACGATGGCCAGTCCCGCCGCTGAGTTGTACCCAACCGAAGTTGCAGACGCTTGGTGTAAACAGAATTTTGGGGTCGAGGCACGCGATATCAAACAGGTGAAATTGGTCGTGGGAGCACCGGGGCCAATCGGACCGATGTTTGGACTTGTTGTCAGTTTGAAGGCAGATCTGGATGTGAAGAACATCAATTCAAGTTTGATCGACATGCAGAGTGCGGTCGATATCGACGGGCAGATTGCTTATGGATTGAAAGAAATGCCAGAGCTGGTCATGTGCGTCAAAAATCCTCGCACGGTTCTAGTCGCTTCAGAAAATTACCTCGCGAGTATGTTGCTTGCAGAGAACGGGGTTCCCAATGGAGCATTGGGCAAGATGGCTGAGTCGACTCAGCATACCGGAACGCTGACTGCGATGACCTTGCTTGAGCCGATGCGTCCTATGATCAATGGTCTGCTTGAAATGCAGG
>JBPCVE010000387.1:0-4738 GCA_051010795.1 Rubripirellula sp.
AAACTGGTTCCAGATGAGCAGGTTCTTGATGTTTTGCGTGCCGCGCCCGCTCCCCCGTGCAGGCTCAGGATAAGTGGGTAGGTTTTGCTGGGATCGAAGTCGATGGGCTTCATCAAGCGGTACTGGAGGCCCTTGAACTCGTCGGGGACGTAGAGCGAGAGGGTCTCGGCAGAAACGTTGGGCTTGGGCAGGCCTTTGTCTTGTGCGGTGGCGGGGAAGGTTGCAAAGAAGAGGAGGATCGCGGTGTTGATGAGATGACACAAGGCGGAGCTACTGCTGATTTGCCGGGTCGGTCAAAACTCATTACCGCGCACTACGCAATTAGGCGTCCTGTTTTCGCCGCGAAACTTCCTCTACCTTTCGTAGCCCCACTGGTCGCTGTGCTCCCACCGGTAGGTCTTTTCATGCACGCATGCCCACGGGCTACCTGCCCAATGTCATCACCTGCTAGATTGAGATTGCCACGCACCTGATGTTGCTATTCTATGGGTAGGGGAGGTCAACTTCACCATTCAAAACAGTACCAAACATGTCGTGCAAACCTAGTTTTTTCAGCAAGAATGCAGCTCTAGAACGGCTTGTTGACCTTGTGCCCAGTCGCGGCTTTTTTGAAGTTGGCGATGCCTTCTGGAATGACCCGAGTACCGGCAAGATGCAGCGAGGCGAACCTCATCAGCACCCTGAGATGAACCAGCCCCTCGTCGCTAACGGGCGTCCCTTTAAAAGTGAGAGCCAGCAGGCTCACCAAGTCTTTGAGATGCGCGAGCCCATCGCCGCTAACCTCGTCTTTGTCCAGTTTCAGTCCCTGAAGGTTGGCAACACCTTGTAATTTTCAGTCCTTGGTCTGTGTTCGTTATGTTGCCGAGGTCAAAGTGGACAATCTCCCCCTCCTTATTCCACTGGATCGTGGCTCGAAGCTTCTTCAGGGCGGTGAGGGACTATTCCGGCGTCGCCTCGTCCGTCTTTGTTGCGGCCGGAAGCGGGCGTTCGTATAGGATGGATGTCTTATTATCTCCGACACCTTTCAGGTACAGGTTCGCTCTTTTGTCGGTTATTGTTCCGTCATCGCTCTCCATCTCCGACCCTCCGATGACAAGCGAGAATTCCTGCTGGCGGTCATCTCCTGAGACGGGATCAACGAACATCAACTTGAGCTGATTGCCGTCAACCTCCCATTTTCCTTTAGCTGCTTTCCCTTCTTTCGGAGTCAACACGAGGTCGCCGGATTTGCCAAGCACCATGGTCTGCGTTACCCCATTAGAGGAGATCGGATCAGACGTCCACTTGTGGACTAATACTGCAGGGTGCTTCGATGAGGCGACGCTATCGCCTCGCCTAAACTCCATCGGCGGGCTATCTTTCTGTGGCCCTTCGCTCGGAGGCGAAAACGTCAGAGTGTCGCCGGTGACGGCATAGTTTATTGAGACCTCTCTCCCACTTATGATCAACTCCAACTTGTCTGGTCCATGAGTCTTCCAGGTGAACTTCAGGCTGGGCACCCCAGGTGCGGTCATGCTGCCCTCGCCGCCTTTCTTAAACGTATAGGTGAACGCAGGATTGTTCGGGCCGCCTATGACTGGAATCCATGGGCCGATCAGAATGTCCGTTCCATCCGAGGGGCTGTTTGCGGAATCATTTTTCTTTTCATTGGGTTTGGCACCGGTCTTGGTGTTCGGTTTGGCGTCGGACTTAGCTTGTGGGTTCGGTTGGGCCGCATCGTCATTCGGTGAAGAGCCCCCATCACCACATCCAACCAACGCAGCGATCAGGACTAGCGAGAACAGATACTTCATCTTCTTCTCCTCAATGACGCCCCTGGTGACTCGTAACTCACCGAGAGAACACCTCCCAGAACAGAGCGATGGGGCTGTACGGAAGCAGTGCGAATTGCGGCCGCGGGCTGGCGCGGAAAATGGAAGATTTCGAAAAAAAGGTTTTTCCATGCTGCACGCTGGTACGGAAAACCATGGGTAGGGTTCAGCAAAACCCTGTCGCACGACTGAGGTGAAACGATCTTTCTGGACACAAATAAATGTGTCTTTCGGTACTGCATCGCTGCCGTGTCGCACGGTTTGGCGGCAGGGAGCGATACCGAGGAACGACCTCTTTGCGGTCAATACCGGCGGGTTCTTTGGGCCACGAAAGGAATCGCTTGGTCACCTCACCCCTGCTATGAGTAGTTCAGTATGTCAAGATATCACCACCCCGCTTCTCAGCGAGCAGGCAACGTTTATCGCTCACTTGGTCCTGTGCCAGTTGGTGGCTGGTGATGCGGTGCTTCTCTCTCATGGCAGCGTCTGGGTGGTATGCAACACACCTAAGAGGGGCGGCGATTGCTTTGCCTCATTCCCTAGCGAAGCATTTGGGCAATGACACCTGATCGAAACCACTGGCTTTTACATGCCCAATGTTTTGATTTTTTTCAAAATACCCCTGCGGCAGCTCAACGTATTTGTCGCACTGTTATGGTCTCGGCTAATCATTAGGTCTTCTAACAAAGGTGCAATAATGTTTTTCGTCGCAATCATCTTGGGATTGGTAGTTGGCATTGGTGTCATGGCGGTGCTTTACAAACCTTTTTTTGGCGATTGGGAAGGTTTGCAAGAGGCATTTATCTATGCGATCAAACCAGACATCTGGTCATGGTTCGATGGCGAGTTTTTTGAAGATTTCTGGAATACGTTGAAATTCAACATCTGGTGGGGAAGTGGACTTATAACCGGGATTGCCACGTTTTTGCTGCTAGCTTAACCAAGGTGGCACTCGCTAAAACGCCGCAGATACAGCAAGAGGGAACATCGTGCATCACCTCTCATAAGCGGGACTCACTGCCGTCGAGATCACGGCTTGTCCGGCTCGCTGGGCTGCCTTTGTGTTCTTTGTGAATCCGTTCTAGTGCGTCCAGATCGCTACGGTTGATCGTGTATGCTTACGCAGCGTTCCTGGGCCGAGTTGCGTGGCTTTCATCCTACCGTTATTAATCGACTCGCGTACTGCCTGAGGCCTGCGCATAATTCTTACCCCGCTTCCGTTACAGTCAAAACACAGCGTTTCGTCTTGAGTTCTTTTGTTTGCAACTCAAATACTGTTATCCCTTTGTCTTTTTCCATGGGTTTGGCTGACGTCGTATCGATTCGCTCGGGTGCGCCTCGCAGGATTTCAAAGTGGGGGGCATGCGGTAGCCATCGAACCCTCCTCCACCGCTGCTGCCGTTGCTTTTGGAAGGCAGGCATGACAACGAAGTAACACGTGCCCCCGTTTTGAAAACACTTCCGTTCATGGCGGGCAGTTGATGGCCGATTTTGTCAAAAGGGTGACGGATCACCATTGGGAATCTGCGTGGCTGAAGTGGTGGCGATTTGCTTGAGTGGCTTGGGATCGAAGATTGTTACCGACTCTGAAAGAGATCCCGGCGAAGACCTTGAGATCCCATGCTTGTTTTGGATCTCGTGGAGGTTGCTGGATGGTTAAAATCCAAGAAGGGAGTTGATGATGGGATGGAACATCAACACCAGCACACCATACTGGTGATATTTAAGCTTCCGGTTTCTCGCCGTCTCGCGAAAGGGTCTAACGTGGTGAAGCGTGTCCATGAGAGGGCGGAAATGTTTGAAGATCTTGAATCCGGCGATGCCGAACGAAATTCTTTTCGTGGCATCAGCGAGCGTAGTTTCGGTGCCAGACTGTTTCGATTTCATCTGGCAAAATGACGCTACCCCGGTGGACACGCAACTCAATCCAGTTGCCGCAAACAGCCTATCTGGACAGCGCAGATGCTGGGCCGAACAGTATTGGTCCTGACCCCTTTTCTGGCTCTGAGTTTTTAAAACCTGAGCGAAGGATTCTGTATTTTGCGATTGTCCCATCCTCATGCTCCCATGAACCTTCATAATGCGGTTCTACACTGCTGACACCATCGGTGCGGTAGCCGGTCCCGAATTTGAAATCGATAACGGCACTTGTCTTCGCGTCAACGAGCACTAATCCGGACTTGCGATCATAAACCGAACGATTCGAGTGATCGGGCAAGAAGTAGCTTGTGCGATAAATGTAGAGCACTAACGGATAATACTCCAGTTCTCTGATCTCGCAGCGCAATTGGCTTGCGTCAATTGTTGCCAGAAAGTCCGTTAGTGATCGGTATCGTTGAGGTTCGGAGACTAACGCGAGAAGTACGGATGCGCCACGACTCTGTTGCTCAAGTTTTTCGTCAAGATCAATATTCTGTGAACGAAGGGAGGTAACCTCGTCATTCAACTTTGAATTCACGCGGTACAACACCAGCAAAGCACATGCGGCAGCGACCAGTGAGATAACAAGCAACACACTTTTAAGTGAAAACTGTTTCATAACCCGGATAACTTTAACGCATCACCGGGTTGCCGCCAGCAATGCTGAATCTCAGAAAACGGCACCGGCGGCAACTCCGGTGCATGCGATTGTTATGCAGTATTTTCGAGCGGTGACGTTCATCGACTGACCGTAACGTATGCATGCTGACGAGGATGTGTTGTATACTTCAGAACCCCGCGTCGTGCTCGGCAGCAACCATCATACCAATCATCCTCGGGTCAGTCTCAAAACGAACCGGCTGAGCAGCAGAACGACCAGAACGAGTAATGCGCCGAATGCAAATGCCACCACGTAAGGCGACGGCGTGGCATTTTCACGAACGGACGGGCCCCAGACGTACGATCCGACGAAACCACCAATCAACGTCACGATTAACATGACACCG
>JBPCVE010000388.1:0-34353 GCA_051010795.1 Rubripirellula sp.
GAGAAGACAGCTTTTAGTGGCATTGCCTCGACGAAATAATCAACCGGAAGCAAATCGCGATTCTATACGCATCAATCAGAACATTCGCATCACGCCGATTCGGGTCGTGAGTGAGTTGGGCGAGCAGCTGGGAATCATTCCCACTGAACAAGCCCTCGAGCGGGCACGCGATGCCGGCTTGGATCTTGTTGAAGTGGCCCCCAACGAAAGGCCACCCGTTTGCCGAATCATGGATTACGGTAAATATAAGTACGACAAGAACAAGAAAAAGAACACTGGGCAGTCGCATACCAAGACGAAAGAGATTCGGCTTCGACCGAAAACTGGTCAGGAAGATATCCGCACCAAGCTTCGTCAGGCTGAAAAGTTTCTTGAGCACAAGGACAAAGTTCAAGTGAGTGTTCTCTTTCGTGGCCGTGAAATGGCTCACATCGAAGAGGGACACAAGGTCATGGAAATGGTAATCGAGACCCTAAGCGAGTTCGGCAAGGTGGAAACAAGGCCACAGCAGCATGGTCGTCGCATTATCTGCATGATTTCACCTAAATAATTTGCCGGTGTGATCACGCCAGAAGTGTGACCAGCCCAGAAGGTTGAGCAGGCCCGAGAGCGTTGAGTTTTCTGTCGCGGCTCAGTGCTGAAGTTTGCTGGATAAGTTTGCTGGGGTACGCTGGTCAGGGGTTACCAGTAAGAAATTGCCACCACATTGCTAGTATGCACAATCAACGCGGTGTTGCCTTGAAGTCAACTCACATCTCTGCAGCTTGAGAGTTGAGCACGATAGTTCAGTACGCGACTCGGCTCTTTGTGCCATGATGGTGGCTTCCGCGTTGGGGACATGCTGGATTCAAATCGTTGCATTTGAGCAGTGCGATCTGGTCGTTGCTCGTCCAACAGTGCATGCAAATCCTTGACATTGATCCTGCTTGCCGTCTTCCCGAAGTACAGAGCCTATCATGATAAGCTTGGAAACAGTTTGTAGTTCGTTGGCATCCATCGCTCCTCTGCGGTTGGCCGAGGACTGGGACAATGTCGGGTTGTTGGTCGGAAATCGCCGTGCCTCGATTAGCAAGGTGATGACGTGTTTGACCGTGACGCCCAATGTGGTGTCGGAAGCTGTGGAACAGCAGGTCGGGCTGATTGTTGCCCACCATCCCCTTCCCTTCAAGCCTTTGGCTCGCATCACTTCGGACTCCGTTGCCGGCGAGATGCTGTTGCGTTTGATAGGTGCAGGCGTTGCCGTGTACAGCGCTCACACTGCTTTTGACTCGGCAGCCGAGGGGATCAACCAACGCTGGTCAGAGCTGTTGGGTTTGCAGTCAGTAGAAACCTTGATACCGGTAGCAGGTGAAGCGACGGCAAACTCGGGTTCGGATGATGAAAGTTCGTCTTTGTGCATCGAGGGCACAGGGCGTTTGGGGCGTTTAGCTGAACCCGAAAGTTTGCATTCACTTGTTCATCGTGCTGCCTCTGCTGTGAGAGCCACGAGTCCTCGGCTTGTTGGCGACCCCGATCGTAAGGTCAGTAAGATCGGGCTTGCCTGTGGCAGTGGTGGAAGTTTCTTATCAGCGGCCAAGCGACGAGGTTGTGATGTTCTGATTACCGGAGAAGCAACATTTCATGCTTGCTTGGAAGCCGAAGCTTGCGGCGTCGGGATGGGCCTACTGGGCCACTATTGGAGCGAACGATTTGCAATGGACAGTCTGGCTCAGGTTTTGGCGTCGGCTTTCCCGCAATTGTCGATTTGGGCCAGCAACAGCGAGCATGATCCACTGTCTGCACTCAGCATTTGAAACCGTGCGGTTGCGGTTTCGAGCCACGATGGCAGCATCATTTGCTCGATGGGAAGGCTAGTTGGGGCTGCGTTGTCGTCCAAAGGGTGGCCCGCCAGCGGGCCGTTCTCCGCGCGGCCCCTGGCCATTCGGTGGATTGTCTGCGGGGGTGGGGCCTGCTCTGCCTCCACCGTTGACCGGTCGGTTTGGTCCCGAACCACCGCGGGTTGCCGATTCATCGAAACGGGGGCTCCCCTGTTCTGTGAAGCCAGGCCCCCTGAATTCGGTGCGTCTATTTTCGAATCCGTTCGGCCCACCCGGCGGACGTTGGTTCCCTTTGAAATTTTTCATGTCCGGGCGGCTACTTAGCAGCTGAATAAGAATTTTTTGGTTCACGTTTTGTATTTCATTTCGGGATATACGACCATCATCATTGATGTCAGCTGGCATCAGGATCGACTTCACTGCTCGCGGCATTTCTGTCAACGCGATAAAACCATCTCGATCACGATCAAATTTTTGCATGATGCGATCAGGCAAGGGTTGACGCTCACCCATGCTCGACATGGCTTGTGGATCAGGATCCTGTTGCTGGGTCTCGTCCGCAATGTCTGATGGATTGGTATTACCAGTTGCTGCGGATTTTTGTGTCCAATACCAAACTCCAGCGATCAGCAGTACGGCAACCACTGGCAGACCTGCCGCTGCAAAAATCAGATGGCGGGAATGACCACCTGTCGATTTGTGGGTGCGTTTGCGAGTCGCTGAACTGCTGGCTGGGGCACTGCTGACTGCTGGATTGACTGGGGGTGAGTTGAGTGTCGGCAGGTGCTGTCCGCCGGCGGGAGTGGGGTCCGGTAAATCTGCAAACAGATCGTTGTCTGTCTTTACCCCCGCAGGAAGCTCTCCTGTTGAATTTGCGGAAGCCCGTTTTCGATGGTCTTCCTCGATTCGCGTCTGGACCGTTGATAACGTGGCAGAAGCCCATTGGTGAGTTTTTGAATTCTTTGCTTGTGGGTTATCGAGCATTTGCTGCAGGATGGGAACGGCAGCAGTGAACTGTTTGGATTCACACAGTGTTTTGACCAGCCTGCTTTGCTCATTCAACTGGATTTGTGTGATGTTGGCTTGTACCGTTTTAGTACTGCTGTTCGATGATTTATTTCGCGAAGCTTGGGAGCGAATGAATCGTTCCAAATCGTTTGCAAAGCTTTCCATGGAGCCATAACGCTCAGCACTCGTCTTTGCCATTGCTTTGCCGCAGATTTGGGCCAAGGCAGTGCTGATGCTAGGTCGCAATGATTTCAGATCGGTTGGATCTTCTGTCAGGATCTGACCAATCATTGAAATCGTCGAACCATTGCCGGCGAATGGCAATCGTCCAGACAGGATTTCGTAAAGCACGACGCCCAGAGCATAAACATCCGATCCTTGTCCGATCGAATCTTTGGCACCTCGAAGTTGTTCGGGTGACATGTAAGCCGGCGACCCGAGTAAAGCGCCCTCTTGGGTTAGTCGCGAGTCGTCTCCAAGTTCGTCAGGGCATGCCAGGCCAAAGTCCATCACGATTGGTTCCTTGCGGTGATCAATCATGATGTTGGCGGGTTTTAAATCGCGGTGAATGATGCCGCTGCCGTGGGCTTCTTGCATCGCTCGTGCAATTTTCAGAACGGTCAGCGCCGCAAATCGTTCGGGCAATTCTGCGCTGTTGCGGATATGGCTCGAGAGTGTATCGCCTTTGATTAAAGCCATGGCGATGTAGTGTGTGCCATCGACTTCGCCCACATCGAATACAGGACACAGGTTCGGGTGTGCCAGATTCGCAGCCGATCTCGCCTCACGGTAAAAGCGATCGATCAGTCTTGAGTTTGTGTTCGCTTCGAATTTGGGAATCTTCAGCGCGACTTTGCGATCCAGTTGGGTGTCGTGAGCCCGATAGACGGAACCCATTCCGCCGCGTCCCAGAAGAGCTTCGATCTGGTATCGGCCCAGGCTGGTCGGCGTCTCTCTGGCGGTGAGATGCTCGCTGCTCTTCCTGGATTCGGTTTGGTCCTGGGTAATCGTCGCGTCAGGGATGGTCGCAATCGAGTCGGGACCGCGGTTGCTCGCCGTCTCTCTCGACAGGTCAGGTGGTGGGGTTTCGCTCGAATCTGTGGAGTGTTCGGCACCCGGGAAGTCTTGATTCAGGGGGAGTTCCAAAGTGGGTTCATCGATTCCACGCGTCTTATCAGTCGGGGCAGCGTCGCTCGAGTCGCTGGGTGAAGCATCGGCCTGTGACGGAGCATCGGCCTGTGACGGAGCATCGACCTGTGACGGAGCATTGGCCTGTGACGGAGCATTGGCCTGTGACGGAGCACTGGTTTCGGGCTGGTCGGATTCAGGCAGGTCGGGGTCACGGTTGGATGGAGAGCGATTCACTCGCGAATGCCTGAATTGTGTGGTAAAGCGGGCCTTGCCAGCCTCTCGATGATTACAAGTCTGCTCAGCTATCAGCTCTGATACGCTATCAGCAGAGCTGGTTTTGGGCTGGGAATCTCCAAGCTCACGGTTTCAATGGCTTGTGCCAGCCTTCATTCGATCACGTTAGTCCAGAGAGCCGATGGCCGATACTGGCTCGTAAACCAATTAACGGGGTAGGAACTGGCGACTCCACTGACCGCGCCGATTATAAAGGAAATTTGGGTCAAACGTCCCCGGCAAGATGGGACTGTTTCATCGGTTGCGTGTGATTCTTACTGCCTTGAGGGGAAATCGATGCCATGGTTCTGGCTTGGAATGATTGACCAGCCCGGCACCCCACCTAGAATCATGGGGGGGCCGATTGGCCCAAATCACCCAGAGTGGCGTTTCCTTGCAGCTACAATGGATGAAAAACACCGCTGCCGCACGATTAGATCGACATGAAAAATTCTTCCGGATGGCTCGCTGCACTGCCTGTATACAACGAAGTCGATTACGTCGATGACGTTCTGGATGAGGTTGCGCGGTACGCATCCGATGTGCTCGTAGTCGATGACGGGTCATTGGATGGCACAGCGGAACGGCTTGGGCAGCGTAGCGACATCTCTCTCATTCGCCACTCCGAGAATCGGGGTTACGGAGCCGCTCTCACCACTGCATTTCAGTATGCGATCGAGGAGGGATTTCAGGGGATTGTCACACTTGATTGCGATGGGCAGCATCAACCTTGCCGCATCCCGGAGTTCATTCAGGCCGCGAACGATGCTGATATCGTTTCCGGAAGTCGTTACCTGAAGAGTTACGACGGTGACGACGCTCCCCCAGAGGAGCGGATGAAGATCAATCGGACGATCACCCACGAGTTGAACGAGCGGCTGGGATATGCGCTCACCGATGCGTTCTGCGGATTCAAAGCGTACCGGACTTCCGCTTTGAAACTTTTGACAATTACGAACACCGGCTATGCAATGCCACTGCAGTTGTGGGTCAAAGCAGCGGCTGCTGAATTGAAAGTGGTCGAGATTCCGGTGCCCCTGATATACCTCGATCTTGAGAGGTCCTTTGGGGGTGCATTGGATCAGGCCGAGGCCCGTCTGCAGCACTACCGTGAAGTCCTGGATGATGCGTTCGCGACCGTGATGGCCGAAGGGGTTCCGTTCCCTTCCCGCGAGGAAGTCGCTTGCAACTGATGAATTCTTCCACTGCACACGAAACGAATAGTGTTAGTCCCACGCAAGACTCGCAACGATCTCACGCCGAACATGGATCCGGTGCGATTCAAGCGGTTGACCATCAGGATCTTGATTCTATGGTCGGCAGATTTCGCGAATATCGCGCACCACGCGAGCACGGTGAGGCGTTTGTCGAGCCGGCCTTTGATCAGGCTTTGCCGGTGTTGCAGGCCAATCAACGACTGCTTGCGAAGCAGACGATTTTTGGCGATATCCGTCATCAAGCCCGGCGGCAGTTGATCGAAGATGCAATGCGATACACTTCAGTCTACCGCACGCCGGACTGGTTGGCTGGTTTGTCTGTTGATGAATTGCTTGAACGGCCGATTGTTATGGCCGGCCATCAACCTGCGCTGTTTCATCCCGGCGTGTGGTTCAAGAATTTTGCTCTCAGCCATGTCGCCCAACAAACAGGTGCACTCGCGATCAACCTTGTGATCGACAACGACGTTGCATCTGGATCTTCAATTCGTGTTCCCACTTTGGCTTCAGAGACGTCGCAGGCGTCGTATGTTTCAGTGCCTTTTGATGATGCGGGCGGTGGCGTGCCGTATGAGCAAACCACGATTCAGAACCGTGATGCTTTTGATCGTTTTGCCGAGAGAGTGACAAAAACAGTCTCACCCATTGTGCAACAACCCTGTGTGGATCGATTGTGGTACCACGCCCGAGCCGCAGTCGAACGGTGCGGCGTCGCGGGATGTGCGATGGCTCAGGCGAGGCATGGTCTTGAGGGGGAACTTGGGTTGCAAACCTTGGAGCTTCCGCTAGGTGTGGTGTGTCGCACGACAGCGTTTGCAGAGTTTGTACTGTCCATTCTTTCCGAGTTGCCCCGCTTTCATCGTTGTTACAACGGGGCTGCTAACCAATACCGAGGGGAGCATGGAATTCGAAGTACGGCTCATCCTGTCCCCAATCTTGATGAGCAGGATGGGTGGTTCGAAGCGCCGTTGTGGGTTTATGGAAATCAGTCACCTGCACGTCGACCCGTTTGGGTGCGACTGAGGGACGATCAGCTAGTCATTAGTGATCGTTTTGAACGAGAGATTGAGATTGATATCCGGTTTCCAAAGTTGGCTGCTGAGAAGTTAAGCAGCATGATCACCCCAGAATTCAAACTCCGACCACGGGCGTTGCTAACGACAATGTATGCCCGTTTGATCTTGAGTGATCTATTCATGCATGGCATCGGTGGTGCCAAATACGATCAGTTGGGTGATCGAATCATCCATTCTTTTTTTATGGTGGATCCCCCTGAGTTCATGGTGATGTCGGCGACCGTCAAATTGCCAAGTGATCCGGCTTTGGGCAATGAACTCCGTGTTCGTCAGCTGAAACGCGAATTGCGTGACACGCAGTTTCAGCCGGAGCGTTTTGCCAGAGCCGCCGATTTGGACCCCAGCTTGATTGCCAAAAAACAGTATCTGTTGGAACATCAACCGCCGCCCGGCGCCCGTGGCGAGTGGCATCGAGAGATAACCGAGGTCACTCGGACGCTGGCGGATTGTTTGGAAGAGCAACGCAGCCGAATCGCAACAGAGCTAGCAAATGCTCGCCGGCAAGCCTCCTCAGAGGCTGTTTTGTCGAGTCGAGAGCATCCTTTCTGCGTATTCAGTTTGCAACACTTGCAGAACACGTTTTCAAAACTGCTCGATCAGCCAGTTGCTTCCGATCAGCCATCTTGACGATTCCCGACGAGAATCTGCCCGACGAGTAGCCAAATAGCTGTGAACGTAAGACCAAGGGCGGCGTGAATAGCGTCAGCATTCATGATGGGGGCCTCCAAAAAGAGGGAACGGTAGCGTTTGGCCCGTTCCATGGCCCAGATTGCGGTCGCGGGCCTCATGGATGCACGCGACGGCTAGGTACGCCTATCCCGGCGTACACAGAAAAGATCGGCAAAAGATTCACCCCATCTACAAAGAATTTCTAAAGAGCTGATAATTCAGCTAAACCTCAAAGTTTCCCACCACTCATTTTGATGGCAAATCCAGATGACTATGAAGTATTGGTTGATGAAGACAGAACCCACGACGTATTCGATTGAGGATTTGGAGAAGGAATCGAACCAGACCACTTGTTGGGAAGGTGTGCGAAATTACCAGGCTCGGAATCTGTTACGCGACGACATTCAGGAAGGTGACCGAGTACTGTTCTACCATTCGGCTTGCAAGGAACCTGCGGTAGTGGGGACAGCAGTGGTGTCTCGACCGGGGTATCCTGACAGCCACGCGTTCGATAAGCGGAGTAAGTATTACGATGCAAAAAGTGACCCTGGCAATCCCCGTTGGTACATGGTGGATGTCAAGTTGGAACAGAAGTTCGATGCTCCCGTCACGCTTGCTTCATTGCGTGAAAAAGCGAGTCTCAAAGAGATGGTGCTGCTTCAGAAGGGCAGTCGCTTGAGTGTGCAGCCAGTCAAGAAGAAAGAATTCGACATCGTGCTGAAAATGGCAAAGTAACGCTGGATACCCCTACCCATGTCAGAACAACAGGCTCAGGATGCCCACGGGAAGTTACTGGATGGTGGAGTGGTCGGCCCACTGCTGGGTGTAGTTCTGTGGATTTGTTTCGCATGTGTGACGGCAGCAGGCGACTCTGTTGAGGGTGTTCGGCGATCGCCCAACATTGTCATGTTGATCGCCGATGATCAGCTGTACTCGGATTTTGGCTTCATGGGCAATCCGAGGGTTCAAACTCCGAATTTGGATGAACTGGCTCGTGAAGCCGCGATCTATACCGACGCGTATGTTCCATCGAGTGTTTGCCGACCCTCGTTGGTCACACTGTTGACAGGGCTTTATCCGCATCAGCATGGAGTCCATTTCAATCACCCGCCGCCAGGCTTCGCTAGGCTGACAAAGTCACCGGAGATTGGAAAAGCTGAATTCGATCAGTTACGGCAACGGGCGATCCGTTTGGTTCGCAATCGCCCTACGCTTCCGCGGATGCTTGCGGCCCGAGGTTATCGCTGTTTCCAAACGGGAAAGTATTGGGAAGGGCATTGGAAGAATGCCGGATTCACCGAAGGTATGACGATCGCGCAGCCATCAGGTGGTCATTATGGTGATAAGTTGCTTGCCAGTGGCGATTGGGTGGCGCATGGCAATGGGGATCATGGGCTTGCCATTGGGCGTGAGACGATGGAGCCCATTGCCACATTTCTTGATGACGTGCAACGGGATCCGTTCTTTCTCTGGTATGCGCCATTCCTGCCGCACACGCCACATGATTCACCGGCAAGATACAAGCGGGCGGTCGCTGCCGATCCGGATGTGAAACCACACGAGGTTCCGTATTTCGCAGCGATCATGCAGTTTGATGAAACGGTGGGGCAATTGATGCAGATGATCAAGCGACGCGGACTTAACGATGACACTTTGTTTATCTTCGTTTCAGATAATGGTTGGGCCCCAGATCCTGTGCGATTCCGAAAATCAACAAAAGAGTGGGATCACACGCGCAGCAGTAAGCGGTCGCCATTCGAGCCGGGATTGCGTACGCCGGTTTTGATTCGGTGGGACGGACAGACCAAGGCTGGGAAGCATACCGAGCTGGTCAATACGATCGACTTGATGCCCACCCTGCTCGATGCAGTGGGAGTCGAGGACAGACCGGCAGATCTGCCAGGAATCAGCTTATGGCCATCGGCCATGGGGCAGCAGACGCTGTCCCGCGAACGCGCCGTCTTTGGAGAAATCTATCCGGGAGACGCGTCGACGATCGGTGCTCCGGAACGAGATCTTGCCTACCGTTGGGTTCGTAAGGGGCGATACAAGTTGATTGTCCCCGAGTCCCACGGAACAAAATTTCCGTGGAATAAATACGTCGAAAGTCCTGCACTGTTCGATCTGGTACGTGACCCGGATGAGAGAAAAAATTTGATTCGTGATCCAAATCTCGCCAACGTGATCATCTCACTGTCAACGATTTTGGATGCTTGGTGGTCGCCCTGAGGATTCAATGGCGATCATGGAGAGACCTCTGGGAATGATGATTTCCGGAGGCAGACATTTTTGAGAGTCCAGTGTTCGAGGAAATCTGCTGTGAAGCTTTTCGCAAACTGTCGAATTTGATCAGGGGCCGGTTAGCTAAGATTGGTGAAAAGATCAAGTTGTAGGGTTTTGGCGACCGCGCAAAAAAAATAGGGTGATCTCAAGCTGTTGTCGGGCGTGGAATAAGTTTTTCATGAGCAGTTCATCCGCTATGATGAGAGGGAGTTGGAAGGGACTCCAAATCATAAGTTGGCCAAGTTCTTTTCCCCTTGTCACTAGCAGGCACTCGATGGGCATTCGTTTTGCGTGTCATGTTTGCAAAAAGCAACTGAACATCAAACGCGATCTAGCAGGGCGGCGGGGCGTCTGTCCTCAGTGCCAGTCACGTTTTCGAATTCCGGTGGAAGATTCCGAGCAATCGACTCCCGTGGATGCCGTGCGCATTGTTCAACCTGAGGCTGCAAGCCCCTCCGGGCAAGGCGGTGCCGCGGTGCTGGCTGAGAACCAGGTGGTTTCGCAGCAAGCTGTTTCAACGCCAACTGTTTCTGAGCGTGTGGTCAAAGACGCGGCCAAACCGGTGACGCACCAGTCGTTACCGCAACAAGCGGGTGCCCGGCATATTGCCGCTGGTTCGATCCTTGAGGAAGAACCGAATGCAACGTGGTACGTTCGTCCGCCCAGTGGTGGTCAGTATGGACCAGCATCGACAGATGAATTGCGGGAATGGATTGGTCAAGGGCGGGTCGCTGCTTCAGCGCTGCTGTGGCGAGACGGTTGGCCCCAGTGGAGGGATGCCGGCGACGCGTTGCCAGAATTGTCTGATAAACTGCCCGGAGCGGTTGGTGAAGCTGGCCATGTGCCCAGTTCACCAGTGACGTCGGCCATGCAAGTGGAGTCGGGGACCCCACAGGCCAGCGGAAAAAAATCAAGTATTTCACTTAGTGGAGATACGGGCATCGGGGCTGAGCGGCGGTCGCGCACGATGCGCCGTGTCAGCCTGATCGCGATCCTCGTTGCAATTGCCGCCTTACTGATCGGCGTTCTGATTTATGCGATCAACCGTTAAGCGGATTTGATTCGCATCCTGACGCCGTTTCCACAGTTCGATTGTCCTTTTCCGTCGCTGTGGGCTCGAGGCTATCCGGCCGGGTTGAGTGACTTTTTCCCGTCGCCAACACCCTTTCTGTGAGGTCAAGGCAGGGGCCTTCCCTTAACAAGCTGTTGCTTGATCCACTACAGTGGGGTTCTGGAGTGCTGGGCGATTTGCTTTTCGCTGGCGGCCAGTCAGAATTGAGATTCCCAAAATCATGCCTCGCTCAGAGGCTTTTCGTTTTCAGGAGAAGTATTTGATGACCATCGACAGCAAAGTTGCACTCATTTGGATCGCTGCAGGCGTGATGGGGCTGTTCAGTTTGAACAGTGCGCACGCGGAAGACGCTAAGCAATCCGTGAGCGTATTCGGTGAAGGCAAAATCACGGTCCCTGCGGATTTCAAACGAGTGGAGCCCAAGTCCCGAATCATCCAGCACGAATTCCAGGCGAAAGCTGGTGAGGGCGATGATGTGAAAACAGCCCGTGTCACGATGATGGCTGCGGGTGGTGATGTGAAAGCAAACATCCAACGTTGGCAGGGGCAGTTCGCTGGTGGTGATCAGGATGCTCGCAAGACTGAAGAAATGAAAGTCGGCAAGTGGCAAGTCTACGTCGTCGACGTTAATGGTAACTATGCGGAACGCGTCGGGGGTCCCTTTGCCGGCGGCAAAGTCGTCAATCGGGAAAACTATGCCATGGTCGGAGTCATTCTGGAAGATCCCAACGGACGCAAGTTCTTTCTGAAAATGATCGGACCAGCCGAAGTGGTGAAAGCAAATCGCAAGGCGTTTGTGGGTATGGCCAAAGGCATCGACAAATAAGCTCGGCACGTTTTGAATTGCCATTCAGGGAAGGTCCACGATGAACATTCAGAGTTTTCTGGAACATCACGGGATTGTTCGCAATCCATTTGCCGAAGAAGATGCGCAAACAGATCAGGTATTCAAGGAGTACTGCATCAGCAGTGCTTACCACCCGATCTGGGATAAGGTTTATGGGGATCCAAAAGAACCATCGACCTCCATCATCTTTGGACCCAAGGGTTCAGGGAAAACGGCAATGCGTCTGCAGATTGATCGACATCTGGGGCGGTACAATGAAGAGCATTCCAGCCAGCGTTTGTTCGTCATTCGATATGATGACTTCAATCCATTCCTCGATCACTTCTGTGAGCGTCTGGGACGGAGGACATCACGCAAGCCGGAAAAAGTTTTGGATGCATGGCGTCTCTGGGATCACATGGATGCCATTCTTTGCCTTGGCGTGACCGATTTGATTGACCGGATCCTGAAAGTGGATAAGGGAATCACTGCTGAGTCGGTCAGCAGTCAGAGGGTTCAGGAGTTGGATCGTGCTGCGGCTCGTGATTTGTTGTTGCTCGCTTCAAGCTATGATCAATCAACTTCATCAACATTCATCGCTCGTTGGACTGAGCTGCGACGCGCCTTGGGCTATCGCAATTTTTCATCCAAAATCAGTTTGATTGCGGCGATCGCTGCCGCCATTTTTTCAGTCCTCTTGGTTGTACTGCTGTATACGGGAGCTTGGGGGAATGGGAACGGCGATGGTGAGGAAGCAGGCAACGTGTCTCGGATGATATTGTGGTTGATTCCAATCATCACCTTGATCGGGTCTGCACCCTGGCTGTGGCGAACACTCAAGTGTCATCTGGCCGCTTTGGGGATTCGCCGGCACATGCGGGTTGGAAAGCGAGAAACAGGATCGCTACGGAAAATTCTTCAGCAATTTCCGAGCAAGGAATTGGCCAACCAACCCCTGCCGCGTTTCGACCGAACGGATGATCGCTATGAGCTGTTGAACAAGTTCAAAGCGATCTTGGAAAGCTTGGGGTTCAGTGGCATCATCGTGCTCATGGATCGGGTTGATGAGCCTCACATGACCGGCGGTAAGTCCGAATTGATGCGAAGGTTTGTCTGGCCATTGCTGGATAACAAACTTCTCAAACATCCCGGGATCGGTTTTAAAATCATGCTCCCGCAGGAACTGCAACGTGACATTGATCGTGAGACACGCGAGTTTCATGAGCGGGCGAGGCTCGATAAGCAGAATGTCATCTCCGCATTTCAATGGACCGGTGAGTCACTTTACGATCTCGCTCGGGCCAGAATGCTCGCCTGTGCTGCGGAGGGAGCAAGTCCCCAGCCCAAAGATTTGTTCTCTCAGGATGTCAGCTACGAGCGAATGCTGTCAGCCTTTCAGTCGCTCAGAGTCCCACGCCATCTGTTTCGGTTTCTGTTTCGTGTGCAGGTTGAGCATTGCAATCGACACACCGATGCTCAGCCCGCCTTCGAAATTGGGGGCGAAACCTTTGAGTCCACATTGGCCGTCTATGCCCGCGAATCTGAAATCGGTAGCCACTGATTACCTGTCAGGGGAATTGGGGCTGGCCGAAAAGCGGTAAACTCGATCTCAGCGTGTTGCGGTCGCCAATATCTCAGCGTGTTGCGGTCGCCAGTATCTCAGCGTGTTGCGGTCGCCAGTATCTCGCTGAGGTGGGGTCGCAGGTGCGAATCGCTCTGAGTGTAAGTGACCACCGAGGTCACTTAGGGTCGGAGTCACTCAGGTTTTACGATTGGGGGCGGATGCCGGCTGGCTGGTAAGATTGGCTGGGAGTAATGGATGGCACGCGGGCGGGCTGTTGCGTGCAGACCCGATTAACAAACGAAATGAAGAAATCCGCCCGGAAGGCTTGATCCGGTCGCAAGAACCGTGGTTGGGCCGAAATGCCTCGTTCTGCAGCCGTTTCCACGCCAGTGATTTGACCTGAATGGCGGGAATTTCTGGGTTCAAAAGCGAAGAATGCCACGAATTGCTGGCCAGCCCCAGCAAGCAGCACGATTTCACCTTGTGAATGCGTCCCGTTTTGGTACTCTATTTTCCCCCAACGCGGGGTCCAAAACTTCCGTCAACACTTATCCTCGATGCTGAGCGGCTGTCCGCTTTCGGCTTTGAAAACTGGAGAATGAACTAGGTGGGTACCAAGAGAACAGGCAAAGGTCGACGTAAAGTAGGACGTAAAAAACGACGCATGCGAGCCAAAATCCGGCACCGCAAGAAGTAATTCACCGATGTTTGGTGAGCACCGTGGGGCATCTGTGCCCCTGAGGAAGCCAACAATGATCTGTCAGCAGCGCGATCGCGAGGGACGAGGTTTTCGTCTTTTCCTCTCCGCTGCTGGTTAATCAGACTGCCCGTGATGAGCGGTTACTGCCCGTCGTTGCGGTTTCTGAGTCGTCGTTGCGCATCCAGCTGATCGTTGATATCGAAGATGGATTTCACATCATTGCCGATGCGGTTGTGAATGTGACCGGATTAGGCGGCGGTAATGGGGCTACAGTTTCCCGGTGACGTTTCGTAGGTTCTGGTAACGCACCAGCGAAAATATCGGAGAACTTCGCAGGCGAGTAACAAGCAGAGCTTCCGGGAATGAGCGAGCGCGGCCGGTTTCTGACTTCGCGCAGCCCGCGTTTTTGATGCGGCGTGCAGCTCGAATTTGTTGTTGATGACTGCACAGCAACGCCCTGTTTTTTCGATGCCGCCTTTTCGACGGCATGCCTCCAATCGTGGGGGGCAGGGCTGATCACCTGATTTAGCCATTACTTTTGGGTAATCCCACTCAGTCCACGGTTCTGAACGGGTTTCTTGCCCTGGCCGTCTGATTTGCTACAGTCAAAAAGCCGTTGACCGGCTAAATTAGAGGCGATCCCAGAACGAGACGCTCGCTCGATGCGGGCCGGCGATGTTCGGCGAACTACGGTTCCCAAAATTGCCGCAACTACAACCACCAGCAAATATCGTTGCTTGTCCGGCAACTTAAGTTTCCGCGAATGTCTACTGTCGATCCAAAAACGAGCGAGTCAGATTCAGACAAGGCACCCGCTAGTCCACCCAAAAAACGGGGTGTTCCAGAGGGTTTGTGGCTGAAGTGTCCGGGATGTGGGGCCTCGGTTTACAAGAAAGAAGTCGAGCAACGACTCAATGTTTGCCCCAAGTGCGAGTTCCACTTCTATGTGTCGGCTCGCGAGAGAATAGCTCAGGTGCTTGACGATGGCACATTTGAGCCGATGAACGAGCATCTTCGGCCGACTGACCCTCTTGAATTTGCCGATCGCCGCAAATATGCCGAACGCTTGGTGGGTGAGCAGAAACGCACGGGTTTAACGGATGCTGCGGTGACCGGAACCGGTATGGTCCGTGCTCGCCGCGTGGCACTCGCGGTAACCGATAGTGCATTCATTATGGGCAGCATGGGATCCGTTGTCGGTGAACGATTAGCTCGTCTGATCGAATGGGCGACCGAGCAGGATTTGCCATTGATCATCATCAGCGCTAGTGGTGGTGGAGCCCGGATGCATGAGGGCATCCTGTCGTTGATGCAGATGGCCAAAGTGTCTGCTGCATTGGCCCGATATGATGAGGCAGGTGGGTTGTTCATCAGCGTGCTCACTAATCCAACCATGGGGGGCGTGGCTGCAAGCTTTGCATCTCTGGGGGATTTGGTTTTTGCCGAACCCAAAGCATTGATCGGTTTTGCTGGTCCGCGAACAATCAAAGCGACGATTGGAATTGAATTACCAGACGGTTTTCAGACAAGCGAGTTCCTGTTGGAGCACGGTTATATCGATCGCATTGTTGAGCGAAAGAATCTAAAAACCGAGATCGCAAAAGCGATCGATTATTGTGGAAAGTAGCAGTGGTCGTTACCCGTGCACGGTGAAATCGTGCATGGCGTGATGATTCGCGGCGATATTCAGGGCAGCACCTTACACCACACCTTGTGACAGATGAGCCTGTTTGACTCCTTAAAATCAGCATTTCAATCGTCCGGGAGCAATGTCTCTCGTCGGATTGATGTCGAGGGCCGTTTCGCCAGACAGCGGACGGCTGTGACCGGGACGATGGCGCACTTCTATGTGGCCAAGGATCGTGAACACGATGATCGAATGGTCGGGATCAAAATCCTCGACATCGAGAAAATGGAACTGTTCGAGAGTCGATTCAAAGGCTTGAAAAAGCCCAGTGAAGGTGAAATTGCACTCAGCATGCATCACCCTAACGTGGTTGAAACGTACGAGGTTGGCCTGACCATGAAAGGACAGCCCGTTCTGATCATGGAGTACATCGCTGGTCCCAGCATGCAGAATATCGTTGTGCAAAAACAGGAAGAGCACGTCTCTGGTCGGCGACTCAAATTGATTCGTGATATGGCCGAATCGCTCAAGTATGTCCACTCGATGCAGTACATCCACCGCGATATTTGCCCTCGAAATTTCATCTGTCTGCCGGAAAGCACGGGTGTCAAACTGATCGACTTCGGTTTGACGGTACCTGCGACTGCACCTTTCATGACTCCTGGAAATCGAACAGGAACGCCGCTCTACATGTCGCCCGAAATCGTCCGGCGCAGAGCGACTGATAAACGCGTTGATATCTTCTCTTTTGGGATCACCTGTTATTGCCTGATTTCGTTTGAGCACCCTTGGCAGGGAGAAATCTTGAACGGGCGGGCGGCGTTGCATCACGATACCTCTCCCCCTCAAGATTTGCGGGATCGCTGTCCCAACGTTGATCCACGCCTGTCCAAGGCGATCATGAATGCTTTGAATCCAGATGTGAGCCAGCGGAGCACATCCATGGAGCAGTTTTTGCACGCGATCAACAGCGTCGAGACTGTCTTCATTGACTAGCGTGAGAGCCACTCCGTTCATCGAGGGGCCACCGACGGTCGCAGATTGTGGGGCCAACCACGCTGCAGATGGTTAGTGAAGCCGCCGGAAGCTGGGCACGCCAACCCTGTTTTTGGGGGAGGGCCGGATTGGCTTGATTTGCACTGAACTTGCGAAACGGCGGCCAAATCAACAAAAAATTGCCGCCGTGGGTCGCGGGATGCTCAGCGGAGTTGGTCGCTGCAGTGCTGCCAGGCAGGAATTCGACGATTGTTTTGGCCGAATTTGACGACTTTATGCGGTGTACGGGCAAAACATGCCGATATTTCTTCCGTCTGGGTTCTTAGGAATTCGGCCAGATGGTGGAGTGCAGTGGAGTGATTCGCTAATTCGGCACAATCGGACCGGAGCCTGCGAGGCCGGTTAGATTGCCGGTTTTCGCGGCGTTTTCGTTGACACTCTTTTTAGCGTGTAACTATACTTCGGTGTGAGTGGTGAAGTTGGGTAAGATATCCGAGGCGGAATTTCCGCATGCCACTGCCGTCCTCTGCTTAGAATATCATTGCATGAGGATCTAAATCTCCTCTCATTTGGTCGGTCTCGTCGTTAACGGAAACACTGATGACTCTACTTGGTAAGTGTCTTACTGCCCTGATCCTGATACTGAGTGTCATGTTCGCGGCTCTCGCTTTGGTGGCTACCGCCTCACATAAAAACTGGCGCGATGTGGTGCTCACGGGAGTCAATGGTGAGCCCGGTTTGAAGGATCAGATTGAAGCCATCGATAGGGATAATCAGCAGCTTCGCGATCAGCGTGATCGAACAAAGAATGCTCTTGCACGCGAGCAGATCGCACGAAAAACCGCCTTGGCGGCTCTTCAGACACAGCTCGATCGTCTTCAGGAAGAACTGGGACGCAGTGGTGCAGAGGTCGAAGGGCTGCGAACGCAGGTCACCGAATTGACAACCTCAGATCTGAATAAAACGAAGCAGCTTGAGACGTTGACCGGAGAGAACGCTCGACTCAGGACCAGTGTTCGTGATGAGCAGGCGGCTCGAGATACATTGTTCACAGCAACGCTTGAGTTAACCGACCAGATGAATGTGCTTCGCGGATTCAAGCAACGGTTGGAGCAGCGAAATAAACAACTCATGGCCCAGGCTACTCGGTTCGAAGAAGTCATTGCCGCACGCGGCATCGATATCAACGAACCTCTTGATGGTGCTCCTCCTGAAAGGAATGGCAACATCCTACAAATCGATCGGCCCAGTCACTTGGTGCTGATTTCGATTGGATCTGACGAAGGTCTTCGTGCGGGTCACTTCCTCGAAGTAACGCGAGCAGGCCGATATGTCGGAAAGTTGAAAGTGCGTAACACTGAACCGGATCGATCGGTTGCAGAAATTCTGAAAGATTACAGCGAAGGCATCCTGCAGGAGGGCGATCGTGTCGACACTACCCTCGACTGAAAAGAAAACCAAGCAACCAGCTAGCGTGTATACCGTCATGCTCTTTTTGAGCATGCTGTTCATGCTGATTGCCGTCATTGCAATGTGGATCGAGTATGAGCGGTACGCGCCGCAGTACTGGAAGACTCAGGACGCAAAGCCAAGCGTGATGATCATGCCGGCTGACAACAGTCACCTCGCCTGATCTTGGCATCACGATCTTGAGGTGGGACGTTTTCAACGCCTGCCGCTGAGAACGCCTAGGCTGTCGGCTCGACGCAGTGATGTGGCTTGGAAGAACAGCGCGCGACAATCGCTCTGGCGACCGGGCCGGCCTTGTATGCCGAGCAGCCTTCTGTGCTGATTAGCTTCGTGTGCTGATGATCCGATCGCAACTCCGCAACGAGAATGGGGAATGCTCCTGGTCTCACAATGCCTCTACCATGGGGTAGGTACGGTTGGTTGCCTTCATCGACAGGCCGTTAGCTGGATCTTCGGCTGAGAAACAGAATGCAATGCGTGATTCAGGTGATCATGCACTGACGCTCGATTTTACTTCACACGCGATGTGGCTTGCTGCTGGCAGAATCTCGGGTTCAGCGATAACAGCCATCAGAAGATCAGGATTCAGAAGGTTCGGATCATCTGGGGGCGTGGATCATCGTATCAAGGCAACATTCGGCAGTGCTGGTAGGAACGCACCTATCCGGCTGCCATGCACATCTGAATCTCGTAGACAGCATCTCGTAAACAGCCGGTAACTGAACACAACTTGCTGGCTAATCGCCGGCTAGGCAGCCCGACGCAGCGGTTGTTCGAGGGCTTGCGTTCGAGATGGCATGCTGACGATCGTTTCGTGCTGATCGCACGATGCGACGTGATTCGGCCGCACGCGTTCAGCAAGGGAGGTGCTGAGGGTGGGTGCAAGGCCGCGGCCGATTGCCTCCACGATTTGTCCCGGACGAGTCACGCTTGCGATGGCAGACCATAGAGCAGCTGACAACGATCGTGACCAACCACTTTGCGAGAAGTGGTTCTTGACGCACTGAGTTCGCATCCCACGACTCATGGACGGTTCGTTCCAAGGGAGCGTCTCGTTCGCGTAGAGCAATTCAGACTCGCTTGCCAGCGAACACTTCCAGCCAGCTTGGCCGGCAAGGTGGTGAAACGCGTAGCTGGCTTCCAGCAAGTCCGTGCTGGTCAAGGCGTCTGTCAGCGACCGCAGTAATTCACGCCTCCAAAATGAGCCTTGCAGGTAAGCACCTGATTGCTTCGGCTTGGAGTTTTCCACGGTCTGCTGCCCCTGATTGGCACTTTGGCAAAGTCCGCCAACGCTGTCGTTCCATCCCGCAGATACGATGGTATCGTTTGTTTCGTGACGGATGACAGGAGTGACAACACCACAGTCGTACGCTTCAAATTCTTCCAACGCTTCGTCGATCCAGCCGCTTGTGGCAAGGAGACCATCGGAAAGAACATGGACGAGTCTACCCCGAGCCTGTGAGGCACCAGCCGAGATCAGTTCCAACGGATTTGCCGAATCCGCAATCACAAACCTTATCTCGTCTCCGAGTTCAAACGGATCTTGGTAGCTACCGTCATGGCAGACTAAGATTTCAGATCCATCCGTTGGGTTCTCCAGCACGCTGATCAGCGTGCTTTCAAACGCGGCGATGTCCCGTCCGATGGGAATAACGATCGACAATCGGGGGATCGGAGGAAATTTAGGCACCGATACCAATCCAACTTAAGAGGCCAAAGTGGGGTTCCGACGGACGGAACTTTCCCTACAACGGGACAGACTATCCCTAGTAAAAACTTTCGGAATCGCTCACGCTGGAGTTGAGTGTATCGCGGGAACACTTGGGTAAACTGCTGACTTCTTGGTCTACCCCCTACGACCTTGTTCGCTAATCCGCACAATTTGCCAGCTGACACCACAACCACTGCCTGAAACTGACTCTTAAGCATGCAACAACGACGACTTTCGGGCCATGGACCACACGTTTCGGAGATTGGGTTTGGCGGCTGGGCAATTGGGGGAGGATGGGGGGAGCAGAGCGATGCGGATTCGATCGCAGCTCTGCACGCCGCGCTGGATGGCGGAGTCAATCTCATCGATACGGCAGAGGGATACGGCGATGGACGCAGTGAGCAGCTCATTGCAGAGGTCTTGAAAGACCGAACGGACGACGTTTTTGTGGCGACGAAGACGCCGCCCGATGCGGGCCCTTGGCCGCCCAGTCCTCACTGCTGCTGGCGGGACCGCTATTCCGCTGCCTATTTGCGGGCAAATGTCGAGCAGCGTCTGCGAAATCTCAGCACCGATCGAATCGACCTGCTGCAGTTGCATACTTGGACTCGAGCTTGGAACGATGATCCTCAGCCGTTGTTGGTGCTTCGGCAGTTACGCGAGGAAGGTAAAATCAATCTGATTGGCGTCAGTACCCCAGAGCATGATCAGGCGTGTGTGATTCAGTTGATGCGGGATGGCCTCGTTGACGTGGTTCAGGTCATTTTTAACCTGTTTCATCAAGAACCTGCGGCCCAGCTATTGCCAGTGGCAGCGGAGACAGGAACAGGAGTGATTGTCCGAGTGGCACTCGATGAGGGATCGCTGACCGGTAAGTACTCAACTGATCATCATTTTCCCGAAGCGGACTTTCGCAGCCAATATTTCGCCGGCGACCGCATGGCACGAACGGCGAACCGTGTCGAAGCAATCCGAGCTGATCTTGAGGACTTTGGCTTGGCTGATCAGTATTCCCTCGCGGACTTGTCTTTAAAGTTCGCACTGTCACCACCTGAAGTCAGCACTGTCATCGCTGGAATGCGCAACGAGGAACAAGCGAGGATGAACACACGGACGGGCAAATTGCGGGACTTGCCAGATGAGTTGATCAAACGTCTGCACAGACATAACTGGTTACGCGGTGTTTGGTATAGCGGCAAGTAATAGCTGCTAATCTAGCAGGCAAAGTATTGACGTCAGCCAACGTCGGTTCCACCCACACCCGTTCTGCGCACTTCATATCAACTGCCTTGCGTCATTGGAGGAGATGAACTCTTGAAATTTTGTATTTCCTCTCTGTTGAATCAAATCAATCATTCTCTTCTTCTCTAAAACGGAACCTGAACTTTGACTGAGCACCAAACATTATTAGATGCAGCTATCAAAGCCGCCCAGTTAGGTGGAGAGGTGCTGAACCGTTATCTCAATGAGGGGGTTCAGATGCGTGACAAGTCGTCGGCTGGCGGGAAGACTTACGACTTGGTGAGTGATGCAGATCTCGACAGTGAAAAGGCAATCGGTGAATATCTGGGAAATCAGTTTCCGAATCATGAACTGCTTGGTGAAGAAGATCTTGACGGTGATGTGAACGCTGATCATTTGTGGGTGATTGATCCGTTGGATGGAACCAATAATTACGCTCATGGCATCCCACATTTTGCGGTTTCCATCGCACACTACCATTGCGGTAAACCAACCGTCGGCGTGATTTTCAACCCTGCCCGGAATGATCTCTTCACAGCCGCTGAAAATCAGGGTGCTTATCGGAATGGTCAGCAGGTGAAGGTCTGCGATTCTGATTCACTTGCACAGACACTCGTTGGTTGCGGGTTTTATTATGATCGCGGCGCGATGATGCGGAGCACCCTGAATGCGGTTGAAGAATTTTTTGGACACGACATTCATGGGATTCGTAGGTTCGGGACGGCATCGCTCGACTTGTGTCAGGTCGGTTGCGGGCAATTTGGAGCCTTCTTTGAGTATCAGTTGTCACCCTGGGATTTCGCGGCTGGTCGTCTCTTTGTCGAGGAAGCAGGAGGGCGAGTTACCGATGGAAGAGGGGGGCTGCTGCCGCTGGAAATGTCCAGCGTCGTTGCGAGTAATGGTCGGTTGCATGAGATTGCCATTGATATTACGGCGAGGCATCATCCGTCCAAGGAGCCTTCAGACAGCTGAGGTTTGGCGATTTGTAACCCTCTGTTGAGCCTGAATCGCTTGCGTTATTTTCGTTTGCCGGGTCCACTGTTATTCCGATAGATTGTCCGCGTTGCGACGCCGTGCCTGCGTGATTTTTCGGTTAATCACGCTCCTGGGGTTCGATCGTTGGTAGCACGGGTGGACTGCTATTGTATTTTGGAAGACGTTTTTGATTGTGCGTTTGGCTGTTCATTGATTGGTATCAGTGAAACAGCAGTGAAGTCGGATTTGCGGTGCAGCAAATTTGATGTGAAAGGAGATTCGTATCGCATGTTGAAGGAAGGTCAAAGATTGGTGGTTCGCAAATCTTTCCACGGGTTTTTTGCGGTTTTTGTTTTCTCTGTTATTTGTTGGGGACAAAACGATGTCCACGCGGTGGACCCCGACCCGTCTGGCACGGAACAGGTGGAAGGCGAGGCCAGGCCGCGTGTTCTGACGGAAACGTTTTCTCTACCTGCGACAGATGGGAGTGTCGTGGTAGTAGGGGCCGACGAAAGTGCGCCCTGCACGGTGGTGTGTTTCCTTGGGGCAGAGTGTCCACTTGCAAATTTATATGCAGCCCGATTGAATCACTTGGCAGCGCAGTTCAGGGAGCAGGGAGTTCGATTCATTGGCATTAACAGTAATGTTCAGGACTCGATGCCGGAGCTTGCTGCTTTTGTCAAAAAGCACGATTTGGTGTTTCCAATGGTGAAGGATTATGACCGCGCTGCCGCTCTGGGATTTGGCGCTTCTCGTACTCCGGAGGTGTTCGTCCTCGATGATGGGGGGGGGATTCGCTACCAAGGACGTATTGACGACCAGTATCGACCTGGGCTTTTGCGGCCAAGGCTCGAACGAGATGATTTGCGACTTGCTGTGGAACAATTATTGTCGGGTGAAAAAATCACGATTCCTCGAACTACCGCGACTGGTTGTCTGATCAGTTTGCCACGCGTGGTTGACGAAAAATCAGAGGTGACCTTTTGCAATCAGATCAGCAGGATGCTGCGGCAAAATTGTGCCGAGTGTCATCGCAGTGGACAGATCGGCCCCTTCGCCCTCGATGAGTATGATGAAGTCGTTGGCTGGGCCGACATGTCGCTTGAGGTAATGGAGCAGGGACGCATGCCGCCTTGGCATGCTTCTGCCGGACGCGAAAAGTTCAGGAATGCTCGTCAACTTTCGGTTGCTGACAAGGCTTTGTTTCGAAAATGGGTGGAAGCAGGCACGCCCTATGGAGATCCAGAACAGTTGGAACCAGCACTGGAGTATCCAGTCGCGGATACTTGGCCTGTGGATCCCGATGTGATTCTTGGCATGCCCCAACCTTATGAGGTGCCCGCTGAATTAACCACCGAGCAATTAAATCAAGGCATTGCCTATCAGTACAACGTTTTAGATCCTCGGTTTGAGGAAGAACGTTGGCTTTCCAATGTCATGCTGCTGCCGGGGGATCCGCGTGTAGTGCATCATGCAATGCTGCTGCTGCGATTGCCTGATGGAAATGAGATCCATTTTCCCACATTGATCAGCGGTCACGTTCCGGGGCAGATGAATTCGAAGGTGCGTCAGGGACACGCAATCCGAGTTCCGGCCGGAGCTAAATTTGTGCTGCAAATGCACTACACTCCTTGCGGAACCGCGACCTCGGATCTGACGAAAGTTGGCTTGGTGTTCATGGACAAGGAGAAAGTAACTCACGAGGTATTATCTTTATTCGGGATCAATTCAAATTTTGAAATCCCCAAACGCGTTTCGAATCATGTGGTGAAAGGAACAATGCAGTCCTTTCCACGCGAGGGGATGTTGTTGGCAGTCGCACCGCATATGCATGTGCGAGGAAAGTCTTTTTCATTTGAATTGCAGCGGGGCGATCAGGTTCAGTCCATCCTTGAAGTGCCGCAATACGATTTTGGCTGGCAGCATCGGTATGAACTGGCTGATCCGATCCCATTGCGGGACGTCACTGGGATGCAATTCAGTGCTGTGTTTGATAACTCCGAAGACAATCCGGTGAATCCTGATCCCAACGCGACTGTTTTTTGGGGTGATCAGACGTGGCAAGAAATGGCAATGACGATCGTTACTGTCGCGGTGCCTTTGAATGAATCACGTCCGCCAATTCGCACCAAAACTGTTCAGCGTTGGAGTACCGGTGATCTTGAGGCAGCTGCGGATTACGCGACACGCTACATTGCCAAACTCGATACGAACGGCGATGGAGTGGTTACTCAAGGCGAACTGCCCAAGTCGGTTCCCTCTCGTGTTTTCTGGCGAATGAGTGGCAATGACGGCACGTTGGACGTTCAAGATGTCGAACGTCAGTATTTGCAACGCCGTTCAACTCGTTGAGGCAGTTTTGCAGGATGACCTGTTGTGTTTAGTCGATTTGGAATTCTAGCTGATTGGATTATCGCTCACCGGTGGTTCACGACGTTGCTGCTGGTCGGTTGGACGGTACTGATGGCGATTGGCCATTATGATCCCAGTATCCTGTTCCCAGAGCCGATTTACACCGAGCAAGAAGGTCAACAGGCTGGAGAGACGACAGGGTTTCTGGCCCGCCAATCTGGGCCTGTACCCGATGTCGAGCCTTTGCGAGTCGATCTTGGCAACGTGATTGTTGTTGCACGTTCAGATGACTTCTTTTCCGGGCCGGGTGTTAACGCGATGCGGGCCGTGGTGAGTTCACTTGAGGCCTTGGATCAAGTGAGCAGTGTGGTCTGGATGGATCGTGCACCACCCTTGAATATTTTCAGTCTTTCACAGCCTCTTTTGCCGCAGGGCGAGGCATCGCCTGAACGGCTTAACGAGGCTCGCGAACGGGCCTTGGCGAATCCGCTGGTCGTTGGGCAACTGCTGTCGTCCGATGCACGAACGATGTTGTTGATGGTGAATCTTGATTGGCTGTTTGTGCAGCAGGATTCGGATTGCACCGAACGCTTGCGTGACGCTGCCGTGGGAGCGGCGGCTAAATTTCCCGGGGTCGATATTTCGTTTCAGGTCACCGGCCAGGTTCCCATCTCGATCAGTCGCTCGATCAGCACTCGAAAGAACGAAATCAAGTATCAATTAATCGGGTACTCCATCGCTTTACTCACAGCGCTGGTTTTGTTTCGTGGCATCACTTCTGTCATCATTGTGGGGCTGGCTCCCGCTTTTGGAGTTTTCTGGACACTCGGTCTGCTGCATTTTCTTGGTTTTGATGACAATCCATTAAATTCGGTGATTGTCCCGATCTTGCTGTGCATGGTTGGATTCACTGATGGCGTGCACATGATGGTGCAAATCCGGAGGCATCGAGCTGATGGGGTCTCCGCGGTTGAGGCGGCACGAAAGTCAATTCATGAAGTCGGTTTGGCCTGTTGGATGACTTCTTTGACGACCGCGATTGGATTTGGATCTCTCATGACAGCAAGACATGAGATTGTCAGAGAATTTGGTTACTGCTGCGTGATTGGTGTGCTGATGACCTTCGTCTCGGTCATCACCATCATTCCTCTTGCCTGTGCCAGTCGCCTTGGTCGCAACGTTCATGCAGGGGTGGGCAGGAATCTTGTCGATCAGAATCTCAGCAGGATATCAGTGATCATCGACTTTGTTCTTCAACGTTGTCGGGTCTTCAGTTGGATTGCGATTGCCGGAACGGTCGTGCTTGTTGTTTGTACTTTGCAGATGCGTCCCGATGAAAAAATGACAAGCAGCCTGGCAGCCAATTCGGAGCCAGTGATCGCTTTGAAGCATGTCGATGAAAGTTTTGGAGGCATGATGACTGCAGAAGTTCTCGTGCGTTGGAATGCGAACATCGATTCGGCAGATGGCGAAATTGCTGAGGTGTTATCGGAGGTCGATGCTATCCTGCAGCGTGAACCACTGGTTGGGAATCCACTTTCGATCTGTGATTTTATTGACGCTCTGCCGGGAGACGGTGATGCATCAACACGCATGTCGTTATTGGATCTGTTGCCACCGCCATTGAAACGTGCTTATTACACACCAGAGCGAGGCAGGGCTGTGGTTCGCTTTCGGATTCAGGATATCGGTGTTGCTGCTTATGGGCCTGTTTTTGAACGTGTTCAGTTCAAGTTGGCTGAACTGCAATCTCAACGCCGAAATTTTCAGATCAGACTGACCGGTCGTGCTGTTGAACGCTGGGAGAATCTGTATCAGATCGTGGTGGATCTGGCGATCAGTCTGGGAACTGCCAGTTTGATTATTTTCATGGTTCTCGCTGTTGTTTATCGATCCTTGCGATTGGGGCTGATCTCGATCATTCCGAATGTGTTTCCCCTTGCCATCACAGGAACATTGCTTTGGCTGTTTGGTCAGAGTCTTGAGATTGTCAGTGTTTGTGCCTTCACGGTTTGTTTGGGAATCGCCGTCGATGATACGATCCACTTTCTGACCCGTTATCGGGAAGAAGCGGGTAAAACCGAAGATCGCAGGCTGGCGATTCGCCGGTCGTTTGTCGGAGTTGGCACGGCATTGATCATGACCACGGTGGTGTTGATTATTGGTTTCAGTACAGCACTGTTGAGTGATTCACGGGATCACCGTATCTTTGCGATTATGGGAATCCTGACCTTCGGCAGTGCGTTATTCGCTGATTTGGTTTTCCTGCCCGCACTGCTTTTGCGGTTTGGTGGAACCCGAAACAATCTGGTGAACGGGAATGGTAAAGATGAGGCATGAACATGATTGGATCGCGAGCATTCGCGAGCATGCGGTACAACTGAATCCGGATTGGGTGGCAATGCGACGCCATCTGCACCAATATCCAGAACTCTCCAATCACGAGTTTCAGACCACTGAATATCTGGTGACAGCCTTTGAGCGACTTGGGCTGCCCACTCATGTGTCTGGTGAGGGACGCGGTCTGACGGCTGATCTTGTGTCCGCGACCGAGTTGGCCAATGGGCCGTGTATCGCCATTCGCGGCGATATTGATGCATTACCAATCCATGATTCCAAACTGGTTGATTATCGGAGTCGTCGTGATGGGGTTATGCACGCGTGTGGGCATGACGTGCACGCCACGATTGTGTTTGGAGCCATGCAAGTGCTTTCAGCCATGGACATTGCGGGTGAATTGCCATGGCCGGTCTCTGTGAGGGCGATCCTGCAGCCTTCGGAAGAGCTAGCCATTGGTGCCCGGCACATGATTCATCACCACGCCTTGAGAGGTGTGAATGCCATTCTTGCCTTGCATGTCGATCCCACACGCTTGGTTGGCTGTGTTGGGTTGCGCAAAGGGACCTTGGCGGCTGCTTGCGACACGATTCATCTTCAAATTCATGGCAAGGGTGGGCATGGGGCACGGCCACAGATGACGAATGATCCAATTGACGCGGCGACCCACTGGGTGCAGTCAGCATTTCGCCGAATTGCCCGCACCGCAGACCCACACGAGACAGTGGTGTTTTCAGTGGGGCAAATCGACGCTGGGCATAGCGCAAATGTGATTCCTGATAATGCCAGCTTGTCTGGGTCATTACGGTCACTAGATCAAGAAAGCAGGCGGGTGGCTTTGGAGACTCTTGAGGATGTTTGTGAGGCAGTGCAGCGGGAATCTGGGTGCAAATTGGACATGAGGCTAGGTGCCTCCGCTCCGGCGGTTGTCAACGACGCACAGCTGGTTGACCTGATGGTGGCAGGTATTGGGCAAACACTGACTGCAGGAGCTGTTGAGTGGATCGAGCAGCCAAGCATGGGAAGTGAAGATTTTTCCTATTACCTTGAGCACGTGCCTGGGGCGATGTTGCGACTTGGGGTCAGTGGTGAGCAGGTGGGTAACGCTCCACTGCACACAGCGGCCTTTGATATCGACGAACGCGCCCTGGCGATTGGAAGTCAGCTCTTTGCTGCCACCGTGATTCACTATTTCGATCCTGCTAATCAGGTTTGAGTCGGTTGAACATGTCAACACGCCGCACCGCGTGGATTTGTTTCGTAGAATGGGTGTGAAGATGAGACGTGTTTCGATACACGCTGCAGATGCGTATTGATGAACAATTTGTTGGAGCATCGGGATGGCAAAACTTGAATTCACATCCAACGCCTCTCCTACCATTGGCGTGGAACTTGAACTTGGGATTGTGCATGGCGAAACTTTCCAATTGGAAGGTGGTTGCAGTCGTGTGATTGAACGTTTGCCCGTAGAAGTGGCGAACGAAGTCAAACATGAGTTGATGCAATGTTGTGTTGAAGTGATCAGTGGCGTTTGTCATACCGTGGGAGATGCACGGGGTGACTTGTCTGCAAAACTCAGGCAAGTTGAACAGGCAGCGGATGCGGAGGGTTTGAAGTTGTGGTGGGGGGCGACTCATCCCTTTGGTTTGTGGGAGGAGCAGCACGTTACCGATACACCTCGGTATCACAATCTCATGCAGTTGCTGCAGGAACTCGCTCGCCGAATGATTACGTTTGGACTGCATGTGCATGTGGGGGTCGATACGGGTGATAAAGCAGTCATGATCTGTGATCGAATCATGCAGCATTTGCCAACGTTGTTGGCTTTGTCAGCCAGCAGCCCGTATTGGCAGACGCGAGATACTGGGCTGCATTCGCATCGATCGAAACTGATGGAAGGACTGCCAACTGCTGGTTTGCCCACCTTGATGAGAAACTGGAGCGAATATGTGTGGTTGGTGAATCACATGGTCGAAACGGGATTTATCAACACGATTCGGGAAATTTGGTGGGATGTTCGGCCGCATCATAATTTTGGGACGGTCGAGGTACGTGTGTGTGACATGCCAGGCAATCTGGATCATGTGTGTGGTTTGACAGCGCTGATTCAGTGCCTGGTCAAAAAATTAAGTGATGAGATTGATGAAGGAACTTATCAGTTCGATTGCCATCCCATGATGGTCAGGCAGAACAAATGGCGGGCGGCGAGATATGGCATGTCTGCCAAGTTGGTTCACGCTCGAGATTATCGTGTCGAACCAGTCACGCAAATTGCCTGCGATCTGGTTGATCGCCTTCGAAATGTCGCCCAAGATCTTGGTTGTGAAGATGACCTCCTGTATGTCAAGGAAATCACCCAGGGAGACGGCTGGGCTGATCGCCAACGCGCAGTGATGGAGTCGACAGGCAGTCCGGCGGCTGTCGTTGAACAGCTCTCAAGTCTGGCTAGATTGAGTGATTTTCATTTGGATGCTAGACGATGAGTTCTGATCTCTTGATTGAATCGTTGGACCTCAATGGTCTGCACAAACTGGCATTCCGGCTTGTTGAGTCTTTGCCCGAGCGGATGACGATTGGTTTGGTGGGGACACTGGGGGCGGGGAAAACGACACTGGTTCAAGCAATTTCAAGTGCGATTGGCGTCGATCGGGCAGATGTGACCAGTCCCACCTTTACCCTGTTGCAGTCACATCAGGCCGGCGATCAGACCTTGCACCATCTGGATGCCTATCGGGTAGCGGATGAAGACGAATTTCTTGAACTCGGGGTTGAGGAGCTGTTTGATCAGGGACAGGCATGGACTCTGATTGAATGGGCTGATCGAGTTGAGGATGTGATGCCGCGAAATTCGTTGTGGGTTGAGATTCGCATTGAGCCGCAGCCGGACACGCGAACTGTCAGAATTTGGACTTCAGATCACGAACTGTTGCAGCAACTTAGAACGGCACTACGAGAAATGATGCCCAAAGGCTAAGCTGCAGGGAGAGCCGATGGACCAGCAAAACGAATCTCTGCCGATTGTCCGCCCCCTGCCAGACGATGTTTGTTTGGTAGAGCTGTTTTCGCGTCTGTCCCTACTGCCAGGGTGCCTGTGGCTCGATTCTGTATCGCGTGGTCCCCGTGATACTCATGGGCAGCCGATTGGGCGATACAGCTTTCTGACCGCTGATCCCATCAAATCACTCGTTGCATTTGCAGGTGACCCCGACCCATGGCCCGTGCTCGCTCAATGGTGTGATGCACTGCCCCATGATCATGATCCCGATCTGCCGTCATTTCAGGGGGGAATTGCAGGGTTGATCGGGTATGAAGCAGCGACTTGGTTGGAATCAGTGGGAATGCCTGAGGCCAATGATCTACCCACTCCTGCCATCTCGCTCGGTTTGTACGACTGGAGCATCGCGTTTGACCATCAACTCGGCAAAGCGTGGCTGATCAGTCAAGGGCTAGCCGCTACTGATCCAAGCCAGCGACTTTCGGTGGCGGTGCAGAGGGCTGATTACGTCCAACAGTGGTTGTTTGGGAATCCTGACACGGAAGCTCTGTCAGCAGATCGAACGGAAGTCGATGCAACAGCCCCCGAACTACAAGGCGGTGAAATAACAGGCGGTGAATTGCCACAGGCAGAGAGACCAAGTGACCGTTATCCGGCGTCAGTTCCTTTGCGTCAGCAATTTCCAACGGATCATCCTGCGGTGACCAGTAATTTCACAAGCGAGAAGTTTCAGCAGAGTGTTGCTGAGGTCGTGAACGCAATTCGAGAGGGTGATTCATTTCAGGTTAATCTGGCTCAACGCTTGCTGGTGCAGCAGCACCTTAAATCGCCGGAACTGTATCTTCGCCTTCGTGAAAAAAATCCGGCGCCATTCAGTGCCTACTACGGAGGTGATGGTTTTACGGTATTGAGTAGTTCACCGGAGGGCTTTTTACAGGTCCGCGGTTCCTTGGTCGAAACCAGACCCATCAAAGGCACGGTACCTCGGACTGGGCATGATTCAACTGACGATGCTTTGGCTGAAGAGCTTACCGAGAGTGAGAAAGATCGGGCAGAGAACGTGATGATTGTTGATTTGATGCGAAACGATCTTTCTCGGGTTTGCCGTGATGATAGTGTCAGGGTTCAGCAACTCTGTGAGTTAGAAAAATACGAGTTTGTTCAGCATCTTGTCTCGGTCGTAAGTGGAGAGTTGCTGGATGGTAAGAACGTCGTTGATCTTCTTCGGGTTTGTTTTCCTGGAGGCAGTGTGACGGGGGCACCCAAAATTGAGGCAATGCGGACGATTGCCCGTATGGAGCCAAATCCACGAGGGCCCTACTGCGGATCCATGGGATATATCAGCTGCGGGGGTGATGCTGATTTCAATATTCTGATTCGGACAATCACTGCTGCGCATGGGCAATGGCAAATTCCTGTCGGTGGCGGGATCACCGCTCGCAGTTTGCCTGATGCGGAGGAAGCGGAAACGTGGGACAAAGCAAAAGGAATGTTGCGAGCTGTTGAGTCTGTTTAGCAAATGCTGATTGAGTTGCTGTTTCTTTTCTTCTACCTGTGAATGGCTCTGTGGGTTTCGAGGGCAAGTTCAAGCCAGTGGGAATCGCTTTGAGGTGTGTTGGCAGCACGCGTAAATGGGCGAACTGGTTAGGAACGGTGAAATGGAATGAACCGTTTGAGTGATGCGATTCGCTTGCATGATTCAGTTCTACGCAGCAGTCACCGAGCCGTGTGTTGAGATTGCCATGACCTGTCGGTGATGGCTTCACCTCGCAAATACGAAAAATGTATTGCGGCCTGCGGGTTTACGCAAAAATTTTTCTTTGGGGTTTCCAGACGCGTTGGTTTACGACGGGTAGGTGAACGCGAAAGACGTCGTGGTTCGCCTGCGAGTGGTGCTTGAATGTGCGTTCTTTTCAGCCTTTTTGTGGCATGAATCGCATTTGATCCTGTTCTGGAAAGGATCTCCTTAGGGCTTGAATTCTGTGCGTGAATCCCCCTCTGCTGACTGTGGTTCAAATGGCGAACAAAGGGTGATTGCGATCCGTCCTATGTCACTCTCACGATGAAAAAAGTTTGTCGTATTTGAAAAACAGTCATAGACTCAAAGCCTATTCACTTGGGTCGCTGCCCATGACCAACCAATCTTTTCTCCACAGGTCAAGACAATGCAAATTCGCTTTCGCGAGCTTTTAGGCTCCCGTCGTTCCGACCGTGCGCAACGCAAACGTCGCGCGCGTCGCCGGGTGCAACTCGAATCGCTCGAGCAACGGATCACAATGACCGCATCCAGCGGACTGGGGGCTTCATCGGACTTGATATCCGGCTTCAATGCAGCAGCCAGTGAATCAGATTCTGGTTCCGACATGCGCGCTGATATACCAGATCAGGTGTTTGCTCCCTATGTCGATACTACTCTTTGGCCACCTTTCGACTTTGTGGAACTGGCTAGGGACGAGGGAGTCAAGTATGTCACGCTTGCATTCGTCGTGGCTGATCCGGCGACGAGTGAACCCAGTTGGGGTGGTTACTACAGTGTGGATTCTGGTTACCGCGGTGACCAGATCGATGCGTTGCGGGACTTGGGGGGCGAAGTTCTTGTGTCATTTGGGGGCGCTGCGGGGACACCGTTGGCAGCGGCCATCCCTGATGTCGGTGACTTGACGCAGGCTTATCAGGCAGTGGTTGATCAGTACGATCTGACTTGGATCGATTTTGATGTCGAAGGGTCATGGGTTGCCGATGAGGTTTCGATCGATCGTCGTTCTCAGGCAATCCGAAATCTGCAGGATCAGGCTGCTGTCGATGGCAGACCCTTGGAGGTTTGGTTCACATTGCCAGTGTTACCAAGCGGGCTGACCAATGATGGCCTGTATGTGGTCGAGTCTGCATTGAGTTACGGCGTTGATATCGGTGGGGTCAACATCATGGCCATGGATTACGGTGATTCCGCCGCACCAAACCCAGAAGGGCAGATGGGCGATTATGCCATTCAGGCAGCAGAAAGCTTGTTTGATCAGATGCGTGGTGCTTATGACGCTGCAGGTGTTCAAGTGACTGATGCCGAACTGTGGAGTCTCGTTGGAGTCACTCCCATGATCGGACAGAATGATGTCATGTCGGAAAGGTTCTATCTGGAGGATGCTGAAAAACTTTTGGACTTTGCCGATGAGGTGGGAATGGGATTTCTTTCGGCATGGTCGGCAAATCGTGATGCTCCCTGCGAAACGTTTGGAACGCTTGCACTGACTTGCAGTGGCGTGCCCCAAGAGCCGTTTGAATTCGCACAAACACTTGGGCAATTCACCATTGGCGGTGGTGATACCGGCAGCGGTGACAATGGCAACGGAGACAATGGCAATGGAGACAATGGCAACGGAGACAATGGCAGCGGTGATCCTGGCGGTAATGATTCAGGACTGGGCGACCTGCAGGGAAATGTCTTTCCAGTTAATCCTGCTGGACCCGACATCATCAACTTCAATCCCGAGCAGGATCGGCTCGATTTTGGTGACATCTCCGTTCATAACCTGATCCTCGGGAAATTGGAAAGCGGGGAAATTGCAATTGTTAATCCATGGGCGTGGACTCCCGAATATCAGGTCGTCAAGGATCGCAGTTTTACCGATTTGAGTATTCACAATTATGGTGTGGTCGCTAACGAACACTTGCGACAGGACATCGGTGGTGTTGTGTCTTGGGAACAGGGCGTTGGGCCCCGAGAGTCGGATACGGTCTATGTCCGTTCACATGAGTACGGTGTCCAGGAACGAGTGGATGATTTTGACCCAGAAACGACGAAGCTCAGTTTCCTCTATTTTGGAACACGCGAACGCCTGAGCGTGGAGGATACATCCGAGGGTTTGTTGATTTCAGTGCTGCCAACGAACCAGAGTGTGCTGTTGGCTGGAATTTCCAAGAGTGATCTGGTGCCGGCCAACATTGAGTTTCATCATGATCAAATTGTCGAAGATCAATTGGAAGTGCAGTTTGGCTTCACCGTCGACGAATTGACGCTGGTGAGCCGAGCCGAGTTGCTGACTCCGGCAGCGCCCGACGGGGAGACGACTGATGGAAACCAGACCCGTCCGGGAAGTGGGAATTCCCATGACCATGGAAATCATGACCACGGTGGTGGCATGATGCCATCGATTTCAGTGGTTGATGTTGTCGTGAGTGAAGGAACAGTCGGGGATGTTTCCAGCGGCGCACTTTCAACGCTCGGAAATCAGATCGTTGATGAAACAGGACAATCTGTGCGTCTTGCAGGCGTGAACTGGTTTGGTTTCGAGACGACTAATTTTGCTCCCCACGGCCTGTGGAGCAGAGGGTACGTCGAAATGATGGACCAGATGAAGGCTGAAGGATTCAACACCATTCGGATGCCATTCAGTGACGAACTTTTCGACGCTGCAAGTACTCCCAATGGTATCGATTTCAGCAAGAATCCTGATTTGCAGGGACTGAGCGGTCTGGAAATCATGGACAGGATCGTAGCGCAGGCTGATGAACTTGGCATGCGTGTGATTTTGGATCATCACCGCTCTGAAGCAGGAAACAGTGCCAATGAATCCGGGCTTTGGTATTCCGCTGAGTATCCTGAATCTGTCTGGATCGATCACCTGACACAGTTGGCAACTCGGTATGCCAATAACAGTTCAGTGGTCGGAATTGATTTGCACAACGAGCCTCACGGCGGTGCAACCTGGGGCGATGGTTCAGCTAACGACTGGCGATTGGCAGCTGAAAGGGCAGGCAATGCTGTGTTGGCCGCAAATCCAAACCTGCTGATCATTGTCGAAGGTGTAGAATCAGCTTCCTCTGGGTCCTACTGGTGGGGTGGGAACCTGTCCAATGCCGGTGACGCGCCGGTGCGTTTGGATGTGGCAAATCGACTTGTCTATTCTGCCCACGATTATCCGGCCAGCGTCTACCAGCAGGATTACTTCAACGATCCTGCTTATCCAAATAACCTTACGGAAGTTTGGAATGAAAATTGGGGCTATCTGTTCCGT
>JBPCVE010000389.1:0-25474 GCA_051010795.1 Rubripirellula sp.
ACAGCCACGGATGCTGGCATCCGGTACCTATGTCTTCTCTATTAGTTTTCGGTCATCAAAATCCCGACACGGATGCAATCTGCAGTGCGATTGCCTATGCAGACTTCTTGTGTGCGACGACCCGACCCGACGCAGTCGCAGCATGCTGCGGGACTCCGAACCAGCGAACAGAGTTCGCGCTCCGCAAAGCGGGTCTCCAAGCCCCTCGGATCATTATGGATATTCGTCCTGAGATCGAGGATGTTTGCACACGGAACCCCGTTGTGGCGCGTCACGATGAAGTTTTTTATGACGTGTATCAGCGTATGCAGGAGGGAGGTCTGCGGGCCATTCCTGTGCTAGATGATGATGACCAGATCATGGGGATTGTCTCGCTGCTCGATTTACTCGAGCTGATGTTTGCCGGCGGTGTGGATCCAGTGCACTCACGAGAACTCAGCAGCACCTTGAGCAAGGTCAATGCGGTTGTTGGTGGGGAATTTCAGCACGCAGTCAATCCTGATCAGACAGATGACTTTGTCTTGACGGTCGGGGCGATGAGTGCTGGTGGTTTCACCGAGCGGATGATGCGATTTCCAGCCGAGCGTTTGCTTGTGGTTAGCGGCGATCGCCCAACCATCCAATTGCCGGCCCTTGAAATGGGGGTCCGGGCGTTAGTCGTCACGGGAGGGTATCAACTTTCCAGTGGCCTGATGCAGCTCGCAGAGGCTCGTAATGTTACAGTGATCAACAGTCCCTATGACACTGCAACGACGACCATGCGGATCAAGGCTGCGCAGCATATCTCATCGATCATTGATACAAATTTCATGACCGTGCCAGCGAAGATGCCAATTGCGGCGGTTCGGCATCATATCTTCCGATCCAACCAGACCATCTTTCCGATCGTCGATAGTGGGAACTTAGTCGGTGTATTCAGCAAGAGTGATCTGGTGCATCCACCACAGCAGGAATTGGTGCTTGTCGATCACAACGAATTGTCGCAGGCAGTTCAGGGCGCTGAAGATGCAGACATTGTGGAAGTTTTGGACCATCATCGTCTGGGCGGTTCGTTGAAATCCAGTCGTCCCATCCGTTTGACGATGGAGCCTGTTGGATCGACTTGTACTCTGGTCGCCCGTATGTATCGGCAGGCAAAAATTGACCCAACGCCAGGTATCGCACTTTGCATGGCATCGGGAATGATCAGCGATACCCTCATGTTACGGTCACCAACAACCACTGATATTGACCGGGATTGCCTGGAGTGGCTTCAGCAGTTTTGTGAAGTCGATCTGCATGAGTATGCAGGTGAGTTTTTCCAGGTTGGCTCAGCGTTGCGGTCGTGCACGCCAGCAGAAGTGGTGCGTGAGGATTGCAAAGAATTTCATGATTCCGGTCGTCGATTTTCAATTTCTCAAATCGAGGAAATTGGGTTCGACCTGTTTTGGCAACGGAAAGACGAAATGGCGTCCGCACTTGAGGCTTTGGCTTCTGCCAGCAATCTCGAATTCTCTGCCTTGCTGATCACGGATATCAGCAGCAATGGAAGCTTGTTATTGATGAGCCGCGAGCCAGATGGTTGGGAAGAGATCAACTATCCGCAGTTGGAAGAAAAACTCTACCAGCTCGACAACGTCGTCAGTCGTAAAAAGCAATTGTTGCCGCTGATCAGCAGCCTGCTCGAGGCTGCACCTGTGGTTGCCGACTGACAGATTGGAATCTGGCACCATTTGTTTGGCGTCGACAAGCAATCAAAGTGTTTGATTGTTCCTTGTCATTTTAGTGTCGAACCTTCGCACCCAAGCTGATTCAGCGTGCAAGATCGATAGCTACGATTTCTTTGTCGTTTCGAATGTAGGCAGTTTGATTTGCGTAGGCGGGATGGCTCCACACAACAGATCGACCAAAACACTCGGCAGTTGGATCGACAGCGTGAAAACGCCCTCGGCTGGTGTAACCTTCTTTGCTCAATTCTGCGATTTGAAGATCACCGGTTTCACTCATCACGAGGAAACGATTGGAATCACCGATTCGCGTCAGAAATGCTGTGCCATGTTTGATGAATCGTTTTTCAGCGGGCTGTGTTGCTTCAAACGTCTTCCATAATCGGGAGCCAGTTTTTCCATTCACTGCAATCAGGCAGCCTTCAACACAGTCGGTTCCATAAATGATCCCATTCATCAACAGGGGAGTAGCATTTGCACAGTGGACTGCGCTTTTAGGTTCGCCACGCCACAATTCCTTTGCTGTTGCTTCGTCCTCGGACAATTCAATGAGCACAGCTTCGTTATGGATCGAGCTGGCGTACATTCGGTTGCCTTCCACCATCGGTCTGGCAATCGACATTCCATAGGAGGGTTGCATGGGAATGTTCCAGTTCTGCTTCCCGTTTTCCGGATTCAGGCTGACAACCGCGTCAGGATTGAAAGCGATTAGCTGTCGGGTCTGGCCGGCTTGGATGATCGACAGGGGACAGTACCCAGCTTCTGAATCAAGTGTCTTCCAGCGAATATCACCTGTCCGCTTATCGAATGCGACTACACCCTGCCCTTCACCACCAACCATCGTGTAGATCAGGTCCCCGTCGACTAAAGGATGGGACGAAAATCCCCAGATCGGTACCTCTGCTTTCAGGTCATTTTTCAGACTGCGTGACCAAACAACTTTACCGTCTGCTACCTGCAAACACTTCAGATCACCTTCACTTCCCAAGATGAATACATGTTCATTATCGACGGTTGGTGTGCAGCGTGGGCCATTCGGATAGGAAACGCTGTACGGACATTCGTAGGAATGGGTCCAAAGAATTTTTCCAGAAGTGGCATCCAGTGCAACCAATCGTTCGCTGCCATTCAAATTCGCCCTCTCTCCCGGATTGTTGAACGCATCTCCAGCAGTTTGCTGGTAGTCAAACACAAATACGCGTCCGTCCGCTGCAGCAGGGCCTGCGTATCCACTATAAATTGGGACACGCCATTTGACTGGCAGGCCGGTTTCGGGGATCTCGTTAATGATTCCGGTTTCGCGGTACACTCCGTCCCGAGAATTTCCCATCCATCCTCGCCAGTCATCGGCCATGCATGAAAAAGTAAGGATTTGGATTGATACGAGACTGGCAATTGCTGTACTCGTAAGGCGTCTGAGGCGAATGCTCATGTTTTTTTCAGTGCGGAATGGGAAACCGAGTCGGTCAAGGTGCATCATTTCCATTTTAGTATAAGCGGTTAGGGATCAGTTGAAGATGGCCAAGGGGAAGAAGAGTATGAGTGTTGGTGAGGGCCGCCGCTTGATTCTGATGCGGCATGCAAAAAGTGATTGGGGTGACAATTCGGTGTCCGATCACGATAGGCCACTTAATCGGCGTGGGATAGCAGATGCGCCGCTGATGGCACAATGGCTGGCAGATCATGAATTGATCCCTGATCAAATTCTCTGTTCCAGTGCTGAGCGAACTCGCGAAACCGTTGAATTGATGGTGCAAGTCTGGCCAGGAGAACCCAGTTGGTCATCCGCCGATTCGCTGTATTTGGCGTCGCCTAATACCATCGTGTCGATGATACGTTTCGGTTTTTCAGGTGCAAAAACTTTGATGGTTGTCGCGCACAACCCTGGTATGGCTTACCTTGCAAGCATGCTTGCCGGAAAAGGTGTTGATATGCCGACGGCGGCGATTGCGGTTTTTCGAGTGACCAATTCCGAATGGTGTGACTTGGATTCTGACACACCGCTTGAATTGACACATTTCATGCGTCCCAAAGCCCTCTAGATTGCATGGATTTCCCGCTACCTTGGCTTGTCATTCTTGCAGTTCTGATTGGACATTTTGGGCTCAATGTCGCAATCTATAACCGTATCAATGGTACGGCCATTCCACGCTGGACTTTGAAAAGAATTACCAAGGTGCTACTTGCTTGGACTCTGTTGGGTCCACTGCTAATCACTTTTTTCTATCATGAATTCCTCTTTGATTTCTTCTGGGGTCAACCAGTTCAGCCGCCTCTATTGATTAGTTGCTACAGCTGTTTGTGTTTGGCGGTTTGGGTTGTTTTTGGTATCCCATGGGTCATCTGGCGGCCAGTGTTCAAACTTGAGTGGGTGATTGCGGAACGGCGTGTCGAAGCGATTGACGTCCAGTCGACGACTGGTAACCAATTGGCACTCACCCCCAAATGTAAAATAGCCAAGCACTTGCCGTGGAACCAAATTTTGCAGTTGTCGGTTGAGGAGATTGAGCTGCCCGTGCGAGGCTTATCAGAAGGTTTAGATGGTTATCGGATTGCTCATCTTTCAGATATTCACCTGACCGGAGATATCCATCCTGATTTTGCCGGCTACGCCGTGCTGCGTGCTGCTCAATGGCAGCCGGATCTGATGGCATTGACCGGTGATATTATTGACAAGCAGATTTGTGTGGATTGGTTGGTTGATATCTTTTCACCTGTCGACTGTCGCGATGGCTGTTTCTTTGTACTTGGGAATCATGACACGCGAATTGTCGATTCACGCCAGACCAGAGAAGCGATGAGCCGCGCGGGCTGGACCGACTTGGGTGGTCGAAGTTTACGGGTTCCACTTGCTTCAGGAGTGGAGGCAATGCTGATCGGCAATGAGTACCCATGGTTCAATCGACCGCAAATCTCAACAGAGAATGATTCAGCGTTCAGGATCCTATTGAGCCACAGTCCCGATCAGTTGTGGTGGGCTCGGCGACATCATGTTTCGTTGATGCTGGCCGGGCATACTCATGGGGGGCAAGGGCGTTTGCCTCTTGCCGGACCAATTCTTGGCCCCAGCTATCATGGGAGTCGCTTCGCCGCAGGTGATTTTTATCGTACTCCTACCACACTGCATGTCAGTCGGGGGTTGAGTGGCACTCACCTGCTTAGGCTCAATTGTCGACCTGAATTGTCGTTGATTACTCTGCGGGCGCAGCCAAACGGCGGCGAGAGTACTTGAAGCCTGGAATGAAGAAGCAGGCAGCCGATACCACTCCGAAGATAAGGTGGGCATAGTCAGGTTGGATGGCCATTAGAAGAGCCGTGATTAATAAAGCCGCTGCTTGGATGTAGAAAACGCCACTCAACATGCTTGCTTTGATGATGAAAACCATCGCAGAGATCACCCCGAGTAGTGGCGAGAGGGCGAGTACCTCAAATTCCATCAGACGCTCTAACGGGAACAGCATTGCGATGGCAACCATGCTCGATCCCCAAACATGAGCAATTTGCCTTTCGATAAAGGTGACCGGTCCCATGCGTTGCCGGAGTTTCCAGAACACGGCTGCCCATGCTCCTAAGCCGAGCGTCCAGACGGCAACGTAGGTCCAAATTTGGGTTACGCCCAAATAGTCCATTTGCCATGTCAGCAAACCGGCAATCAATAAAACCATTGAGTGCCAGATCCAGAGCGTTCCCCAGTTCTCGAGCACTGCAGCGTGATGAGTTTCTCGAAAAACGCGCGCAAGCACCTGATTGAAGCGACCACTGCGGGCGGCAACGCGTTCATCAGCCAGATAAGCTTCGAGATCTTGAGCGAGTGCTTCGCCAGAGGGATAGCGAAGGTCAATTGGTTTTTGAAGGCAGCGGACCACGATCATTTCAAGATCACGATCAATTTTTGGACGCAGCGTGCGGGGTGCAATGGGATCCTGTTCGATTACCAGCATCACCGTTTCCATCGGTGAGTCCGACACGAACGGGCTGCGACCCGTCAACGCAAAATACAGAACACAACCAAGGGAATACACATCACTGGCAGGACCAATCAGATTCCGACGACCACCTGCCTGCTCCGGTGACATGTAGGCGGGCGTCCCCACTAACATGCCACTTTTGGTAAGACTTGCATCTGCATCACTTTGCTTGGCGAGCCCAAAGTCTGTTATCAACGGCGTTCCATCTGTCGCCAACAGAATGTTGCTCGGCTTGATATCGCGGTGCAGAATCCCATGTTCGTGGGCAAATCCAATTGCTCTCGCGACTGCAGCCACGATCGTCGCAATTTCACGTTGAGGCAAAGGGCCTTGGTTGATCACCCGCTCAGCAAGGGTTTCGCCAACCACCAGTTGCATGCTGAAAAACGGGCGTCCCTCAATGTCGCCAGCTTCGTAGACGGGGACGATATTGGGGTGCTGTAAACGTGCAGTTGCAGATGCTTCAGCCAAAAACCTCTGCAAATCTGCTTCACTTGCAAGACGACCACGAAGAATCATTTTGATCGCGACTTCACGGTCGAGACTGATTTGCCTCGCTCGGAACACGACACCCATGCCACCACGCCCCAACTCTTCAGTGAGCTCGTAGTCGCCAATGGTTGTGGGAAGAGTCAAGCTTTTCCAGCGAGAAGTATCCGACACGCTGCTAAGGCCTTCGTCGGCTATCGCTCCAGCCGTGTCTGTAACCAAAAGAGCTCCCCACAGTCTACGTAACTCCCCCGATAGTTCCGGGTTCGCTGCGCAAACAGTTTCCAAATCAACAATCTCGCCTCGACAAACCGCATCGGCAACATCCGAAAGGATCACGGCCAGACGTTCTTCGTCATCTGTTGCCGCCGCGTTGATGGTCACAGTGAGTTCTCTGTTGGAGCTTCGATGTGATTTTCGGCCAGCAGTTGTCTGAGACGCCGAAGTGCACGCAGATAACGCATGCTCGCCGCAGGCGGGTTCAGCTTCAGAACTTCTGCGATCTCAAGGTTTGAAAGATGTTCGTAATGTCGCATCAGGATGATCTCTCGATCCTGCTCATTCAACAACTCAATGACACCTTCGACCTTTCTAGCTATCTCTCGCTGAGTCGCGGCGGCGGCAGGAGTCAAAGCTGGATCCCGTAACTGAACTGCAAGTTCCATGGTTGACTGATCTGAACCTGCCGGTACAGCGATCGGTTGCTCGCGATCCATGTTGCGTTTCGCACTGACACGATGCCTGCGGTAGGTATCGATGATTCGGTCCCAAGCGATCTGTCGTATCCAGAGGTGAAAAGCCATGACTGGATCATCAAGGTATTTTTCGAGCCTACCACTTGCTTCGACCATCACATCCTGCACGACGTCGCTGACGTCTACACGTTGCTGAACTTTGCGGTCCAATCGCATCTCAACCAGTCGACGAACAGAACGCCGATGTTTCTCGAGAAGCTTGTTGACCGCATCAGAATCACCAGCCCGCGCTCCATCGAGCAGGGTTTCGGTTTGATCATCGGTCGGCCAGATTGACTTTGCCATTTGGTTCACCGCGGAAATGGGAGAGGCGGTACAGATGCCCACATGCATACCATAGCCAGAGGGGAACAGCTTAGAGTTTCACGCCTCTGGAATGGGGGTAATATCGCTGTTTCACCGGCGATTTGACGTTCTCAGCGGTTATTCCCTACATTTTCTTAGAGAGGCTGATTCTCAGACACGTTGATTAACGACATCGTCCAAGCCTATGTCAATCCTCTGTGCCGATGCCGTTGGGAGTTGCCCAGAAACCACCACGTTGGTGATCGAAGGTAAGTTTGCGTCCACGAAAATCATCGTCAAAACCGTGCTCGGCCGACCAAACCTGATGCCCTGAAACTAACGTTTGAACAGGCCATCCCGTTAACGACTGGCCGTGCCATGGACTCCAGCGGCTTTTTGTAATCTGCTCTTCATCCAAGATCGTTTTCTGTTTTTCAAGGTCGACGAGCACCATGTCCGCATCATATCCCTGTTCAATGCGACCTTTTCCAACAATGCCCCAGACTCTTGCCGGTGCATCGCTCATCCATGACGCAATCTGTGGAAGGGTGCATTCACCTGAGACAGCGCGGTCTAGCATGAGAGCTAGGCTGTTTTCAACTGCTGGTAGGCCAGATGGACTTTGGGGGTAAGGTTGGGATTTTTCCTCAAGGGTGTGTGGCGCGTGATCGGTTGCAATGACTTGGATCGTTCCATCAAGCAATGCACGCCACAAACCATCATTGTCCTGCTTCGTTTTGATTGAAGGATTCATTTGGATTCGTGAACCCAGACGTGCGTAGTCGTCGGTGTTAAAGAAGATATGGTGAAGGCAGATCTCAGCAGTCAGGTAGGGGGAATGGTCCATTAGGAATTCCAACTCGGCTGCAGTAGATACATGCAGGACATGAAAACGGTGCTTGTGCCTTCGAGCTAAGTCAGTCGCTCGTTTTGTAGCGATCATCGCCGCTTTCTCATCACGAATTCGGGAATGATCCGTGATATCAGTGGTGCCCGCAAATCGCTCTGCATTTTGGCGGACCGTAGTTTCGTCTTCGCAGTGTGCGCAAATGGGAAGCGTTGTTTCTGCAAATATCCTTTCCAGTGCAGCTTGCTCATCTACCAGAAGATTGCCAGTGCTGCTGCCGATGAAAATTTTGATCCCGGGAATGTTTGTTGCTTTGGATAATTCTGCGACGTTGTCAGGTGTGGCGCCGATATAAAAACCATAGTTCACTCGCGACTTGGTGGCGGCAATTTGCTCTTTGGCTTCCACTCCCGCCATCGTGATTGCCGGAGGCTTTGTGTTCGGCATTTCTAAAAATGCTGTAACACCCCCTGACGCACATGCCTTTGATGCAGCCTCAAGGTCTTCTTTATGAGTCAGGCCAGGTTCGCGAAAATGAACTTGGTCATCGATAACACCCGGCAGTAAATGCAGGCCTGTGCAATCAATCACTTGGTCGGCCTGCACCGTTGACCCTGCGTCAACATCAAGAATGATGCCGTTTTCGATGAGAACAGACCCTGCACGGACCTCCTCTGGCAGGACAATATTTGCATTGCGAAATAAGGTGCGTTTGACGGCTTCGGGCATCGGTCTTTCTCATACTGGAGGAGTGTCAGCAGCAAGAGAATAACCAAACAGATCGGACTCGCGAACCCAGTAGGGAGGCGTTCTCCAGTCAACTCATTGTCCACGCCCCATTGCACGGCGAAATGCGTCAAAAGCATCTCGGTAGGCAGCGGGCGGCGGTTGGCGGTTGCCTGAGTCTCGAATGCCTTGAAGTGAATCTGCTGATTCACGGATTTGGTTGGTCTGACCTGTCGGTGTGCGAAGCCCCAAACTCTTCAATGCGTCTTCGATTTCCTGATTCTTGCCGGGGATCGGATTGTTTTTCATCTTGCGAACTTTTTGCCAGCGATCAGTGAACCTCTCAAGATCGTCCTCGCTCCAGTTCAGTTGATCAAGTAGATCCTGATCGGGGGTGTCGCGAGTTTCTTCTAGGTAGTCAAGCACCATGTCGGTTGCTTTCTTGGCATAGTCCACGTTGACTGGGTCGGGCGGGATGGGCGACTCCGATGCCTCACCTTTAGCATCGCCACTGGTGCCACTGCCAGCTTGCGATGTTCCAGTACCAGAATCCGCTTTTGATTGAGGGTCAGCATTGTCTGACTTGTTGTCAGGTTTCTGATCACCTGATTCTTGGTTACCTGATTCTTGGTTACCTGATTCTTGGTTACCTGATTCTTGGTTACCTGATTCTTGGTTACCTGATTCTTGATCACCTGAATCTTGGTTACCTGATTCTTGATTACCTGATTCTTGATTACCTGAATCTTGATTACCTGAATCTTGGTCACCTGAATCTTGGTCACCTGAATCTTGGTTACCTGAATCTTGGTTACCTGAATCTTGGTTACCTGAGTTTTGGTTACCTGAGTTTTGGTCACCTGAATCTTGGTTCTCTTCCTGCTGTTGTTTCCGCTTCTCTTCTAAGAAATCACGGATACGTTCGAACGCTTCTCCATCATGTTCGGGACTCTGCTCGCTGTTTTGTCCGTTATCTCCATTTTGCTGTGAAGCAGACGGATCGCCTGACTGTTGTTTGTTAGCATCACTTGTTTGGCCACCTTGATTTTCGGGGTTTCCGTCGTCAGGCTCGCCACTGTTTTGACTTTGGTTTCTTTCGGATGAGTTGGTTTCATTTTCTGAATTTTGCGCATCATTGGTTTGATCGCCTTGATTTTCTGAATTACCACTTTCGGCGGAATTCTCATTGGCTTGGTCTTCGTTACTGCCGCTTCCCCGTCCGCTGCCGCTGGATTTTTCACCATTGTCGGAAGTGTCACTGTCACTTGGTTCTGATTCCTGATCTCCCGTGCTTTGTCCGTTTCCACCTTGGTCATTCTGCTGATCGGAGGATTGTTCACCTGTCGAGTCGCCTTGCTTGGAAGTTGAATCACCACCCTGCTGGTCGCCACTTTGGGAGTCAGTACCCTCTGAACCACCTGATCCTCCGCTCCCCTGCTGCTGCTCGCCTTGATCGCTGTTCGACGCGTTGCTGTCTTTTTGGTCAGACTTCTGATGGTCGCTCGCGGGGCGATCATCAGGTTCTGAGAGACCACCGGCGTTTGGATCGTCTGGTTCGGGAAGTCTTGATGCAGCCGTGATTTTTATTTCGATTGGATCGCTTCGGGTAACGTTCGGCTCCAATTTAACCGTGTCGTCACTTGCGCGGTTATCGGTTGCTACGGCAACGATCTGCACGGAAGATCCGATCGGCAGATTATGTTCGGCGGGGCGAAAGCGATATTCGGAGACTTGATTGCCTTTTTGTCCAGTGATGTGGCTCCAAAGTACTGGCTCAGCAATCAGGTTCAGACCAGTTTGGATTTCCAGCTGTACATGCTTCAGTCCATAATCGGGATCCGAGGCATGCACCTCGATCACTTGCTGTGCATCGATCGGAACCTCTTTGGGCGACTGGAATGGCATCGTGATGGAGACTTCCGGTGGCAAATCGGACACGATGCGAATGGGATACACGATCGGCTCGGAGTTTCTTTGGCCGGTTGAGTCATGAACCACAATACGATAGCTGTCCTGCTCAACGGCAGCAGACCGACCTGCCGCCGTGCGAAGCGTAAAGCCCAAGCTAAGTGTGGTTCCATCTTCACTGATTACCAATTCTTTGGCGCCGGCGGTGGCTCGCACACGATCACCACGCACACGCGGGTTGAATTCGATTCGTGCTCTAGTGACCGAACGGTTGGTGGTTGCCAAAATTGTGACCTGTGTGCCCACGAGTCCAGCAATACTTCCACTGCTGCTGGTGTGTGGTGATTCGCCTGTGTATTGCGGCGGCTGATATTTGACAGACTCCAAAGCGACAACTGGTACATCTTGTACCCGCAACCGAAACGGACCTGCTGTCGCGTCACCTGCGATGATTGTGTAGGGGACGACACCACTTGCTGTGTGAGGGAGTGGCAATTTACCAACAAATCGATTTGAGTCAGTATCAAGAGTAAGTTCTAGTTCTTCCCGACCCGAGGGTAAGTCCCATTGGCATGTGACTGATTCTTCATCACGGAGTCCCATGACAGCCGCGGCAATCGCAACGTCACGGCCAGCAACCGCTTCGATATCACCAGGTAAAACATCACTGATTGTGACGCGATGGGCGGGTGCAATACTTGCGACAGGAACCGCAAGCCTTTGAACTGATTGCCACGCATTTTTTGGCGACGCAACGGAGTATCCCAGTAGGATTGCAAACGCCACCGCGGTAGCGATCCACCAACGAAAGTTTCCGACAGCTTCCTCAGGTATTTCGTCGTGGTTCTTCAAGCGGCCGGCAGTGAGTGAGCCCATCGACCGCACTACCCGCGTTTGTAAGTCGCTTTTTCTACCTTCTTGTCTCAACGTCACATAACTGGTTAAAGAATGACGCAGTTCAGGAAGATTTTTTTCCAGAGCTCGCGCGGCATATTCTGGGCACACGCTGCTACCGAACAGAGGAAGTACTCGACGTTTGACATACCAGCTGGTCAGACCAAGCAAACCAAGGAATACGATGCACCGCACCGCGACATTGGGTGCGTAGATCCACTGGTCGATCACCAACCAGACGAAGACCGCCACAATCGAGGCGATCACCAGTTTCAGCCCGGTTCGTATCAATTCAGCCCACCAAAGTGATCGCCGGGCAGCCTCGATTCGTTCGTTGATCAGTTGATCAGCAACATTCGACTTATGTTGCGGCCCGCGGGCAGGTGTTGATGGTGCCGGCGGTGGTGGTGCGATTGTGGCCATGGCTGATTGCCAGAGAGACGGAAGAAACCTAGTCGTTCTATTATAGGCTCAGTCGAACTGAGCCCATTTCAGTCTTGCTCTTATTCCGGAAACAAACTCGGTTTACCCCGTTGTTAGCCTACTAGGTGAAATTAGACATCGTTGTCGAACGGGGGAATTGAAAGGAACTGTAAATGCGGTTTAACTGATTAATGTGGCAAAAATGACCTTTGTCTGCGAATTTGTCCGTGAATGCGAGTATCAGTGTGAGGATTTGCCCCGCAGATGGTTCGCCGCCGTGATACACTCACAGTAACTTCAACCCTATCCTCGCAATCGATATTATCCATGAGATATGCATTCCGTTTGGCAGAGCTACTCGGTCACACTCCAGATCGCCGGAAACGTCCGGGCACGATTAAATCGATTGTCGAACATACCGGTTTGGATCGCCATCAGGTCGCGTCGTTGCTGAAAAATGAGGCCAAGTACATTCCGCTGGACGCCCTGTCGCGAATTTGCGATTACCTGATTGATCACGGCTATGCCAGTGCCGACCAGTTACCTGGAGCTTTGTTTGCCGTTAACGCAGAGAATTTCTGGGAGTTGTTGGCTCGTCGTGGTGAAATCGAGATCGTGCTCGGGGTTCGTGAAAACCCAGCGACCCAGTCTCCCGATAGCGCTACAGTGGTTGCCAGCGATGCCGTTCTGTTTGGTGAGCTTCTGAACGGTGTTTCAACGTTGGGCGGGGCAGCCAAGCATCAGGGTTCATCGGATGACGATGATGGGAAAAAATTGACAGTACCCATGCCGGATCGCATCCAGCAATCGTTGGTTTGGAGTCCCGGTGAAGTTTCCTTGGAAGATGCTCGAGGTAGGGCGACTGAAGTATTTGACGGCTTTGTCGATGCGCAGGGTGACCGTGGAATGGTTTGTATTGGTAGTGTGAAGAGTAATCCGGTTGTTGAGCTTCTCTTTGCAGATGCATTCGGCTGCACTCCGTTTGTAACCGAGGACGATGTGGATGATGTTTCGGCACGTTCCTGTCCTTTCTTTTTGCGTTACCGAGATAGCGATCCGCAGCCAGGAGGAGCTTCTGCCGGGCTACGACTCAGTAAGAACGAAGATGCTCCAGATCCAGGATTCTATTACGAGAACGATGATGGAACTTGGTCTTACGCCGGCGGTGACAACAAAGACACAGCGCTTGTCTTTTATCTGTTCCGTGAAGCACTCGGCAGGCTGGATATGGTTCTGAGTGGATTTTCAGGTCGTGCCACTCGACTGCTGGCCAAGACGTTGGCGATTCGTGGAGAAGAATTCTGGCCACCTGTTTACGAAGAAGGTGGCGTGCAGATTGGTGCCTACCTCGTCCAATATGACAACACGGACACCAAGCCAAGTCGAGACGATTTGTTGTTCAACCCAGGCGGAGCTGCTGAGATCATGCCGTTGTCACGGGAAGCCATCGCAAAGCGAATCGCGCGGCGATAGTGAAGCGATTCGCTCGGGCAGGAGTTCGAAGCGACAAGCCATGAGGTGGTCGCCTCACTTATCAATTGCGACAGTCTTCTCAAGCCGCAGGTGTTGGCTACTGTTCAGGCAGCGCCCACTTCTCATTAAAGAAGCCCTGTGCGATGACTTCGCCAGCAAATATTGCATCGTTGTTCGAATCAATGCCAAGAATGGCCCAGTCTGGCAACATGGGAATTTGCCGGGAATTGCTGACATTTGAAAACTCCCGGTAGGTCATGCCGCTGTTAATGACAATGTACCGTCCAGGATTGCGAGGGTTCGGAAAGCAAAACGCTGGCACACACTTATCAGATTCAAACTTGCGGCTCCCAACTTTCAGGCTGTCTTTGGTCCACTGGATTGGTAAATTGGCGGCAATGCTTCGCAGGTACTGGTTGCTGTGAAAGTCACCAAAGCAAATCAGGTGATGGTTCTTGATTTGTTCTTCTGTGAGTTCCGTATCGAGCACGACATTCACGTCTCCCCGCATCAAACGCCGCCATCTCTCCTTGGCGTATTGGAATTCCTTGTTGATCCAACGTTGAGTTGTTCCATGCTGAGCTGGTCGGCTGGGTGCAACAAACAGAAATTTGTCACAGAATGCATCGTCAATCGGGCCTTGCAGCCCCGGCCGCTTTCTCAGTTCTGAGTCGATCTGCTCGACGACTTTCCAGTTATCTTTCCTGACGAACTCGCATTGCACACCGAGTGCCTCACTCCAGTCATCTAAGTGAAAGGTTTGCCCATCGATCTGAGCTTTGACGCGTTGGTCTGTCTCGGGCCATGATGATTCGCGAAAATCAATCTCGAAACGCGTAATGCCATTGGTTTTGATTGATAATGATCCGTCTCCTAAAATTTTCCCCTCGATTCGGCTCGGTTTCCAATGAGACTGGAGCCCACGAATCGTCAGCCAACCGACTTTGTTGTAACGCAGCGTGTAAGTCGTGAAGTCAATCTTGGTTCGTGGCAATTCTGTTGGATGCTTTGCCCAATCTGTTAATGTTCCATCGATGATTTTTGCGGAGTCAGCATCGATTCTGTGTCCCATGTTCTTGCCGATGATATAGGGGATCTTAATTCCGAGCGTGTTGGCTTTGGCCATCACACGATCGGCTGCCTGCTTTTGTTTGTCTTTCTCGCCGCTATAGGGGATCGTGCGAGTGTTCTTGAGATTGTTGACCCACGGTAAGACGTCGTACCAACTCATCAATTGCTTTCGCGTGGCATCAATGAGGTACGGTGTTTTTTCCGTCCAGCCTTGGTAGACGATGGTGTCTACAAATCCAGCCCCTGGATTTGCAGCATACCAGCGTCCAGGGTCGTGGACTGCAAAATGCCAGCAGCCTGCTCCACCCATCGAAAATCCACGGATTGATAAGCGTTGGTTGTCGAGGGAGGCAATCTCTCCAAGATGGGCTAACGCCTCATACACATCAGTTTCACCAGCAAACTTGAAGGCGTTGCAGTGTCGTCCAAATGGATGCAATACGATCGTGTTCTTAGGGGTGTATTGACCAGCCCTTGTCATCCGCTCATGCAGGAACGGGATTTCAGTTTTGGTGTCACCACGTCCATGTAGCCAAACGTCTGTGCGGTAAGACTTTTCTGGTCCTTCGTAGCCAACGGGGATGACTATCCCGTAGGGTTGGACTGAGTTGTCGATCTTTGAGCGAAAGCCTCCTACTAATAATTGTGGTTTGTCTCGTTTCTCTGGGCGAAATCCAAGTAGCCTGAGTTGACGGTCTCCTTGTTTGACAGCTTTCAACCGTCGTTCACTCTCATCCAATAAGTCATCCGCAATTTTTGTTTCTGACTGTCGGAAAAACAGATTTTGCTCAAGGGCAAGACGGACAGCACGGATCAACACTTCTACATCTGGTTGCCAGTCGTTTGAATCTGAGCTCTCGGCGGCTAACGTGTCGATTTTCTGCTGGATTTCCAGCACCTTGCTGTTCAGTGTTTCGCGAACTGCCGGATCAATATTTTTGCCTTCAGGAGGTAGTCGCTTGAATTCCTGTGCTGATGTGATGGAGCAGAGTAGCATGAACATACAGCAGACGATCGGTTTCATGAGTGTTGTCACTTGTGGCTCCAGAGATCCGAGTGAAAAGTCGGGCCCGATGTTAGAGATTGAGCTGTATTAGCCGCCGGCCAACCTATTCCGTCACCTGTTTGCGATTGTTGGCCGACCAGTGTCGGAGACCTCGCTGGTGGAACGATTTGGCCGAAATGCAACCGCAGGGACGTTGGTCGGTACCTGCGCTGTGCTTTACTTGGTGAGTCCTCAATGAGGCCGATGCCTTGTCTTCGTGCAATCAGTCCTGCGGTAACTGTGGTCTATGATTGGAGCGCGAGAACGCTTGCGGTCACATCAGGGTTCATGAGGCTGCAGGGTTCGAGTTCCGGGTCCAGCAGCAGCCCATATCCATCAGGCATGTATTCCAGCATCGCGGATCCATTGACAAGTATCCCATCCACGGACTCATCTTCCGAAAAAAGATCAGCCATTTCATCGACGAAAGCTTTGGCGTTCTCTTCACTGGTAAATGCTATTAAGACCTCAACTTCCTCCAGTTCCGCTGTCAGTGCGCCAACGTTTTCCTCCTCACTTTCATCAGCCTTGGAAGTGCTGAGCAGGATAAACTCGCTCGCGAGGATCTTGCTGTGAATATCTGGCACGTCGCCGTTGGTGATTGCTTCGTGGACATTCGGGGTTGGATCAGACATGGCACTTCGTTGGCGGTAATCGGGGCTTGCGGCAGCGGTGCATCCGCTTTGGTCAGACGAAGAGTATACCGTCAGATGGATAAAGTGTGACAGCAGCAATGCATGCAATCGTTGCTGTAAGCGATGGCCAGGTAATAGCGTGAAGTGATGAGTCAATGTGCGATGGGGTATTGGAGGATGCTGTAATTAGCATGAGAAAGTGATTGCTGATGATATTTTGTCGGTTTTGAGGTGCTCAGATCAAACCTGCAATCGAGAGGTTTTTTGTGCTAGATTGTCAAACTGAATGGTTGATGTGAGTAGCTGTTGCAGCCCGAGATTCGAGATTGAAATGGAAGGGTCGAAGTCTGACAGGGGTCAGTGCCAACACGAGCGGCTGCGAACGAATTGATGCTGTTAGCCGTTGAAGATCGTTGAGATTTGCAGTTGCAGGTGTTTGGAATCGCGAATCGCGAATCGCGAGTAGATAAAGTTGTATTGAAATGCAAAGTGAAACGGATCCGATCGGAGGCGATGAGCAGACGCTTCTTACTCCGCTGCAGTTTCTGCCGGGGATGGGGCCGGTTCGTGCACAGCGGTTTGGCCGCTTGGGATTACGCAACGCTCAAGATGTGATTTTTATGTTTCCGCGTGATTACGAGTACCCCGCACCCACTGCGACCGTGGATTCGTTGGAAGAGGGTGAGCCAGCAGCATTGGTGGGAAAAGTTGTTGATGCTGAGTTCGTCTCGAGGCGGCCAGGGCGATCGATGTTTGCTGCCCTGATTCAAAATGAGTCGGGGGTTGTGCGAACTCTGTTTTTCAACCAGCCCTTTCGTGCTGATCAACTTGAGATCGATCAAGCCGTTCTGATTTCTGGTACGCCAAAGATGAACGGAATGAGAATGGAATTTGTCCATCCAAAAGTGACACTGCTGGATGATGCCGAAGATGTGCCCGAGCCAAGAATACTTCCTGTCTATCCTTTGTCCGAAGGCATCAAGCAGTCAGAGGTCAGGCGTGTTGTTGCGGAAACAACGGAACGGCTGGCTGATCAATTAGCGGAAGTCATGCCTGACTCACTGCGACATGCAGCGGCCAATGAGTTGCGGCAATGTGGGATTGAACTGGAAGGGGATCTTGTAAAAATTGATACGGCTTTGAAGTCACTGCATCAACCTGAGTCGCGTGAACATTTGCTCGCTGCCAGAATGCGTTTGGTGTTTCAGGAATTGCTGGTCATGCAGTTGGCATTGGCCATGAGGCGGCGCAAATTGACAACCGATTTGCATTCGCCACCACTAGCTGCAAGTGCGATGATCGATGCCAGAATTGTGAATCGTTTTCCATTCGAATTGACTGGAGATCAGAAAACGGTGATCGGTGAAATCAGTCGTGATATGGCACGTCAATTTCCCATGAATCGTTTGCTGCAAGGTGATGTGGGTAGTGGTAAGACCGTTGTTGCCGTTTATGCGATGATGCTTGCAGTCGCCAATGGGCATCAAGCCGCGCTGATGGCACCCACGGAGGTGCTGGCTCGGCAGCACTTTCAGACGCTGACGGAGATATTAGCTGAAAGCCGTGTCAGTGTTGGGTTGCTGTGCGGTTCACTTACACCGAGTGAACGACGGAGTGTGATCGAATCAACCGCAGCGGGGGCCACCGATCTGTTGGTGGGAACTCAAGCTTTGATTTATGGGGGAATTGATTTTAAGTCACTTGGACTCTGTGTGATTGATGAGCAACACAAGTTTGGTGTTGCTCAACGGGTCGCACTGCGAAGTGGTGGAATTGACCCCCATTATCTCGTGATGTCTGCGACACCGATTCCAAGGTCCGTCGCGATGACTTTGTTTGGTGATGTTGAGTTGAGTACCCTTAGGGAAAAACCACCAGGACGCGGGAAAGTGAGTACTTATCTGGCCCATGATGGATGGAAAGATCGCTGGTGGACCTTTGTTCGCGAGAGAATCGATGAAGGACGGCAGGTGTTTGTGGTGGCACCACGTGTTTCCATGCCCACGAACGAGGACGAAGCAGGTGAAGATGTGGCGTCCGTTGAAGCCGTCTTCGAAGATCTATGTAACGGTGCCTTGGCGGATTATCGTCTGGGTTTGTTGCACGGTCGCATGCATCCTGAGGAAAAGCAATCCATCATGGAGGCGTTTGCTGCAGGGAAAATCCAAGTGCTGGTAAGCACCACTGTGATTGAAGTTGGCATCAACGTCCCCAATGCGACGGTGATGACCATTCTGGGCGCACAGCGTTTTGGATTGGCCCAACTGCATCAATTGCGAGGTCGTGTTGCTCGCGGTAGCCATGAAGGGCATGTTGGTGTTTTCACCGATGGTGATACTTCACCCGAGGACAATGAACGCTTGCAGGTTTTTGAGCAAACGGATGATGGATTTGAATTGGCCGAAGCGGATTTTCGACTACGCGGGCCCGGGGATATGCTTGGCAGACAGCAAAGCGGACTACCACCAATGAGGATTGCTGACTTGATTCGTGATCAAGAGGTGCTCATTGCTGCCCGTGCGATTGCACAGTCCATGATTGATTCCGATCCAGAACTGAGTGGTGAGGGACTGGGAGAGCTTCGAAGTCAGGTTTTGAGGCGGTATGGAAAGCGTATGAATCTTGGTGACGTCGCCTGATCACACAAGTTGACCATCCACGAGTTCTTTGCGTTCCTTCATCGCGTCTGCCAATGCGTCGCTGTGTGTGACGGCGATCAGAATTGCCCCAGAAGCTTGTTGCAGTTCGAGTAGAAGTTCACTGATTGACTCTGCTGTGGCACGGTCCAAATTGCCCGTGGGCTCATCTGCCAGAATCAAGGACGGATTCATCAATAGTGAGCGTGCGATCGCAACTCGTTCGCGCTCACCCCCAGACAATTCGCCGGGAAGGTGATCATCCCGGTCGGCTAACCCGACTGACTCAATCAGTTCGTGCGCGTGAGTCACCTGATCGGTTGAGGTCTTGCCCATCGCCAACGCGGGTACGAGTACGTTCTCAAGTACGGACAACTGTGGAAGCAGGTGGTGATCCTGGAATACAAATCCGATGTGCTGGTTGCGAAACTGCGCCAAGGCATTTTCATCCAACTCGAATGGGTCAATCCCATTGATGCTGACCGTTCCTGTGTTCGGATGGTCGAGTGTCCCGAGGATTTGCAAGAGAGTGCTCTTGCCGCTTCCACTGGGTCCAACAATGGCTACCGAATCACCTGCCGATAGTTCCAGTGAGACATCCTGCAGGACTTTCAACGTTTGGGTTGAACCAGAAAATGACTTGGTGAGGTTTGATACCACCAGATGATGTGCAACCTTGGATTCGTTCATTTGCATAACTGACACAGTGCGAGCGTTGCGAGGCCGTAAAATGTGTATTCAACGTCAGCGGTCTGATCGAGTGTGAAGCCGACGAATCCACCCTCGGGTGATTGCATGGACAAAGCATATCGACTGATGGCTTCGATGTTCACCTCAGGGATCGAGTCCAGGTCGGACAAAGTCAATAAGCCGGTGAATGAACTCAGTAAATCAGCGAACGGGATTCGGGTGTTTGCGGTGAAGCCACCTTCGTCAGACTGCATTTCCGAGAGGAACTCAGCCGTATTTTGTTGTTCGTCTGGCTTGAGCTTAGCAAGTGCTTTGAGGGTTCCGATGGCTGCAGCGGTTGGATTCACGCCCGGTCGTTTTGCCGCTCGGATTTCAAGGTAACCCCCCTCCAACTGCTTCTGTGATTTCAGAAAAGCTTCAATTCCATCGATGTTCGGCGGGGTGATTTCGATCAGTTGATAACAGAGGATCGAGAGGAAAGTCTGGTAGGTGCTGCCCGCCCTGCCTTCTGGTGTTTTGGCAAAACCGCCGTCATCGGTTCGTAGCGTTGAGAGTAGATCAGAGACATTTTTTCGCCAATGGACATCTTCGTCTGGAATGACAATCTCACCCACGGCCAATTCCACAATCGCCGCTCCAAAGATCAAAGAAATCAGATCAATGATCGACTCTTTCCGGTTCAGTCGTTGCTTCAGAAATTGGGCGGCGCGGCCTCCAATTTGCGAATCGAGAGCGTCAAGAATCCACAGCCCACGCAGGGCAAAGGCGGTGTAATACGGATCGCTTTCTCCTTCACGGCCAGCAAAGCCGCCGTCCTCGCGCTGCTGGGCGATTAACCACTGGGCATGCCGCGAACGCAGCGATGGATCCAATTGGGATGCACCGATTGCCAGTTGCAGTGTCAATTCCTGAAGATACGGAACGCTCACGCAATCCCTTGCGGATTGAAGTACTGCGGTTCATTTCCCTCTTTCCATTTGATATTGCAACCAATGGAGGGTGTTTGTTGCTCAGAAGGACTTTGCCCACTCAAGACTGCAGCGATTGCTGCCCGAAGATCTTCACCCGGGACAGGAATATCACTCTTGGGTCTGCTGGAATCAAGTTGTCCGCGATAGGCAAGTTTTTGCTCGTTGTCGAACAGATAAAAGTCCGGTGTGCACGCAGCGGCATAGTTTTGAGCAACTTCTTGCGATTCATCAAAGAGGTAGTCGAACTGATAACCTCGCTCGGACTTTTCGATAGCCATCGCCTGCAAGGAATCATCGGGGTATTTGTCAGCGTCATTGCTGCTAATTGCAACAACGGCCAAGCTCTGCGGCATGTAATCGTCCGATAGTGACTTCAGTTGGTCAGCTACATGTTTGACATAGGGGCAATGATTGCACATGAAAATCACGAGCAATGCTTTGCTACCCGCCAACGCGGCCAATTCGACTGTCTTACCGTCAGTGTCGGGAAGAGAAAATGCGGGCGCTTGTGTACCCAGCGGAAGCATGGTGCTGGCAGTACGTACCATTGATAATCCTTTGCGGAAGAAAAAACTGAAGTGTTTTCAGTGACTGACCAATACACGATCAACCGTGATTGCTTGAAGCAATCTGTTTTTACTTAGTTTGCAACTTGTCCAATAAACGACCTGGGCTACCCATCGCGTGGTATCCACCATCGACATGCAGGATTTCGCCTGAGATCCCTTCACTATTGTCACCGAGTAAGAAGGCGCCAGTGCGACCGACCTCGTCATGGCTCACATTTCTGCCCAGCGGTGCCATGTGTTCATACAGCGTCAGCATTTCTTCGACACCCGCTGCTCGGCCTGCCAGAGTACGGATGGGGCCTGCGGAAAGCGCGTTGACCCGAACACCTTGAGGACCCATGTCATAGGCCAGATAGCGTACGGTTGCTTCTAGAGCGGCTTTGCAGATGCCCATCACGTTGTAGCCGGGAACGCATTTTTCACCACCAAAGTAGGTCATCGTAGCGATCGCGCCACCAGGATTCATGATCGGTTTTGCTGCGGCTGTGCAGGCGATCAGGGTGTAGACACTCACGTCCATCGCCAATTTGAAGCCATCGCGACTGGTGTAGACCGTCTCTCGCGACAGATCATTCCTGTCAGCAAAGGCAATCGAGTGAAGTAAAAAGTCTATTTTCCCGAACTGCTCGGCGGTATGGTCAAATACCCGTTGAATGTCCTCGTCCTTTTGGGCATCCATGGGGACAAGGAATTTTGCGTTTTCGTATTTGTCCGTCAGTTGGGAGACTCGCCGACGATTCCGCTGTCGTTCGTCATCTTCTCGATCCGGGAGGTGCGTGAATCCGCATTCTCCGCCAGCTTCCATGATTTGTTTTGCAATGGCCCAGGCGATCGAATGATCATTAGCCACACCTAGGACAAGGCCTTTTTTTCCGTTGAACTGCATATCGAACGATTCCTGCTTGGCGAAATTTACCGTCATATCTTCGTGGGTGACGGGAGATCCAGCGCACAGGATACCGCCTATCCCTTGGAGTCGTCTATTTCCCTACAACATGACAAAATGAAGTCCTTGGTTCATCCAAGGGTCTTCCTCCATCTCCGAATTCCCCATTTTCCTGCCTGAGTGATCCGTTGAAAGACCGCACCCAGCCCCAAACGTCACAAAATGCAGAGATTCGCCTCGTTGCTGAGGTCGTAAATGCCCTGAAAAGGGACATTTCACGCTCGAAATTTCTCGAATTGATTTTTCCTGCTGTAATGGAATGGTTGGAGGGAGCCGCAGGCGGCATCGTGAAGCAGGTTTCCGGCCAATGGAGTCGGGAGATTTGGATTAGTGATCAGGAAGAACTTCCAGAATTATTAATCGCAGAAACGCTCGATCTTGGCAAAATCCAGTCTGCCGAGGGCTGGGTCGTGGCTCCAATGATTACCACCGGCCACAGCGATGACGCGGAAAATGCAGGATTACCCAACGGTGCTCCGTCGGTTGCCGCCTTGTTGGTACGCGCTGAGGGAAAGACGAAAGCAGACCCGCGACAGTCCATTCAACGCTTGAATCGCGTCACCGATTTGCTAATGGCTGCGTTTCAAAGCATCGACCGTCGTCAGGTCCGAATCCGCCGCATCAGTCAATTGCAAGCTGTCATGGATGCCTCTGCCCAGTGGCAAAGGTTCGAAGACGATATTGCGCTGCTGCACGGGATCGCAGATACCGCTACCAAATTATTGGATTGTGAACGCGCAAGCATATTTCTTTGGGACAAACGACGCAAAAAATTGATCGGTCGCCCTGCGCTTGGTGTTGCGGAGGGAGCATTGGAAGTGGACGACGATGCTGGTGTTGTAGGAGAAGTGCTGGGTTCGCAGGAGCCAAAAATCTGGAATGGTGGAAGCGATGATGAGTCGCGAGTCAATCGGAAAGTTGATCAGTCGCTCGAATTTGAAACGCGATCACTTGTGGCCGTTCCAATGCAGGGACAACGGAATGATTTGATTGGTGTGTTCGAGGCAATCAATCATCAAGGGGGCGGATTTGAGGCTTACGATGCCACTGTTCTGAGTGACCTTGCAACGCATGCTGCGGTCGCGATCCAATCGCTCAAGACACGCAAGAAGCTTGCGGAAACTTGTGATCGGCTCGTCGAGGATGCTGCATCAGCCAGTCCCCTGATTGGGGAGCATCCAAGTATTACCAAAATTCGCAAGACATCGTCGAAAGTTGCGAAGACTGATTTGTCCGTTTTGGTGCTGGGGAAGAATGGTACCGGCAAAGAGGTGTTAGCCCGGCATATTCACTTTGAAAGTGAGAGACGGAATGCGCCCTTCATTGCTGTTAATTGTGCGGCTCTTGTTGAATCACTCTTGGAGAGTGAACTGTTCGGCCATGAGAAGGGAGCTTTCACTGACGCCAATCAAACACGGCAAGGTAAATTTGAATTGGCCAGCAGTGGGACTTTGTTTCTCGATGAAGTCGGCGATATGAGTCCTGGCGGACAAGCAAAATTGCTTCGGGTCCTCGAAGAAAAGGTTGTGGTGCGTGTTGGAGGATCACAAACAATACCAGTTGATGTTCGCGTCATTGCCGCAACCAATCAGCCACTTGAAGAAATGATTGTTGAGAAACGATTTCGAGAAGATCTTTATTTTCGTCTCAATGTTGTCAACTTGTCGCTTCCGCCGTTATCGCAACGAGGTGATGACATTCTATTGTTGGCTAATCATTTCCTGGAACAATTCTGTTATCAAATCGGTCGCTCCGTGCCTGTCTTCCAAAGCAGCGCACGAGGGGCTCTGCAATCACATTCGTGGCCTGGTAATATCCGCGAATTAAGAAACACCATTGAACGTGTTGCTTATTTGTGCGGCGGTCAAGAAATTGGAAAAGATGATCTGATGCTGACCACCGCATTGCGGAATGCCGGACAAGGTCACGTGCCCATCACGGGGACGCTGAATGATGCAACAAGGCAGTTTCAAGTCGAACACATTGAACGCGCGATCGAAACCTGTTCAGGAAATATGACAGATGCCGCCGCATACTTGGGGCTGCATCGTTCCAATCTTTACCGAAAAATGGGTCAGCTTGGGATGAAAGGGGCAGAAGACGGGCAGTCTTCGGAGTAGGGCTATCCGATTGATGGCGAATCTTGGGCAGTATTGCCGCACCAAAAATGGATCGCTTTTTCGTACAGGTCGATGCCCTTGGAAAGTTGCTCGATCTCAAGCCATTCATCGGAAGTGTGTGCCTGTGCAATATCACCGGGGCCGCACACGGCACGATGCTTGAGTTCGTCAAACTCGCCTCCGTCAGTTCCGTAACAGACTGTCTTGGGACGGCCGCCGGCTAACGCACAGAAATCACCGATGTAGGAATTATCAGGATCGATCCACAGTGGGGATCCTCCTTCACATACCTGATACTGAAGTCCCAGTGCTTTTGCTTTTTCCTCGACTCTTGCCATCAGGTCTCTGCCATCGATCTCTGGCATGGGACGCAGCGAAATCCAAGCCACCGACTTCGCTGGTGTAACGTTGACTGCCTTGCAGCCATCACTGATCCCAAAATTCCACGAGAGCACAGGCGGATCGAAGCGTCGGTCATGGTACTGTTCAGATTGCTCTGTCTGCAGCCGAATTTCGAGTAGCTGCTGCAATAGCGGCACCATGGCTTCATTGGCGTTGATGCCGTCAGTGGTGCTGCTGTGGGCGGCTCTTCCATGGCTGGTGATCCGCATGCCAACAATTCCCTTGTGTGCATGCACGACTGACAATCTGGTTGGTTCACCAATGATCGCAACCGGTTGCGACCGCACAATGTTACGATACTCCGCCGAGTTTTTTACTAAATCTTTTGCACCCAGAAAGCCGACTTCTTCATCCGCAGTACAGACGATCCACAACGGCGCTTGCTGTTGTTCTGCTGGTACTCTGGAGGCTGCTGAAAGCATCGCTACCAGTGAACCTTTCATGTCACACGATCCGCGACCATAAATGCGATCTTCGTGAATGACACCTCGGAATGGGTCTCCACCTGGACCAGTCCAGCCCTCTGCAGGAACAACATCAGTGTGACAAAAGTACGCCAAGCCACCAGCCTCAGACGACCCTGATGCAGCCGGTGCTCGCCGGGCAACTAAATTCGTTTTGCTTACACCTTGGGGATCAACGTAGGTTGTTTTTTCAACATCAAATCCCAATTCGGCAAGGGCTTCACTGGCGGTTTCTGAGACAGCGGCGTTGCTGGTGGAGCTGACAGATGGATGCCCCACAAGTTTCTGAAGCGTTTCGATGGAATGCTGTAGCGAGTGCATCGTGGCGCCTGGTTAGCTCGACCAGAGGAAGATAATTGTTCCCGCCAAGCCTAGGTGATGAACAGCAGGATTGCTATGCATCTTCAGAACATCTGCTTCAGGGTCTCAGAAATTCGTTGTGGATCTGCTC
>JBPCVE010000390.1:0-6059 GCA_051010795.1 Rubripirellula sp.
CCATGGATTCAGTTCGCATCTGGTTGCGTGCTGAATCAGAGATTGAGTTTGAAGTTTTGGTTCGTCCGAATCGCCCGCCATTTGAAAATGCCGAGGTACACCATGGACGAACATTGCCAGCGGAAGACTTCACTGGATTTGTCGAGGTAAGTGACTTGCTTCCGAACACCGAATACGCCTACGCCGTTCGAGTTGGCGGCGAAATCATCGACTTGCGAGCAGAATTCAAGGATCCATGGCCCACATTTCGCACTTTACCGGGCAAGGATAGTTACGCTCATCAGTTCAATCCTCAGGGTAAGTTCAATTTCAGCTTCTCAATTGGTGCTTGCCAGCGGCAGCGATCCCCTGGCAAAACGTACGGAATTTATCCGAACCCGCCAGCTTTCAATACGATTTGGGAAAAGCATCGAAACCGTATCTCTTTTCATATCGTTAATGGTGACTACAGTTACGAAGAGACGCTTGATGGTACGGCGGCCGGGATAGAGAACAATTACAAACTCTATCTGGAACGCGGGCGTTCTCTGAATCGTTTACTGCGTTACGTGCCGATGTTGACGATGTACAACGATCACGAAGTAACTGATAACATCGATGGCAGTGGCGAAGTTGGGCTGGGGGATGGTAATCACCTTGTGCGTGATCCTGCGATACGCGTCTGGCAATACTATGCTGATTGGGCGAATGGTGATCACCAGCAGCGCATGCCGGTGCGGTTCGGCACGGGGGATTTGGAGAAGAAGTCTGATGTGCTGCACGATTCGCAGGCTGATTTCACCAAGTTGGATCTGAGTCAGGTCAGTACATTGCACGTTGGTCCTTACATGAAAGGTGCCACCAAGCCAGCTGTGGGGATCCGCGGGGGAAAGAACTCAGGAGTCTATCGCGTGAAGCGGGTCATTGATGCGACTCACTTGCAAATCGAGCCGGCTGCAAAAGTTTCCGGGCGGGCTCCCTACAGCATCGGTACCCATCACTATTTCGACAAGGTTGTGGGGAATTGCCACTTTGTGTTTCTCGATACAAGGGGCGAAAGAAGCAAGTTCAAAGGTGTTGCTCATGCCCAAGATGAAGACCGACATGTTCTGGGTGATGTGCAGAAAAAGTGGTTCATTGAAACGGTGACTAATAGCGCTGCCGAGTTTTTATTCGTCATCTCACCCGATCCGTGGTTCATCTATCACAGCGCTTATCACATGCGAGGTGAAAGCACCGAATCGAAAGGGGATGGTTATTGCGGCTATGTTCATGAGCGTGAAGAGCTGACACAGGTGTTAGATAAAATCGAGAAACCTGTGTTGTTACTTACCGGGGATGTGCATCATCCCGTGGCAGCTCAGATCACCGACAATGTTTGGGAGTTTCTGGTGTCACCTGTGAATTCTGCCAATCACCCCATGGGGACGGCAGGCTTGCCTCCGTTGGGAGGCTGGTTTGACAGCGAAGGTCGCACCATCAAGATTAAATGGTTGGGTGGTTATCCGGACAATGTGCATTATCTGCGGCAACGGCATACCGTGTATTCCGTGATCTCGGTCAATAACATCGTTAAGGCCGGTCGACCCGCAGGGTCAGGATACCAATTCGTGGCCTACGATGAGCCTCAGGTTGTTGTTACGTTCTATGACGGTTACACCGGGGAAATGTTGTACAGCGAGGGGATTTCCACACTCGATGCCAAGGAGCAGGGGGCACCTGCCGAAAAGAAGAATCGTTTCGGCCATTGGAATAAATGACGGGCCAATCAGACTCGCTTGACTGAGGGCAATAATGTCGCGCCTTGACGAGAATCGTGAGAATCCACCCATACGAGTAAGCCATGAAATATGTAGCATCCTCCTCGCTTCCGGTATCGGTGGAAGATGCATTTGCGTACCACGAACGTCACGGGGCTTTGCAAAGACTGGTGCCTCCCTGGGAATCTGTCGAAGTGGAGCGAACGGACAACAGTCTTGCTGTGGGTAGTGAAGTTGTGCTGAAAACATCTGTTTTTGGTGTGCCGATACGATGGGTCGCTCAGCACACGGTTTATGAACCCCCACGCCTTTTTGCCGACACTCAGCTCTCTGGGCCATTTGCTAAGTGGTGTCACCGTCACCAATTTGAGACCGTTGGTGAGCGATCATCGCTGACGGATCAAATTGAGTTTGAGGTGCCGCTCGGTACGATCGGTAGCCTGCTGGGAAGCAAGACAGCGCTTGGCAAAATCGAGTCGATGTTTGCCTATCGGCATCGCGTCACTTGTGATGATTTGACTCTGCAGGCTGAGCACCCATTGGGTGTGAAGCGTGTTGCTGTCTCCGGCAGCACGGGGTTGGTCGGAAAGCAACTTGGTTCACTGCTGACGCTACTGGGGCACGACGTGATCCCGATTGTCCGCAAAGGCAGCAGTGATCCCGGGTCCAAGCAGAACACAATTGCGGCTTGGTCAGGTGAGGCAGCGAAATTGGCAGATACAGATGTGGTTGTTCACCTGGCTGGCAAGCCGATCGCCGCTGGGCGATGGAGCGAAGAAACGAAACGGCAGATCCGGGATAGTCGCGTGCAGAAGACTCGTTCGCTTTGCGAATCATTAGCGAAGTTGGATACGAAACCTGAGGTGCTGATTTGCGCCTCAGCAACAGGTATCTACGGTAGCCGTGGCGATGAAGTGCTCGACGAGTCATCGGCCTTGGGGGATGACTTTCTTGCTGATGTCGCCCGCGAATGGGAAAACGCCTGTCAGCCCGCAATCGATGCAGGGATTCGCGTAGTCAACGCACGTTTTGGTTTGGTGCTTTCACCGAAAGGTGGTGCCTTGCAGAAAATGCTGACCCCAGCCAAGTTTGCGGGAGGCTCACTAGGCAACGGAAAGCAGTGGTGGAGTTGGATCGCCTTGGACGATGTGCTCGGAGCGATTTATCACGCGATTGCTGAGTCATCATTGTCAGGGCCTGTGAACTTTGTCTCCAGCGATCCAATTACCAATGCAGGCTTTGCAAAAACATTGGGCCGCGTGATGGGGCGACCGGCACTCTTCCCGGCCCCCGCATTCTTGTTGAGGGCTGCCATGGGTGAGATGGCAGATGCTTTGCTGTTATCCAGTACGCGAGTGAAACCGAGCAAACTAACGGGGTCAGGCTACAGATTCCGTTTCAACGACCTGACGCAATTTCTGAAATACAGCCTTGGCCGGGAAAGACTTGAGTCGACAGAATGAATGGATCAGCGCTTTTTGTAGTGAACCTGATTGCGACTTGGTACATGGTTGGTCTGATCTGGATGGTGCAGATTGTGCATTACAACTTGTTCGACCGCGTGGGGCTTGAGCAATTTCAGCAGTATGAGGCTGACCACAATCGGCTCATCACTCCGATCGTTGGCGTGCCCATGCTGTTTGAGTTAGCGACTGCCGTCTTGTTGCTCGTCGCAGCACCCGACAGTTTTCCACGGTGGGCTGCCATCGTTGGGCTCGTTCTGATCGGGCTCATCTGGCTCTCCACCGTCATGCTGCAGATTCCTTGTCATACCCAATTACTCAATGGTTTTGACGAGGCCACGTATCGGCGGTTGGTCAACGGTAACTGGATACGTACAGGGTTGTGGACGGTCCGGGGTGGGCTGATGGCTTATTACGCCGTCATTGCGATCAGGTGACGGGGGTTCGAGGGGCAACAGGACGAAGTGACGCTGCCTAGACTCGCTGGCGTGGGGCAACTGCCCGCGTGCAGTCGTCTGGCTCCGAGGGTGACCGGGCAAGAGATCGCGAGCCTCAGGCAACTCGGCAGCCGTTTGTCCACTGCGAAGAACTGGAATCCCCTGTGAACTGGAATCCCCTGTGAACTGGAATCTCCTGTGAACTGGAATCTCCTGTGAACTGCGTTCAGCCATGTGGTTGGGGACAGCCATGCAGGGCGGTGCTAGCTTTTTGCGATGGCTTTGACCACGGCGTCGCCCATGTCTGCCGGGGTGGGGGCAACAACAATGCCCGCGTCTTCCAGGGCAGCCACTTTTTCTTCGGCTGTTCCTTTTCCGCCGCTGATAATCGCACCTGCGTGACCCATGCGTTTGCCCGGAGGGGCTGTACGACCTGCGATAAATGCGGCCACGGGCTTGGTCACGTTTGCCTTGGCAAATGCGGCTGCTTCCTCTTCAGCTGAACCACCAATCTCGCCGATCATCAGGATTGCTTCGGTCTGGGGATCTTCCTGATAGCGGGCGAGTAGATCGATGAAGCTTGTGCCAACGATCGGGTCTCCACCCAGTCCAACACAGGTGCTTTGCCCGAGGCCAAGATTGCTTGTTTGCCAGACGGCTTCGTAGGTCAATGTGCCGCTGCGGCTCATGACTCCTACTTTGCCAGGATTGTGGATGTAGCCTGGCATGATGCCAATTTTGCATGCACCGGGCGTTATTAGCCCAGGGCAGTTCGGCCCAATCAGAACTGAGTCACTTGCCCGTACTTTCTCGTAGACTCGGACCATGTCAAGAACGGGAACTCCCTCTGTGATCGCAGCAATGACTTTGATTCCAGCGTCAACTGCTTCGAGGATAGCATCGGCAGTGAATGGGGGAGGAACGAAGATCATGGTCGCATCAGCACCAGTCTGCGTTACAGCCTCTTCGACCGTATCGAAAACTGGGATGCCCTCAACGTTTTGGCCGCCTTTGCCAGGTGTGACACCACCAACCATTTGCGTCCCATAATCTCGACATCCGAGTGAATGGAAGGTACCTGCGTTGCCTGTAATGCCCTGACAAATGACTTTCGTATTGCCGTCAACCAGAATGCTCATGTTCGAATCGTATTGTGAAAAATGGGAGTTGATTCGGAGTGTCTTGATATTACCAGTGGTCACAACGAACGGTTGTGATTACTCAGCCAACCGCTGCAACGATCTTCTTCGCTGCATCGGTAATGTCAGTAGCGCTAATGATGTCGACATCGCTGTCAGCAAGCATTTTTCGCCCTTCTTCGACTTCAGTGCCTTCGAGCCGTACCACGAGTGGAACAGTGAAACCGACAGTCTGGCTGGCCTCGATCAGTGCGGCTGCGATCGTGGTACACCGGGCGATGCCACCAAAAATGTTGACTAAAACACCCTTGCAGTTGGGATCGGATAACAGAATTCGAAATGCTTCGGTGACCTGTGCAGCGTTTGCACCGCCCCCGACATCAAGAAAGTTGGCAGGTTGCCCACCGTGATACTTGATGATGTCCATCGTCGACATGGCGAGTCCGGCACCGTTGACCAGGCAGCCGATGTTACCTTCCAGTTTGACGTAACTGAGCCCAGACTCACTGGCTCTCACCTCACTGGGTTCCTCTTCAGACAGGTCCCGTAGTTCCAGCAGGTTTTTATGGCGGAACAGTGCATTGCCATCGAAGGTGATTTTCGCATCCAACGCAATCATCTGATCATCACCGGTGATTACCAGCGGATTGATTTCGGTGAGGGAGCAATCGTAGTCAACAAAGAATCGGCAGATCGCAGGCATGAAGCGGGCGGCTGCCTTTGCAGCGGGCCCAGTAATCCCTAGCTTCTTGCAGAGTTTCCGGACTTGGAAACCTTCCAAGCCGATTGCTGGATCGAAATGTTCTTTAAAAATCAATTCTGGCGTTTCCTCGGCGACCTTCTCGATCTCAACGCCACCTTCGGTGCTGGCCATCAGTACGGGCTGAGAGGAGACGCGGTCGAGGACAATGCCGAGATAGAGCTCCCTGGCGATGTCACAGCCTGCTTCGACAAACACTTTATTGACGGTTTTGCCCTCGGGGCCGGTCTGGATCGTGACCAGTGTCTTTCCGAGTAGACCTGCGGCTACGGCTTTTACCTCTTCGCCACTTTTGCAAACAACCACGCCTTTTTGGTCTGGATTGTCCCGCACCGTGCCTTTTCCTCGCCCGCCGGCGTGAATCTGGGATTTCACGACCGCTATGGCGCCTCCCAGTTTCTCGTAGGCAGCGACGGCTTCCTCCGGTGTAGTGGCTACAATTCCCTCCAAGACTGGCACACCAGCTTGGCGGAATAACTCTTTGCCCTGATATTCGTGGATCTTCATCGAATGATTCTTAG
>JBPCVE010000391.1:0-13909 GCA_051010795.1 Rubripirellula sp.
ATCTGACTGTAAAACGTGTTTTGCGGAACGTTCGGCCAACTGTGGATCAAACCCGCTCGGTGCCATTTGAATGCTCCCCGAGTCGAAACGAAAAAACCTAGCCCATTTGAGCCGCGTGCGTGATTCACCTGAACGTTTGAAAACCCAAAGCCTGGGTAGGGTTCCATGCCCCATCTGATTGTCTTTTCACCGACGGAGTAGAGGCCACCGCCTGTTTGATCAGGGAGTTTGCGAGTGGGTGTTCCCAAACCGATAGATTCGAACTCAGTGTCAGGAAAGGTTGCTACTGTCAGGTGTCCGTCCAAAAGACGGTTGTATTGCAGGGCACTGATTCGTTGCGATCTGATTTTCAGGGCTTGTTCGACACCAACAGGCTGCCACGTCTTCCCACCATCTTCGCTTTGAAACAGGCCGTTCGATTCACCACCCGCCGCAATTGTCTCAGGCTGGAAACGGTTGAAGGAGATGACTTCGCCCAATAACACACTTGGTCCCTTGCCGTCAAAGTCGATCTGGTCACAGACAAGACTCCACGTTTTTCCCCCATCGTGGGTCATGTACAGTCCACATTGCGACTCGTTGTCATCACAGGATCCGAGTCCCATAGCAACAATGTTTTCGTCGAAGGGGTGGACTGCCACAGAACGCACATAGAGCTTCCCATCTTTGTTCAGATTCAGGTCGCCATTGGCATTGGTCCAACTGGTGCCTCCGTCGCTTGACTTCAGGATCCCATTTGCAAAGGTGCGGGCGTACCAGAGGTTGTGGTTGGAGGGGGCTTGGACGAGTGCGATGACCCGGCCCTTGAATAACGCAGCGTCTTGCGACTTCACGGAATCGCGTTTGGGAGTTTGCGCTGATTCTCCCTTGCTCAGATTCACATGATCCATCGACCCTTGGGCCCAGGCACCACCCGGGTCGGAGGGTTGCTGGCGAAACGTAACACCCGCCACCCCTTTCCGCCACGCATGTCGGCTGCGTGGGCTGACCAGACACTGGCGAACAAGCTGCCAATTGATTCCGTCCACAGAACGAGACGTCGAAAACAACATGTCTTGCCGTTTCAGTTGAATCCAGTTCCCCGTTTCGTCAGGGTATTGGTAATCGGTGCGACGACTTCCCGCCAAGTCACCATGACACGGAGTTCCTCGCCAGCCCTCACCCGCCAACCGGTAGAAACCGTAGGAGTTATAAAAGCATGGCTCAACGCCCGGTTTGAGTGTGAACATCAGGCCCAGCCAGCTTCGTGATTGGACGTGCCCATAGGCGGGATCTTTCCATGTTCTGGTTGGGAAGTCGACCAGTCGGCCAGTCAAGGTAAAATCACCTTCCACAGGTTGATTGAGGAACCAGTGTGAGTCACCTGTGATCTGAACTTGCAGATCTTTGGGGGTCTGTGTTTTGACAATCCCCAGTCCCGATCCCTTGACCCCGACGATGGTTTGTTGCCAAGGTTCCATCGCAACTTGCCCTTGGCTCTTGTACGGGATCCAGTTTGAATCGACAGTACGTTTGCCCTGTTCGTAAACGACTCGCGCGCAGATATCAAATTCGCCATCTGGCAGAACCGTGTTTTTCAGTTGGTAGGGGCGTTGGGTGAGTTGCCCAAGGATCAGGTCACCACAGAAAACATCGATTCGACTTACCTTTTTACCCTTTGCATCGACTTCGACGGTAAGGTCGACAAGATTGGAATGGTCTTTGCCGTTGCTAGGGATGCACGTCGTTTTCAGGGTGGGGATCGTCGTTTTAGCCGTGGTGGTAAAATCCGTTTGATTGAAAGGTCTCTGGGGCATCCCCGGTCCTTCCCACTGCAGGTCGCACTGTCCGCTCCTGTTGGTCCACGCTTTCTTGCTATAACGCAGTTCAAAATCATGGGGACCGGAGTGCAGACCCTGGATATACCTGCGCATGCTTGGATTGGGCATGAACCCGTTGTTGCCCACCAACTCGCCGTCGATCCACAGTGTGCTGTTGCCGGCTGCGGTCAACTGGAAAATATAGAAACCCGTTTTGGGGACATGCACAGTACCTGTGTAGCGAACGGCGTATTGTGATCGTTTTTTGTCCCACATCTCACGCGGGGGAAGTACCACGGTGGGCAGTATTCCTGAACGCATAAAACCTTCATGCTCATCGGCGGCCCACCCATCAGTGCTTTGCAGGCTGGTGAGATCGGGGATGGTGTTGAGATCAGATTTATCGTCAAGTTTGAATAATTCGTAAGTCAGGCCAGCTCGTGAAGTGATCGCGTCAGGTTGTCTTGTGGTTCCCTCATCGGTCGCCCCTGCTTGGGCTTCAACGATGGGGATCTCCTGAGTGGTTTTCTGATCGAAAATGTCGATCACGGTAAGCCGCACGCTCGCTGCCTGTTCACCATCAGTGGAAATGGTTTTGATCTGTTGATGAGGTAACATTTCCGTTAACTCACTTAGCGTTTTTCCATTTTTTCCAACTATCTCGATGTGGTAACCGAGTTGAGGAACTGCTGTGTCCGGGATTGACCAACGCACCGCAACCTGATCACCCAGTCGGTGGGCCTGGGGGGAGTTGATTGCCAGATTACCGAAAGTGGGTTGGTCAGGTTGTTTGACGGTCCACGAGGTCGTTCCTGCAGGATCTGCCTTGTGGGTGACCGGTTCCTCGTAGTGAAAGGTCGAATCATTGTCGAGGATTGAGAATCTGGCATTGTATTTGTTATCCATCGTGATCGTGTCGACACTGTGCCATTCCCGGTTCAGGCGGCAATAGAAACGTCGAACGTCGATAGCTCGATCAGCGCCTTTAGCGAGTTCTTCGACAAAGGTTGACCAACCTGAATAGCCGGTCACCGGCGCTGGGATGCGAATCACAGCACTCAGGTGCCATTTGCCGGTTTGTTGGTCCTTGATCCACCAACCTTCATAACGATAGGAGGCGTTCTTTTCAGCAGGCTTCCAGATACGTTTGCACATGGTGAACCAGACACCCCGTCGCAGAAACGGCTTTTCGCCGCCCACCGCTGCTGCCGAACCCTCCCCGCCTGCACCCGTCGAATTGGTGTATTGTCCGGTGTAGACCGGCCGAGGTCGATCTCCGTTGTAGGCATCATCACCCCAGTACGTCCAAGGTGTTCCATGTTTCTGATTCTCGGGACCCCCTGTTTTGCCAGGCCCACGTGTGAACACGCCTCCATAGAAAGCACCACCAACCGGAAAGAATTTCCCATTCCAAAACGAGAAGTACGTGCCTGAGGGCATGAACGGGAAACGCACGTCAAACATGAAGAACTCCGCTCCCTCTTTGACGTTGGCATGGTAATACGAACCTCTGGCGTGAGGTGCCAAAAGGAGTGCCAGGGCGATCGCTGGCCACCAGCTCTTGAGGAGACGTTGCATCCGAGTCTTTTTTTGGTGGGCTGGGTAATGAAACGACGGCAGCTTGCCACGTAGGTCCCGTTCCATCTTACCCGTACGCGATGATTCAATATGCCAATTTTGCCGATTGGTTGTCTTGCAAACAGGATTTTCACACCCGCGATTGACTTGAAATCCAACGAGAGTCGTGATTTCGCCTATCGTGGCGGAATGGAGGTTGTTTTGGGAGGTGACGCTTGGCACCCCCATTGGGACACCTGCTGATTTGTGATCGGGGTGCCGGCTGATTTGAGGGAGTTTCTGAAAAAAAGAAATGAAGTGGGCGAATTGTCGGTTGAATGGAACTGAGTAGGTAGAGAGGAAGGTTCATGGAATCAGAAAAACTTCGTTTAATTCGCCACGATGAGTTTGTGACGCTGTTTGTGCGACACGAGGCAGCGGTTTTTTCATTCGTGCTGGCAATGGTGCGGAATACTGCGGACGCCGAGGATGTCGTTCAGAGAGCGAGCGTCACAATGTGGAAGGCATTTGATCAGTACGAGTCCGGAACCAACTTTCGTAATTGGGCAATTCAGATTGCCAAAAATGCAGCGTTGAACCACATCACCAAAGTGCGACGTGATCGACATGTGTTTGGAGAAAAACTCGCCGTGCTGCTTGCCGAACAATCCGACGAAATCGGGGACAGCCTGGACGCTCGGCGTCGGGCTCTGGATTCGTGCTTGGAGAAATTAAGTCCGGATGATCAAAAGATGATGGCGGGTTGTTACGCCGAAGGAGCAACGATCCGGGCGTTTGCGGAGAAGTGCGGTGAGGCGGCCAATCGGATTTATAAGCGCGTGAATCGTGTTCGTCGTCTGCTGCATGACTGCATCGACCGTCAATTGGGGTTGCGGGAGTCAGCACAATGAATCAAACGATTGAAGCATTGATAGACAAAGCAATCAATGAAACTGCCAGCCAGGAAGAGTTGCTCAAACTTGAGGAGCATTTGCTAAGTGACTCACTCGTACGTGAGCGATATCTGCATGCTGTCAATATGCATGCGGCATTGCGTCGCCAGTTTGTATCTCGTCCCGACTCAATCGCTCCCGAGTCAATCACTCGCGAGTCAATCACTCGCGAGTTGCCGGGGCGTTCTCACTTGGGGAAATTCGCTGCGCTGAGCATTGTTGTTGCCTGTGCCGCGTGTTTGATGTTGATTGCCGGGGCGTTCCCGATTGTGTCTCGAACCAGGCAAGTGCCCGCAGTGATTGCTGAAACTGTTGGTGCATACCGGGATTCTGGTGTTGCTTATGTGAGCGGTGAGTTGTTGGATTCAGGGCCGATGACCGTCTCGAGAGGGATTGTCCGTTTGGACTTTTCCAGTGGGGCGAGCGTGGCCGTGGAGGGGCCTGCACAGTTGGATCTGGTGGATGAGATGCGTCTGGTGCTTCATCGTGGGGTCGTGACTGCGACGGTCCCTGAATCAGCCAGTGGTTTCGTGATTGATACTGATTCGGCGCATGTGGTTGATCTTGGAACCGCGTTTGGTGTCTCAGTGAGTCATGCGGGGCAGACAGATGTTTGCGTTTTTGAGGGAGAAGTTGAGGTCAGCACACCGCCTGTCGGGCGGGAAAGCCAGCAGACTCAACTTTTGCGTGAGGGGGAGGCGATCCGATCAAGCAAAGCGTCTAATTCGATCGATTCGGTAGCGTTCGAATCCTCGCAGTTCGAAAATACCTGGCCAGTAAGTTCGGGCGTCCTGCAAACGACAGGTGCCATCCGCTTTGTAAAACCGGGGCCAGAGTTCCACCCCGGCAATTATCAGGACAACGAAAATATCGTGGTCTTTCCTGAACGTGAAAATGTTCTTCCGGGTGAAGAAGTTCGTGTCGATATGGTCGATCCTGGCGTGTATGCCAAGTCGCCGTATCGAGAAAAACGGCGACTTCCAAGCGACCAGCGCGTCACAAGCTATCTGCTGCAACTGGACGCTTACCCCGAGGGGAAGAATCCGGATCGAAGACGCAGTGTTCGTGGTCAGATTACTTTTGCAAACCCCATCGTCGGTGTTATCACGATGGATCGATTGTTGCGAGAGTCCGAGGTGATTTTCGGGGTTCCTGACGTTTCCTACCCCAGTCCGAGAACGATTGAACCTCGCCCAGCGGGTGATCAACGACGGGGGTTTGACAGCCTCACCTTAGCTGCTGATCGACGCACTCTGCTGATTGAACTGCAGGAGAATCCAGGGCATCTTGATCAGGTTCGTGTTCTCATTGAAACAGGCAATTGATCGGGGCAGGAAAAATGAACATCAAGATCATACTCAGCATTGGATTTTTCGTTTCATCATGTTCGGTGATGGTAGACGCTGCTGAGACGCCAAACTTTGTGCTTGTGTACGTCGATGACCTTGGATGGGCGGAGACGTCGGTAGAGATGATCAAGGGGCGAGAGGATACGCGTAGCGACTACTTTCAAACGCCGTATCTCGAGCGGATCGCCAGGGAAGGGATGGTGCTCTCCGCGTGTTACTCACCATCAACCTTGTGCGCACCCTCTCGTAACAGTCTGCTGCATGGGATGACCCCCAGTCGACTCCGATATACCGTGCTGTCTTCGGTGGAAGCCAAAAAGCAGTACATGGGGAAAATTACGATTCCCCAAGCCCTCAAGAAAGCGAACCCCAACTATCGAACTGCCCATTTTGGCAAGTGGCACAACGATAGTATCAAACCCATGCATGCGGGTTACGATGTCACCGATGGGCCCAATGGAAATGGGCCAGGAGACTTTGCTGATGATGGGAAAACCCATCTGCCGGAGCAGGATCCCAAGCGGATGTTCTCGCTGACTGATAAGAGCATTCAATTCATGGAAGAACAAGTTGCCTCAAAGCGGCCCTTCTATTTGCAGCTTTCGCACTACGCCATGCATATTTGGCATGACTCTTTGAAAGAGACTCGAGAGAAATACAGGAAACTGCCAAAAGGAAGCAAGTACCAGAGGAAAGATGACACCCCTGAGGAATCGATTTCCATCTCAATGTACAACCATGGCTGGATCATCAATTATGCGGCAATGTTGGATGACATGGATCGTGCAACGGGCGCTTTACTTGACGCGATCGATGAGATGGGCATTGCCGAGAATACGTTTGTCATCTTCACGTCCGATAATGGCGGTGGTTTCCGTGGTAACGCGCCGTTGCGGGGTGGAAAAGGAAGCCTCTACGAAGGTGGCATCCGAATGCCAACCGTCGTTCGTGGGCCCGGTATCAGCCCCGGCAGCTATTGTGATGTTCCAGTCGTGCAGTGGGATTTCCTGCAAACGTTTTATGATTTGGCAGGTGGCACCGAACCACTGCCCCCTGAGTTGGATGGTGGAAGTCTGCGTGATGTTTTCGTGCGGGGTAACGCAGGAAAGGTATTGCGTAACACCAAGCCCCTCGTCTTTCACTTTCCCTGGCACACAGGTGATCCTGAGTCTGTGGTTCGTATGGGTGACTACAAGCTGAGGAAAAATCTCGATACTCTGAAGGTTGAGTTGTACGATGTCGTGAACGACATTCGTGAACGCAATGACCTGGCAGCAAGCATGCCAGCGTTGGTTGAAAAAATGGACAACCAGCGTTCCCGGTACTTGGTTTCAGTGAATGCCGAGACCGTAACCCTGATTCGTCGCAATTACGTCGGGCTCTTGGAGGGAGGATGGATCGCCAATGGCAGAAAACGGTTTGAAAAGCTGACCGCGGATCTCCAAGGGGACCCAACCAACAAACAGAAGGCGTTCAGGGTGGACGTCTCCAGAAACCATGTAGAGTTTCAGGATCGACAACTCGCTCGATCACGTGCGCTCATTCAAATGCATGAACAACGTGGTACCGCTGATCGCAATTAGGGTCTTGAATCAAGGACCATAGTCATATGTTTTTAAAGTACAGATTAGGATTGAGTCTACCCATGAAGTTGAACCATCTTGTCGTGTTCGCGTTTCTTGCGTGCGGCACGCAGCATCTGTTTGCAGGGGCCCCGAATTTTATCCTGATTTATGCAGATGACTTGGGGTATGCCGATACCTCTGTCCAAATGATGGACGATGACCCGACTACACGGAACAGTTTCATCAGAACTCCTGGTCTTGATCGCCTTGCCGCAATCGGTACACGCTTTTCCACTGCCTACGCACCGACGCCTACCTGCACTGGATCGCGTTTGAGTATTCAGTTCGGAAAGTCTTCCGCACGCATGCAATATCGCAATGTGTTTGATGTTCTTTCGTCTGTGCAAAGACCAAATGGGTACGACGATGAAGTGACCCTCGCTGAAATGTTAAAAGCGTCTGGGAAAAACTACGTCACCGCAATGTTTGGAAAAGGTTGCAGTACCATGGGCCGGTTCGATGAGGCCGGCTATGACTTTACCGACGAAGGGCCGGGTGAGCCCGGTGGAAATGGAAACGGACATGGTTCGTATTGGGATGTGAAAAAGAAAACTCCTTTCCCCCAAGACAATCCGAAGCGGTTGCATTCCCTCAGGAAAGACTCCGTTTCATTTGTAAATCAGTATGCTGGAAAGCAACCGTTCTTCCTGATGGTTTCACACTATGCCGCTCACATCCCGCACATGGCTACCCAGGAAGCGATCGAACGTAATAAAAAACGTTGGATCCAGGAAGGGCGGGATGTTGAGAAGATCGATGACGAAAAATCAAGTGTCAATCGGGAAATCGTCTATGCAGCTATGGTGGAAGAGATGGATATGAATGTGGGGGCGTTACTGGACGCACTTGAGGAACAGGGGCAGCTTGAGAATACCTACATCATGTTTACATCCGACAATGGCGGCGGACACTCTGATCGGCGTAAGGTGAATGGGGAAAACCGTCGATTTAATGGTCCGCTGCAGGAAGGGAAACGCTCGCTCTATGAAGGTGGTATCCGCGTGCCCACAGTGATCTCCGGTCCGATGATTCAAGCAGGCGCACAGTGTGATGTCCCCATTGTTCAATGGGATTTTCTGCCAACTTTTCACGACTTGAGTGGTAGTGAATCGCCGCTTCCCGAGGGGGTCGATGGGGGAAGTCTGCGTGACGTTTTCACTCAGGGAAACAGCGGCATTGTTAATCGCGCAGCACCCGGCATCGTTCATCACTATACCTGCCATTTTCATCCACCGATCAGTTCGATCATCATTGGCGATTACAAGTTGATGCGGCATCTCAATTCTGGTGAGATTAAACTGTTCAACATCAAGACCGATTATCAGGAACAAGTCGATCTGGCTGCTGCAATGCCGGGCAGAGCAGAATCCATGGACGCTGTACGCGCTAATTATGTGAAAGAGGTTGACGGTGGTACCACCGCCCAAGTTCGTGAGGCTCTTTATGATCTCATGGATCATTTCGGAGAACGCGCAAAAGAGGCCTTCCATAAAAAGCTCAATCTTCTGAAAGCAGAGAATCCTGTGGATTTTGAAAAGCAAAAAGCAACACTGTTGGCGGAGTTGAATGCGAAGCTTTTTAAAAATGAAATGAACAAGGAAAGGTGCCGAAGGCAGGCAAAGCATACGTCCTGGCGGGATAGTGCACCAAAACAGGACGCCGAGAAACATGTGCGATCGACCTGGGTTGATTACACGGGCGACTGAATCTTTCCACAAAATCCCTGACTTACCGGAAGGTCGGCAGTGCAGTAGTACACACGTGAATGATGATGCACCGTTCACGGTGCCTTCTCGTTGCGTTTTGATATTGAGACTCACAGGATCAACAGATGAGATTACTGACTTTTTCTTTGCTTACCCTTGCTGTGACCTTTGCGGTTGCCCGCGTTCATGCCGAGGAATCCCCGAATTTTGTCATCATTTATGCCGATGACTTGGGGTACACGCAAACGAGTGTCCCAATGATGAAGGGGCGTCCTGAACTAGCGCACAAGCTTCATCAGACCCCGAGTCTTGAACGATTGGCGTCGAGAGGAATGCGTTTTTCAAATGCGTATTGTCCATCACCGGTTTGCACTTCATCCCGCGCAAGCATCCAGCATGGCAAAACGACTGCCAGAGTAGGTTGTATCTCGATTCACGATGTGGTGATGAACAAAAGGGAGATTGACCTTGGCAAAAATCTGTCAATCGCGGAAATGATCAAAGAGGCTGATGATGAATACGTGACAGCATTTTTTGGCAAAGGATGCACACCCATGCGTTGGTTCAAGGAGCATGGCTATGACGTGACAGATTTCAATCACAAAACTCCCAATGGAAACGCACATGGAGATTGGTGGGAGCCGGCGTATAAAACTCCCATTCCTCTTGATGATCCGAAGCGAGTCTTCAGCTTGGCGAGAACCGCTCAACAGTTTTTGGATCAACGCGGGAAAGATCAGAAGCCGTTCTACATGATGGTTTCTCATTATGCCGTGCATGTCCGAAATACATCTCTTAAAAGCACGCGTGAAAAATATCTCCGTCTCCTTGCCACCGAGCACGATATTCAAGGAGGGATACCGGATATATCGAAATTTGACACCAACGCTGATGCAATGCCCAAGAAACTGCAAGCACTTTGGGAAAAAGCCAATTACGCCGCTATGATGGAAAATATGGATGCGTCGATTGGAATGGTGCTGGATGAGCTCAAGTCGCAGGGGCTTGAGGAGAATACCTACGTCATCTTTTCGTCGGATAACGGGGGCGGTCAAAGTAACGCTCCGTTGCAGGGCGGAAAGGCAAAGATGTGGGAGGGTGGTTTACGAGTCCCGATGATCGTTGCTGGTCCCGGGATCGCGGCAAACTCACAGTGTGACAAACCCGTCGCGCAGTGGGATTATCTCACCACGATGCACGATCTTGTGGGAAGTAACGTCGCCCTTCCAGATGATTTGGACGGCATTAGCCTGCGTCCTGTTCTGGAGAATGGCAATCGGGGGCAACTTGCGGAACGGGATACTGGATTTGTGTTTCATTTCCCGGCTCACTACACCACACCAATCACTGCATACCGTAATGGTGATTTCAAGTTGATGCGGCAACTCAACTCGGGAGAGCTCAAGCTGTTCAATGTTGTGAATGATATGGGGGAAAGGAACGACCTCACGAAAGAACTGCCGGGAAAGACTGCCGAGATGGTTCGTGATTTAGATGCGTATCTCAAAAAAGTTGGGGCTTGGACTATGCAAGAAGTCTACGCGACTCGTGCAGAAGAACTCGAAAACTGGATTATGCAAGATCAGCAGAGGATCGCGGATCTGACGCGGCAATTGAATGAGCCTGACGTGTCAGAGTTGGCTCGCGAAGGGCTAAATGAAGAGTTGGCGGACCTGTTGGCGCGGTTAAAACATCATCGGAGTAATCTGGAGAAACTCAACAAGGACCGGGAATCCCAGCGTTGGTTTTGAGTTGGAACGGGTGATGGAAGTAATTCCGACGCAGTGCGAACTCATTTTGTGTTTTCGATCTGCAATACACTCGAAAATTCGAGCACAATGGTAGTCTTATCTTTTGCTGAGAAGACGATTTGCATTCCAAAAACCTTCTATGAGGTAGTTGATTCATGAAATTGGGGATGAATGTTGTTCTTGTGTTAGCTGCTCTTGTCGGTTTGTCGTTGGCGGCGCGGGAAACGCTTTTGAGGAAAGACTTGTCGCGGGAATACGGAATTCTCGCTGCGGAAGTTGGCTATCTTGAATCTACGGGAGAACCCGGGGTTCAGGTGATTGCGCTTCCGACGAAAGATCCAAGACATTTTCGCTGGCGAATTTTTGTGCCTGAAAATGAGACGGTCGTTTGTAAAACCAGTGTCGCGTGGGATCGGATCGTGCCCATGGAAGGACCTTTGAGCTTCATCGCCCACGTTCGGTTTCGTGATGGCGAAAACGGCTGTTTGAAGGCATGGTGGGATGTGAATCGCAGTGGGGGCACCACCGATATGGGCGGGGCACAGTTATATGAATTTTTGAACGGGCGTTGGGATGAGATGGAGATTGAACAGCTTGCGAGTGACGGTCGCGTTACAGTGCAGTCTGGTCAATTGAGCTCACTATTGCGGATAAGCATGCCCGATCAAATGCGGGAAGATGCGCAGGAATCTTTGTCCCCTCAAAATCTGAAATGGTACGTTCCGGAGCTGTGCCATTTGCAACTGGGGACTGATGCGGAGACAGGCGGTTCAGCACGCACAGACGCGTCAGCAAGTGAGAGAGAACCGTGAATGACTCAAATGTTGATTTTGAGATTGATACGTCCGAGTCACATAGAAGCGATACGCGGAATGGACTGGAAGCCCGAGTTCGAAGGGGGCCACTACAGTGGAATTTAAAGACCATGATCCTGTTGGCACTCTTATGTGCTTGTTGGTTTTGCTATCACCGTTTGCGCGATGATAACGAACGGATGCGTTCTGCGATCCAAGCCATGCGGGCAGAGTCGAAGGCTCTTGTGGTTCTGTACAACGATCGAGTTGCATTGGTCAGTGCTCCCAAAACCTGGAGTGACGAGAAAAAGTGGAACGTAGCGTTACCAAGCAAGGAGACGGTAGGCAACGGTGGGACCGCTTACAAGCTATGCCTTGCGACTAAAGGCTTGCAGCTCGGGAGTATGCCTTCGGAAGTGACCGAGCTTGTGTTGCCTCATGGCAGGCATGCAATCGAAATTAAGAAAAGGAACACAAAAGATGGGTTTGAGGTCCGTGTTCTGCTTGATGATCAAGAGGTGATCAAGGTCAATCAAGTTCATGCATGGGGTGCCGAGCGTGGCGAGTCGGGTAGCGAGGGTTATAAGAGTCAGTCTTTTCAACCCGGGAGTGCCGTGGAGTCTGTTGAGCTTTATGGCATGTATTTGACAGACGATAAAATGCCGGAAGTTTCAAAAACATCACAGCACAATGGGGTGCTGCTTTGGCTGGAACCGTTGAGAGAAGCTGGGCAGTTGGGTGGAGGACTTTGAAAGACAAGGAAGATAGTGTTGTGGGAGCTGAAAATGTAGTTGGGACGTAACCAACCTTGAAGACCAGGGAACTCATGCAGACGTAGGTCCGTTTGCTGGGATTGGCCTGATTCACGCGCGAGCGTGTCCCATCCATCCGACAGGTTAGGTTAGGAGGCATTGAAGCGTCCGAGAGCGATGAGGTCTGGGAAAGGTAAACGGCAAGCTAAATGGTTGAATGCAGAGTGGTGGGCGAGCTTTTCTTTGGTAACGACGTATTGTGATCGGTTGTGCTGGACTGAGTGCGGTGTGAAACAGTTTGTCTGCGTCAGCGACCCGGCTAATTTGCGTTGGTCGAGTTCCTTCCCACAACCGCAAACGCAAAAAGATTGGATGCAACGACGGCTGCGCGACCCAGTGCTCAGCGACCCAGTGGACAAACGAGTGTGCCCTTATGGGTTATCTTCTTGCCGCTCTTAGTAGTGGTTCTCGGGTTGCTGTTCGTTGTTGTAGTTGTGGTTGCTCGTGGAACTCTCGATTACGCAGGGGGGCAGAACAGTGCCAACACCAGTTCTACTGAGGTTTCCCTCAATAGGTTAAAGAGCGATGTGAAAAAGTATCAAGTCTCTATGGACGAGAATCCGCACGACTTACAGGTGCTTGTAGATGGTCCAACCGACGCTAAGGCGATAGCAAAATGGCAAGCCATTAAGGCAAGAGCAAAATGGCTATTTCCGATTTTGGACGAGGTTCCCCAAGACGCGTGGGGTAATGACTTTGTCTACAAAATAGTGAGAGAACAATTTGAAATTAGAAGTGCCGGCTTCGATGGGCAGCACGGTACATCGGATGATCTGGTTGTGTGATCAAACGCTCCGTATTGAACTCGCGGGCGAAGCATGCGGTTGCTTTGGCCGGCATGCAAATACGTTGGCACCTGGGTGCTTTACGTTGGAAGTACAACAGGTGCTGAAGTTGCGTTGTGAAGATGGCCTGCGGCCATTCGAAACTCGAATCAGATCAATGAGTTGTGAATTCACTGAAGTTCGGCAAGTTGCTGCTTCGGCTAACCGAGAAACGTTTCAATCGGTCCGGTTTGTTCAATACTCAGGCCCACGTCGGGGCTGCCATAGTGGTTGATTGAGTTTCCGTGCGCGTTGAGCAGAGTCGTGTACCAGTTGCCCAGTGTTTTATGCCCCTCTTTGCCGTAGCCAGGCAGACGGATGTAGCGTCGAGTCATGTCGAGAGGCGTGTTTTCGCCTGCAAGTACCACGAACGGCCATTCGGTGCCGTGACTGTGGTGTGTTTCACCGTTGTCCGGGAAGTAGAACAGCATCGTGTTGTCGAACATGGTGCCATCGCCTTCAGGGACATTTTTCAAGCGAGTGACGATGGTGTCGATGAGTGTCATGTGCTGGTTGCGAATTTTCTTACGTACCTCGGTTGCTTCAAACCGTCCAACTGCTTTTCCGTGACCAACGTCATGTTGGTTGACTTTCTCGCCCTCGATTTCCGAGAGCCCCGTGTACGGAGTTCCCAGTTCGTCCAGGGTGAATGCCACCACGTTGGTCATGCCCGAGATGAGCGTTGAGAGCAGGATCTCAGTGAGGCCGGCTTGTCGATCCACGGTCGATAAATCGTCCG